>DATMOD010000018.1:0-23677 GCA_035568355.1 Patescibacteria group bacterium
CCGACCACAACAGGGACGCCGCTATAATGGCGGTAACCAATCGAACGGCGATAACCGAGGTGCTCGACCACAAGAAAGCAACACTGTGCTGGCTAAAACGCAGATCCGTCGCGGCGAGGTTCAACGAGCAACACGCCGAACCAGCGAAATGGTTGGTCAGGTTGCTAGCCAGCATCAAATCGACGTGCCAGTTAATAAGTCAATTTATAACGGCTACGGCGGTCAACAGTTTACGCTAAATCAGCGTCGCTTACCCAATCAATCAAGCGAGCCAACCCTCAAGATAATACCGATAGGTGGCCTGGGCGAAATGACGATTGGCAAAAACATGATGGCCATCGAATACAAAAACGACATTATTATAATTGATATGGGTCTGCTTTTCCCTGGTGCCGATTATCCAGGTATTAATTACATTGTGCCAGACATCAGCTATCTTGAGCAAAATAAGCACAAGATTCGCGGTATTGTATTTACTCATGGTCACCTTGATCATATTGGGGGAGTGCGGCATCTTCTACATCGCTTACCTGTGCCAATTTACGGTAGCAAATTTACACTGGCCATGGTCGAGAGGATGATGGAAGAGTCTGATACCAATTACCGCCCCATATACAATGTCATGAATCCTGAGGCACATGAACGTGTGCAGTTGGGTGAAAGTTTTAGTATTGAGCTAATAAGAATGGCGCACTCCATACCTGATGCCACAGCTGTGATTATTCGCACCCCAGTGGGTGTATTAATGGATACGGGTGACTGGCGCTTTGAAGAGCGACCAGTTGATGGTCGCAAGGTGGATCTTGATCGTCTGCAGCAGATTGCCCGCGAAGAAAAAATCTTGTTGCTCATGAATGAATCTACTAACTGCGAGAGTCAAGGCTCGCACTCCCACGGTGAGTATGAGATTGCCGAAACTTTTGGCAATATTATGGCTCGACATGCAGGCAGCCGTATTATTGTGGCAACTTTTAGCTCACAGATCCACCGGATTCAGATGATTCTAGAACAGGCCCAAATGCATAATCGTAAGGTTGCGCTTGCTGGTTATAGTATGTTGCAAAATATAGAGGTGGCTTTGAGATCCGAAGTTGTTAAAGTGCCTAAAGATGTGATTGTGCGGATGGAAGAGCTAGCTAAGCTTCCAGACAGTCAGACAGTTATAGTATGTACTGGTTCGCAAGGTGAATTTAATGCGGTATTGAATCGTATGGCCTCTGGAATCCATAAGCATATAAAGGTCAAACATAGTGACATTATTGTGTTGAGCGCCAGTGAGATCCCTGGTAACGAAAAATACATAGTTAGAACTGTTGATAACTTGATGCGTGAAGGTTCTGATGTTTTGCAGGACCGTAAGGCTCATCTAGATGATGTTGGCCCTTTGCATCTTTCGGGTCACGCCTATTATGATGATCACGTAAAACTTATAAAACTTTTGCAGCCAAAATATTATTTGCCGATTCATGGTGAGTTTCACATGTTGGTGCACAATGCTGAATTAGCCGAGAAGTGTGGTGTGCCTCGCGAAAATATTCTCGTGAGCGATAGTGGTGATGTTATTGAGATTAGTCATGACGGCTTAGCTAAAAAGACCGGCCGAATAACTGTCGGTGGCATTATGTACGATGATTCAGGTGCAGTCGTGAGCGAAGTAGTGCTAAAGGACCGCGTACATATGTCTAGTGAGGGCATGTTCGTGGTAGTGCTAACGATTAGCAAAAAGACTGGGCGTCTGCTAACCAGCCCGGATATCATCAGCCGTGGTTTCATATATATGAAGGGTAGCGAAGAGTTGATGGATACTATCCGCCAATATCTTAAGCAAAAAGTTGCCCGTAGTTTTGGCGCTGGTCGCCGTATAGAGCTAGACAGTATCAAGAAAGAGATCAAAGACGACATTGGCCACATCCTATATGACAAAACACGACGTACGCCGGTTATTATTCCAGTAATAAATGAAATTTCGTCACAGTCTAGCCAGCCACAGTTCCAGCCTCAAGCTCAGCCCCAATCGCAACGTGAACAATCACAAATCAGGCAAGAGCCTATCGCACCAAGACCTGTAGCTGCCACGGAAGCTGTTTATTCGTCACATCCATTGCCTGGAGTGTCTGCTGAACGCGAGGCGGGTTCTCGGAATAACGAGTAAGCCCTAGCCTGTTGCTTGACTGGCCACGGTACGATTAATGGTATCGTTGAAAGAGTCAAAACAGATCGTGAAGAGGGTGCTGCTATAGTAATTGCCCAGTATCGTCACAAGGGTTGAATCACTCAACTGGCTACTAAAGTCAAAGCTGATCTTGTGTCTGAGTCCTAGCTTTTGCCAGTATAAAACCTGACCCACGCTCGCTTTTTTATCCCTCGGGTGCGTTACACGCGGAACGAGCTAGCTCGTTTCCGGTTGCACTACGCTTATACCCCCTTTGGATAAAAAAGCGAGTGTGGGTCAGGTACAAAAACTAGCCTATGGTAATTTATGGTATAATAATTACAGAAAATCGCTAGGGTAGTAGCAATGGCTAAAAGAAAAAGATCTTACAAAAAATCCAATAAACCAGAATATCTGTTACCAGTTGGTTTTTGGAATCAAGCTGGTGCGGTCTTTTTATTGGTGCTCACAGCTCTGTTAATTGTTGCGATGTTTGGGGCAGGCGGACCGGTTATGGCATGGTTATTGCATGCCGGATTGTGGTCAATCGGATGGACTATTTATGTAGTGCCCCTAGTGTTTGCCTATATTGCTATTGAGACTTTTAGAGCCGAAGATAATCGATTATCGCCAGTGGTTCATGTTGCGACAATCTTATTTATTAGCTTTACTGCCGGTTTTTTGCAGCTATTTGTAGACAAGCCTAAAGATCTGCAGTTGTCGCTACAAGGCGGTGGTGGTGGTTTGATTGGCTATGGTGTGGATCATTTTATGCTAGCCCTACTAGATGCTAGAGCAGCTGGTTTTGTGCTATTTGTGCTGGCTATAATAACAGTGCTATTTTTGCTGCGCCTTTCGCCGCTATCTATAATGCGGACCCTAGCTAGTCTAGTTAAGAGTGAGCCATACGGCGACAACAACAATAGAGAAGTGATTGAGCGAGTTGCTGCTCTCGATAAAAAAAGTACCAAGATTGGTGAACTTAAACTCAACGAAGGCGTGCCGATTGTTCAAGATGAATCCAGGCCAAAGCACAGCTCCTTTAAGAATAGTATGGAGCGCACCCAGCATGATGACCAGCAAGCTCTAACGATTGCTACTGATCCCAACTGGCAGCCACCTAGCTTAGAACTATTAGAGAAAAAACAGCAACCGGCCGACGCTGGTGATGTTAAGCATAATGCCCAGATTATAAAAGACACTCTTAACGAGTTTAGTATAGACGTAGAAATGGAAGGTGCTAATATTGGGCCTAAAGTCACTCAATACACACTTAAACCGCCGGCTGGAGTTAAGCTTACTCGCATAACTGCCCTAGAGACTAATATATCCTTAAACTTAGCAGCTCAATCAATACGCATTGAGGCGCCGATTCCTGGTCAAAGCGTTGTTGGTATTGAAGTGCCGAATCGCCGGGCAGCTGATGTACGCTTGCATGGCGTATTGATGTCGTCCCAGTGGCAGCACAGCAAAGCGCCACTTAGCTTTGCTATAGGCCGTGACATTGCCGGTGAATCTATGATTGGTGAACTCGATAAAATGCCGCATTTGCTGATTGCTGGTCAGACAGGTTCTGGTAAGTCAGTTATGATTAACACCTTGCTGGCTAGCTTGCTGTATCGCAATAGCCCGGCAGAGATGAAGTTGATCCTTGTTGATCCTAAACAAGTTGAGATGATCCCTTATAACGATATTCCACATCTATTAGCGCCAGTCATCACCCAGCCAGAAAAATGCATAAGCGCTCTTAAATGGGCTATCAACGAAATGGAAAGACGATATAGTTTGTTAGCCGAAGAAAGGCTGCGTGACATAAAAAGCTACAATCAACGCAAGCGTGAAGAGAGTATGCCTTATATCGTGATAGTTATCGACGAGCTAGCTGATCTTATGATGTTGGCCGCTCGTGATGTGGAGGCGTTGATTGTTCGTCTAGCCCAAAAGGCGCGGGCAGTTGGTATACATCTTGTATTGGCTACCCAGCGCCCTAGTGTAGATGTCATTACCGGGCTTATAAAAGCCAACGTTCCAGCTCGTATAGCTTTTACTGTTGCCAGCCAGGTAGATAGTCGTACGATTTTAGATCAAGTAGGTGCCGAGAAGTTATTAGGTCAGGGTGACATGTTGCTCCTGACTCCTCAGATGTCTAAACCAAAACGTATTCAGGGCGCTTGGACTATGGATGAAGAAGTGATGAAGATTACCGATCATCTTCGTCTGCAACGCCCACCAGAATATGACCCTGAGATTCTGGCTCAGCCAGTCCAGCTCAGCGGCAAAGGCAGTATAGTCATGGACTTTGACGGTGGTGGTGACGACGATATGTATAAAGAAGCCGTAAGAGTGGTGTTTGAAAGTGGCAAAGCTAGTGCCAGCTTGCTGCAACGCCGCCTTAGGGTTGGTTATGCTAGGGCTGCCAGACTAATAGAGTCTATGGAAGAGCAAGGTATTATTGGCCCGGCCGATGGTGCTAGACCGCGTGATGTGTTGATAAGCAGCATGGATGAGTTAAGCCTTGGCAGCGATTGATTAGTTGCGAATGTGGTGAACGGCTCTCTTGAGCCAAGTAATCAAATAAACCACAGTCAGTAATAGCACTAAGATGATAACCATAGCGTTTTCGGATCGGTAAAGGCTGTAACTGTCTGTCAAACGCACCCACATGGCAAACTCATCAAACGCTAGCGCCAGACCCAAACCATAGAAGGCGGCTAACCAGTCAGGCGCAGCCCCAGGCTTGGTAAGAGATAAGAACCCGGTTATAGCTAGCACAAAGATACCATACGTAAAGTGATGTACATGAACACCATGAATATGAAAGAACAGTGCCGGGTAAGCTTTCACTAACAATCGAGCAGTGATATATGTTATTAAGAACCCAACGAGCACCCAAAAAGATACGCGATCACGATGATTGCTAATCAACTCGCGGTAAGCAAGACGCAAAGAACGACTGAACATAGGACTATTCTACCACTTTACTTGTAAAATATGTTATTTTATAGTACAGTTACCTCTGTAAGTACTATATAAAATAACTCAGCTTGAGGTTGAGCTCAAGCTCCTCCGCTGCTATGTGGATGGATCCAAAGGAGACAAATGAAAAATTACGAACTAGTCATACTGATCCACCCGGATTTAGAGATGGACATAGAAAAGCCACTCACCAAAATCCGTTCTATTATTGCTGATAATGGTGGGAACATTACTAAAGAAGACAATTGGGGCAAAAAGAAATTAGCCTATAAGATCGTGCAGCAAGATTATGCTGTCTATCGTTATTTTGAATTGGATTTACCACCCCTATCGGTTAAAAAGGTGCAGAATACTCTGAATATATCAGATGAAGTGATTCGCTACTTGTTGACTGCTGTTGATCCACGAGCGGCTATCGCACTTAAACTTGCTGCCGACAAGGCTGCTAAAGTTGCAGAAGCTGAAGAGTCAAAAAAAACTGAGGAATAGGGGGCGCCATGTCGAAGAGTATTAACCAAGTCATATTATTAGGCAATCTAACTCGTGACCCAGAGTTGCGGGCTATACCCAGCGGCCAAAATGTATGTAGTTTTAGCCTAGCTGTTAACCGTAGTTGGCAGGGTAGTGATGGGCAAGCTCAAGACGCCGTTGATTATTTTGACGTTACAGCTTGGGGCAAACTAGGCGAGCTTGTAAACCAATATCTCAAAAAAGGTCGTAAATGCCTGGTGATGGGTCGTTTAAGCCAACGTAGTTGGGAACAAGACGGACAGAAGCGCAGCAAGGTTGAAGTCGTAGCAAACGACGTTACCTTCTTGGATGGTCACGGCGATGGTGATGCAGGTGCAAGCCGGTCTAGTTATAGCCAGTCGGGTTCTACCCCAAAGGCTAGAAACGATAAAAAAGACGATGTAGTCATAGAAGACATAGACGACAAACCAATAGATCTTAGTGAAATACCATTCTAATTTAAACTGGAAGAATAATTATGCAGAAAAAACGATTTAAAAACGACGTAACCTATTTTGATTATAAAGACGTTAAAGTCTTGCAGCGCTTTGTAAATATCTATGGTCAGATTGAACAACGAGGTTACACTGGCCTGAGTACTAAGCAACAAAGGCAGCTTTCGACTGCCATTAAGCGCGCTAGAATTTTAGCTTTGCTACCTTTTGTAGCCAGTAACTAGTAGCAGCCATGTATTCTATTACTGATCTTAAAAAAGGCATTCTGATTCAACTCGATTCCAAGCCATATCGGGTTGTAGATTATTCGCAAAAGGTTATGGGCCGCGGTGGATCGATTGTGAATGTGAGGCTTAAAAGTTTGCTAGATGGTGCTGTTATACCAAAAACTTTTAAGGGCTCTGAGCGAGTTGCGCCAGCTGAGGTAGATAGCCGAACTGTACAATATCTGTATAGTGATGGTACTAACTACTTTTTTATGGACGAAGCGACCTTTGAGCAGTTCGAACTACCAGAAGACCTAATTGAAGAAGCCAAGCCTTATTTAAAAGAAGGCAATGTTGTTAACCTAGAGTTTTTTGATGGCAAGGTTATAAATGTGGCCTTACCTAAGAACCTAGCTTTATCAGTTACGTATGCGGAGGATGTTGTTAAGGGTGATACTACTAGTAGTGTGCTAAAGAGCGCCACCTTAGAGACGGGCCTGGTTATTAAAGTGCCAGCTTTTATTAAGGTTGGGGATGTGGTGAAGGTGGATACTCGAACTGGTGAATACCTTGAACGTCAGAAAGACTAAAACACGACTCCCGCTCTTGGCGCGCTACTGCGTTACCAGCTTACGGCACTCCCTCGCCGTACATAAGTACGCCTCGGTCCGTTCCGCACTGGCGCCTTGTATCGCGCTCAAGAGCAAGAGTCGAAAGATTGAACTTGTCCAAAACAGCACATTTCGCCCGAGAAATTTGCGCTTCGATGCTCACGTACTTAAGTACGCTGCGCTTCGGTGCTCATTTCTCGAACAAACTGCACTATTTTGGGCAAGTTCAATAACTCAAGATTATGTCTAAGAACCGTCTAGACCAAACGCTGGCATTGAGGGGGCTGTCTACTACTAGGTCACAAGCCGAGAGTTTGATTAGGCTTGGCAAAGTGAAGGTTAACGGACGGGCTATAACTAAGCCTGGTTTTTTTGTGGGTCAGAATGACGATATTGAACTTCAGGCCGAGGAGCGCTATGTGTCGCGGGCTGGCCTAAAGTTGGCGTCTGTTAGTGAAATGTTGAGCCTGGATTTTAACGACAAAACAGTGCTAGATGTCGGCTCGAGTACCGGTGGTTTTACAGATTATGCGCTGCGTCATGGTGCTAAAAAAGTAGTGGCTGTTGATGTAGGGACGGATCAGCTACACCCTAGTTTGCGTGATGACCCCAAAATTGAGCTGCATGAGCAGACGGATATTAGGCGTGTGACGTCGCCAGACGTACTCGCTAGTGTCATAACAGTCGATAGCGCCAAGAATAGTGTTAAGCTCGGTGAGATCCCCGATATGGTCTTAATCGACGTTAGCTTTATAAGTTTACGAGAAGTCCTGCCTCACATAGCCACTCTAGTGAGCGATAAATCCCAAATTGTAGCGATGCTAAAGCCTCAATTTGAGGCCGGGAGTGGCTCCAAGCACAAAGGTGTAATAAAAAATGATTCAATGCGTCGCTATATTCTAAAAGAATTTGAATTGTGGGCAAAACAATATTTTGTTATTCAGGCTAAAGCCGACAGTGAAGTGTCCGGCGCCCGTGGTAATCAAGAACGCTTCTATTTGTTGCGGAAATTCAAAACAAGCTGATCTGCTGTGGCGCGTGCTGCATTGGTTCTGTAGAGTAGCTTAGAGCCACCTGGTAGCCTTTTAACTTGCTGAGTGGCAAAGTGTACTGTTCACTATCTTGAGTGCAAACTAGAATGCCGCCTATCATGCCGACGCATTGGCCAGATATGTGGTTTTGTTTGCTCATGTCTATTAGTTTGCCGGCTAGCAACTTGTTGTCTGCAAGATAATAAGTATCAAGAAAGATTGGTTCGGATTTTTCAGGTATGACGCCACACTCTTGAACCACACGCTGTATGGCTTTTTGCAGATCACTGGCTCCGGCAGAAGAATCATATGTTGAGTTTAACGCGCTGTGCTTAGCGCGAACTTGCAATGTCTCGGCAATGCCGGGGAGTTTGGCAATTTTAGCCTCATATTGTCTAGCCACCTCGGCGTTTGGATAGGTTTTTAGTATGATAGCGCTACGGGCGCCTTGGTCTAATAATCTTGCGATACCACGGCCCGCCCAAGAAATACCAACTTTTACCATACCTGGCCCAAAGTGGGCTAAATAGAGGCTATGGGGCAGGCGGTTGCGAGCTTGTTGTTGTTCGGAGATGTTTGCTGAATTATAGAAGGCGGGGTTAAAGCCAGTTTTGTGACGACAGTGATGGCACTGATCGTATTGATCGCTTACATCAACTTGGTCAGGGCAAGGGTAGCTACGGGAGGTTTCTAAATCATGCCAACCAACACATAGGCGTTTTGAGGTATCAAACTTAAGAGTCAAGGTAGAATCTCTGGGGTTTAAATGTTCAAATTCAGCATTGCCATCACCCAATAAAGTCAAGGTAGGTGCTGATTTGTCTCCAGCATAGCCATAATGTACGAACAAATAATTGCCGGGTTTTGGTTTGGTCATGGTACTAACTATACTATGATGCTATATAATTTTTTGGCACAGATTGCTCTCGAAGACCTGGCTATCTCACTTTTTCAGAACGCGAGCTGACTACCACTTAGCTAAATGCATAGGTTAGTGTTTCGTTAAAGAGCGGGCTGTAAAAGCGAGATAGCCAGGTCTTCGAGAGCTAGGTTTATCAGTATGCAGATTGAAAAGTGAACGTAGAGGGAAGAGCTAGACTTTATACATTGAACCTAAACTCAACAACGTCGTCTGGTTGCATGACATAGGTTTTGCCCTCGGTACGAATTTTGCCGGCACTACGGGCGGCAGTTTCTGAGCCAGCGGCCATAAGATCGTTATAACTTACAATCTGGGCGGCTATAAAACCACGTTCAAAATCACCGTGTATAACTCCGGCGGCCTGAGGGGCGGTAGCGCCTTTAGGGATTGTCCAGGCACGAACTTCTTTTGGACCGGCAGTCAAATAACTCTGGAGACCCAAGATGTCGTAGGCAGCATGTATGATTTGCTGTAATCCTGGCTCATCTTGACCATAGCTGGCTAATAATTCCTGAACTTCATCGGGTTCTAGGGAGTGTAGCTCATCTTCTAATTTGGCATTTACGAATAAAGCTTGGGCGGGGGCCACGATGTCGGATAATTCTTGTTTGCGTTTTTTATCACTTAGATCTTGCTCATCTACATTGAACACATAAATGAACGGCTTAGCACTCAATAAGTGAAGATCACGAATAGCCTCAAGGTCTATATCAGTACTGCTGATCAGCTTGCCCTCTTTAAGATAGGTGAGTGCTTTTTGTAACTCTTCAATTAAGGGGCGAATTTTTGTATCAGTCTTGGCTTGTTTGGTTAACGAAGCGATACGTTTTTCTGCAGTATCAATATCAGCCAGAATTAATTCAGTGTTAATAATCTCGATGTCAGAGCTTGGGTCGACTCGTTCATGTACATGCACGATGTCATCGTTATTAAAAGCTCGTACAATTTGGCAAATAGCCTGGCACTCACGTATATTGGCTAAAAACTTGTTACCCAAGCCTTCGCCCTTGCTAGCACCACCGACAAGCCCGGCAATATCAACGAACGTAACAGTAGCTGGTACGATTTTTTTACAGTCGTAAAGCTCAGCTAACTTTGTAAGTCGGATGTCTGGAATTGGTACCACGCCAGTATTCGGCTCGATAGTCGCAAAAGGGTAGTTAGCCGCCAGTACGGAATTATCAGTTAGCGCATTAAATAATGTCGATTTTCCGACGTTAGGTAAACCAACGATTCCTATTTGGAGTGAACTCATAACGGCATTCTAACAGAGGTGAATCAAGATAGCAAACATAACTCAAATCTCTGTTTCTACAAAAAACACTCCCCAGCCATCAGGATCAGGATGGCTGATAGAAAACGGCAGGCTTTGCATAACCTCAAGCTCATGTTCTAGATTTCTACGCTTAGCCAGATCGAGCGTACTGGCTCTAGCATTCTCTAAGCGGCGAATAGCACGGCGCCAATACTTGCGCACCATGCTCAGTGAGCCTAGCGGGCTACTGGATTCTACAATGAGTGCCGATTGTTGGTCGATTAGTCTAGATGCAGCTTGTTGAATAACAGAGACTGTGTGTCGGTTGAACTCCGCTGGCTGCATATTTGGAGCCGGCTTAAGTACGATAAATTTATAGGAATTTAAAGTGGTTAGCTGAGATTGAAGTGTTTTTTGAGCTACAAGCATGTATAATCTCCTTTCGCGAAGCCTTGGTCGCAATAGCAAAACCATAACTTCAGTTAGGTTAGTTAGGGGTGGAGGTGGCCTACCTCCTAGAAAATTACACGTGCACGCAGCCCACCGAATGAGGTGGGAACATTGAAAGATCACACAAGATGTGCTAGTTTGAGGTGAGTAAACGAAGCAATTGCTTAATGTAATGTTAAGACATTTTTCTTCTTCATGCAACTATTAAATTGATGAGATCATCTATTTCATGAGACAGTACTACAGAAATGTTGAAGTAAAAAAACTTTTTCATGTGGCTGATAATACGGTTGGCAGTTGGATCGAACGTGCTCGACAAGGTCGCAATGATCTAGAGATCGTCGAGCATGAGGGTAGGTTCTTTATAGCTGAGAACGAAAGGAACCGCTTATTGATGAAAGCCTTGGTGGACCAAGGTAAGAAGTATATAAACAGTCGGTCACGTAAGGACGCTCATCCCAAGTCACATTTATACGAAGTTTACAGCCAAGATCAGATCTTCGATATTTTCGATAGTATAGAGACAGTCGGAGAATTGCCTTTGCAGTACAGCTATTTTGATGGAGGTGCTAAATATTGGGACAAATACGCCAATGAGTTGGCTGGCCAGGGGATACCGAACATGCTGCTGTCCACCATTGAGCTGCTCGAAAAGAAAAAGGACTTCATTACTGAGTTGGCTAAACAGCACAAGCGAGTAAACGTTATCGATTTGGGCGTGGGCAATGCCTTACCGGTTAAGAAGTTATTGAATCATTTACTTGAGCTTGGGGTGCTTGGGCGATATATCGCCATCGACACTAGCAAATCTATGATTGATATTGCTGAGCACAATATTAAGGAGTGGTTTGGGGGGAGGGTTAATTTTGAAGGTCATGTTCGTAATTTTGAATATGACCGTTTTGGTGACTTGCTAAAAACTGAATTCTTCGATGATAGTAATTCTGTAAACTTGGTCTTGTTGTTTGGTGGTACTCTCACTAACCTGCATCAGCCAGAGGACGCGCTACATACGATTCGCAAGAGCATGGGTAAGAACGACGTACTCCTATACGCCCTTAAACTCGATACAGAAAGTGCGCGGCGGTTCTTTGATGTGCCATTCGACACTCAGTTCAGGATGCCACTCGATCTGCTGGGTATTGAAGGCCCGTGGTATGAGATAGAGAAGGTCTATGATGCCGCCAGCAAGATGCGTTCTATCAGTATCAGGCTTAATGTTACACTGTCCATTCAAGTCAAATTTGGTGATCGGACCAGGACTCTTAATATTGATCGTGGTGATTCCGTGCTCATATGGCGCTACTGGCATCAGAGCGCAAGGGATGTGATGAATCAGTTCTACGATAACGGCTTCGATTTACTGGAGACGTCTCTAACGTCTGACCACAAGTATGTTTTAGTGGCTGCTAGTATACAGAAGAGTCGATAAACCCTTCCCAGCTGACCCACATGCACTTTTTCAGAATCACGAGCTGACAACCATTAATACCATGTATAAGATGAATATTCTCGTTAAAGAGAGATTCTGAAAAAGTGCATGAGGGTCAGGCCATCCCCATATTCTTTCCCTGGTGCTATACTTTGATAGGGTTTGCATAAGTGTTTTAAATAAGTCAGGAGATAACTTTTTATGAAAGCAATCTGGAACGGCAAAACAATCGCCGAGGCATCTAAAGAAGATCTGATTTTTATCGAGCAAAACTGGTACTTTCCGCCATCGAGCGTTAAACAAGAATTCTTGCGCAAGAGCGACACGCCATATACTTGCCCCTGGAAAGGTGTTTGCCAGTATTTTGACGTGGGCGAAGGTGATAATTGGAGCAAAGACTCAGCCTGGAGTTATCCCGAGCCAAAGCCAAGTGCAATTGAGATTGTTAAAAAAGATTTCTCTAACTACGTTGCCTTTTGGCATGATGTAAGCATTGAAGATTAGGGCGACATCCGGTGGGGCAGACCGGATGGCAGGACCTGTGCAGAAAAATGAATGTGGGTCAGAAAATTATGCTTTGGATCAAGCTGCTTATGCTATAATGCTGGTGTATGAAACTCTTCAATTCGGTGGGCAATTTCTTCGCCTTAGATATTGGCTCAACAGCAATACGGGTCGTAGAACTTAAACGAAGCGGTGATGCTTGGGAGCTTGTTAAGTATGGTGTTGCCCCAGTCGACATGAAGGTGGCGACCAGCGATGCGGCAGAAGATCAAAAACGGCTGGGCGACTCAATAGCCAGCCTTATTTCGCAGACAGCGATCACCACAAGAGATGTGGTTTTAGGTATCCCATCTGGCAAGATGTTTGCCACGGTAGTCGATCTACCAGATTTGCCACCGCAAGAGCTGGCTAGCACTATAAAATACCAGGCCGAACAATTTGTGCCTATGTCTATAGATGATGCCAAAATCGACTGGGCAGTGATAGGTAAGTCTACTCGGGATCCTCAAAAGAACGAGGTCTTGTTGGCCAGCGTAACTAATAATTTTAGTGAGGCTAGGCTTGATTTGGTAGAGAGTGTTGGTTTGAATGTTATTGCTTTAGAACCAGACCCTCTAGCTTTAGTAAGAGCGCTCGTGCCGCGTAATGATCACGAGACACATATGATAATTGATTTTGGTGATTTTAATACAGATATTGTTATTGTATTAGATCAGGCGCCTCGCCTCATTCGTTCTATTCCCTTTGGTAAGCAAACCCTGATTAAGGCTGCAGCGCAGAATTTGAATATTGATGCTAACCAAGCCAACCAGTTTATTTTGAAGTTCGGCCTGCACGCCGATAGGTTGGAAGGTCAGATAACAAAAGCGCTTGATGCTACATTGGATCAGTTTATTGTAGAGATAAATAAGTCGATAAAATTCTTTCAGTCGCGTTATCCGAGTGTGCCACTAAACTCGACTATTCTCTCTGGGTATACTTTGTCTATTCCGGGATTCGGTGAGTATATTGCCGGTAAAACTGGCATCCATACGACTGCCGGTAATGCTTGGGGCAATGTTCGGTACAATCCATCACAGCAAGATGGCCTCATGCAAGTGGCGGCACAGTTTGCCGTAGCGGTTGGATTAGCGGAGCGAATGGTATGATTCAATTTAATCTTTTGCCTGATATTAAGAAAGAGTACATAAAGGCTCAAGAGACTAAGCTGATGGTGGTCAGTATATCTACCCTAGTTACTATTGGGAGTCTTGGCTTGACTTTGCTGCTGTATGTATACGTCTTCTTTATACAACAGGTTCAAATAAACTTGCTTACCGGTGATATAAAAAAGAAGGGCGATAACCTAAGCAGCGTACCGGAATTAAGCAAATATCTAACGATTCAAAATCAACTGGCCAGCTTACCATCTTTGCATGCTCAAAAAGGTTATTACATGCGGCTGTTTGATTTTTTGCCTACTCTCAATCCAGGCAAACCTGATGACGTTAAACTTTCGTCTTTGCAAATGTCAGTAGCAGATAAAACTATTAGCCTAACTGGCACGACAGGGTCCTTCCAGAGTCTCAACATATTTACAGATACTCTGCGTAATGCCGTAGTGAGCTATCAGCAAGGTTCAGCCGCCCCGCAATCAGGTAAAGTTTTTAGTTCGGTGTACGTGCAGAATAGTGATCTAGCTCATACTGCCAATGGCCTTGTAGTATCATTTGCGATCAGGACTATCTATAGCGATTA
Organism: Patescibacteria group bacterium; assembly: GCA_035568355.1. Classification (GTDB taxonomy): domain Bacteria; phylum Patescibacteriota; class Saccharimonadia; order Saccharimonadales; family EFPC-124; genus DATMOD01. Next base: position 14,242 of record DATMOD010000018.1, read on the forward strand.
TGTATTTGACACTAACAATAGCGGAGTTAGCGTTAGTGTGCCGAATATCAAAACTACTCAGTCTATAACCGAAAGTCCCAAATTACCTCTATTTGATACATCGAAGTCAGGAGGGCAGTAAACCATGCTATTTCAAGATCAAAAGCGTACAGGCCTTAAGAAACGCCAACAGATCGAGCACGCTAATAGACGAGTATTCTTGTGGGTAGCTATTGCTTCTGTAGCTTTATCTTTCTTGCTGGTACTGACGCAGTTCTTCTATCAAAAATGGGCCTATAACAATAGAGTTATAGACGCTAAGACTAAGACGTCAAACACACTAACGCAGAATTTAAGCAATGCCACTGCACTAAGACAGAATATTAACGCCTTGGTTGGTAACCAAGATCTTGCTTCTGTTAAAACTAATCCTGCTGACTCAAACCTAAAGATCGTTCTAGACGCTTTGCCAAGTAGATTAGACACAACAGCCCTGGCAACTTCTTTGCAGGCAATCACCTCGCTGTCTGGTGTTGCTATCGAAAATATTGATGTCCCGGGTAGCCCTTCACAAGACGCAAGTCAAACTAGCTCTAGCCCAATTGAGCAGAAATTTAGCATAGTTGTTACTGGGACCTACGACAAGATTCGCGGTATGGTGGTTGACCTTGAGAGATCGATTCGCCCGATAAAAATAACCAACCTACAATTGACAGGTAGCGATACTTCATTGAGGGCGGCAATTGATGGGGTGACATACTATCAGGCTTCCAAAACGGTAACCATCAGTCAGAAGGTAATCAAATGAAAAAGAACGATTTAGCGATGATTATACTAATTGTTTCGGTTAGCTTAGTAAGCTCGTTCTTTGTGGTCAGGTCAATACTCGGTGAGCCTAAGAATGCTAAGGTTAAAGTAGAAGTAGTAGAATCGATCTCACCAGACATTAGCCAACCATCGAGTGCTATATTTAACAAGGGTGCGCTGAATCCGACTGTTGTTATACAAATAGGTAATCCTGCCAACAAACAGCCTTTTAGTGGTAACTAAAAAGGAGACGAGCTTTGAGTCTCCTGACTGAAGAAAACCAAAAAAAACTAGAGGCCCTGCTTGTAAAAGAAGGTCTTATTAAAGTTGATCAGCTAGAAAAGTACAAGGCTGAGGCAACTAAATTATCTAAGCCATTATTCACTCTTTTGGTGGACGAAAAAGTTATTGATAACGAGTCTCTGACCAGAGCGATAGCCACAATCTCCGGTATCCAATATGTAAATTTGAGTAATGCTCAAGTCTCGCTCAGTATGCTTGACCTCTTACCGCGTGATATAGCTGAGCGTTTTATGGCTGTGCCGTTAGGTGTAATCGATAAACGCTTGGCAGTTGCGATGCTTGATGCTAATAATGTGCAGGTTGTCGATTATCTAGTCAACAAGATCGGGCGCCCTATAAAAGTCTACATGGCTTCAGAGGATGGTATTCGTCATGTTTTAGATCAGTATCGCACCAATCTTGAAGAAGGTGTCAGCGATGCTATTCTGACTGTTGCCAGCGAAGAAGAGGGCGAGAAGCGACAATCTGTGTCTGAAGATGCAGATATTAAAACTGTCGTGCAGGACTCTCCAATTAGTCGGGCACTAAGTACTATTTTAGAGTATGCAGTACGCCGGCGAGCATCAGACATCCATATCGAGCCTCTAGAGGGAGCACTAAAGATTCGATGTCGCATTGATGGCGTCTTGCAAGAAATAATGCAATTGCCAAAGAACATTGAGCCGGCTCTGATATCCCGAATAAAAATTTTATCCAATTTAAAAATTGATGAGCATCGTATACCCCAGGATGGTCAATTTACTATTAGGATGTCTGGTCGTAACGTTGACCTGCGTATTGCCATCAGCCCAGTGGTGTGGGGAGAGCAGGTTGTGATTCGTTTGTTAGACAAAAGCGGCTCTGATTTTAAACTTGAGGGTATGGGTTACGCTGGGCGTGCGCTTAGAGCTATTCGAGCGGGTGTTAAAAGACCAAACGGTATGGTGCTGACAAGTGGGCCGACTGGGTCTGGTAAGTCGACTTCTATGTATGCTTTGATCCAAGAAATTAAAAGCGATACAGTCAATATTGTGACTCTTGAGGATCCGGTAGAATACAAGATTTCTGGAGTCAATCAAATACAGGTTAATGCAGATGTTGGTTTGACCTTTGCGACTGGTTTGCGTTCGATTCTTCGCCAAGATCCCAACGTTATTATGGTTGGTGAGATTAGAGATAAAGAGACTGCTAATCTAGCGGTTCAAGCTGCACTGACTGGACATTTGGTATTTTCTACACTCCACACTAACTCTGCGGCGGGTGTATTGCCGCGTTTACTTGATATGGATGTTGAACCATTCTTGATTGCCTCAACAGTCAATGTGGTTATTGGCCAACGCTTGGTGCGCAGGGTCTCAGAAAAAAGGATAACTTATCAGTCTAATGAGCTTGAAACAAAAAGTATTCATGATACGATTGGCCATCTTTTACCTAAAGATAACTCCTATGTTGCGCGGGTGGCACAAGATCTTGGTTATAAGGACTTGCCGCTTGCAGCCCAAAAAGCTTATACTTTGGTTAAGGGTGATGACACACCCCAAACGCCAGGGGGTTATTCTGGGAGGGTAGGTCTTTATGAGGTTATGGATGTTAGCGAAGAGATCCAAGGTCTGATCATGAGTCATGCCACAAGTAGAGACATCCAAAACAAGGCAGTTGAACAGGGGATGATCACGATGCGCCAAGACGGATACCTGAAAGCTTTACAAGGGCTGACTACATTAGAAGAGGTAAACCGAGTGGCAGCAAATATAGCGTAAATTATAGGGTGGGTTTTATGGCAACAGTAGCAAGTAGAAACGAACTCAGGATAGAGATCCTCCTAGAGGAAGTGATTAAGAAGCACGCCTCTGATCTTCATTTGCAAGTCAATTCTCCCCCTATGCTTAGGGTTGATGGTAGGTTGTTGCCCATGACAGGTTACCATGCGCTTGACGAAGAAGCGGTGGAATTGTTGATTTTTGCAATCTTAGATGAAGAACAAAAGCAAATATTGTTGAAAGATAAAGAGTTTGATTTTTCTTTTGCCTTTGGTGACCTGGGGCGTTTTAGAGTTAACGCTTTTCATGAGCGTGGTAGTCTAGCTGCGGCTTTGCGGTTGATACCTAATGAGATAAAAACTATAGCTGAGCTGGGGTTGCCACCAGTCATTAACACTTTTGCTAACTATCCTCGTGGCTTGGTTTTAGTCACTGGCCCAACTGGCTCAGGTAAGTCGACTACGTTAGCAGCCTTAATCGATCAGATCAACACAGAAAAAGCTCATCACATTATAACCATTGAAGACCCGATTGAATTTACTCATAAGTCTAAGCAGTCGCTTATAGTACAACGAGAAGTTCATTATGACACTTATTCTTTTTCGGCCGCTTTACGCTCAAGTCTGCGTGAAGATCCGGATGTTGTGTTGATCGGAGAAATGCGTGATCTTGAGACTATCTCGGCCGCCATAACTATCGCCGAGACAGGGCATCTTGTTTTTGCGACCTTGCATACAAACTCGGCTTCACAATCTTTAGACAGAATGATCGATGTCTTTCCGCCCCACCAACAGCCTCAAATTCGTTCACAATTAGCAAACATACTACAGGCAATATGCTCGCAACGGCTAGTGCCAGCGATTGGTAGTGGTAGGGTAATAGCGACAGAGGTATTGGTCGCTACATCGGCGGTGCGTAATATTATCCGTGAAGGTAAATCTCATCAACTTGATGCTGTAATTCAAACAGGGGGTGATCAAGGTATGCAATCAATGGATAAAAATCTATCTAGACTTGTACAGGCTGGCTCAGTCACTTACGATGAAGCTCGTAATTTTGCAGTCGATCTTGCCGAATTTGAACGAATGATGAGGGGCTAAGAGCCATTATATGCAATGTTAACATTCCACTATACAGCTCGTGATACATCTAGTGATAAGGTCGTCAGGTCCACTGTTCAAGCCGAGTCTGAAAAGGCAGCTGCCAGGCTGCTCATGTCCCAGGGGATTATCCCGCTAGAGATTACAGAGGAGACCAGAAGAGCTAATATTGTTAAAAAATTTGTTAATCGTGTAACTGTTAAAGATCGCATAATCTTCACTAGGCAGCTCGCAACTTTAATTAATGCTGGTTTACCACTAGCTCAAAGTTTGCGTACTCTGGCCACTCAATCTCAGAGTAAACAACTAGCATTAATAGTAAACGATATTATAACAACAGTAGAAGGCGGCGGCACTCTTGCATCAGCTTTTGCCAAACATAAACGTGTTTTTAATGAGGTCTACATATCATTGATTGCAGCGGGCGAAGTCTCTGGTACGCTAGATAAAGCTCTAGAGCGGGTTGCTGACCAACAAGAGAAGGATGCTGAATTGATTGGTAAGATCAGAGGCGCCATGGTTTACCCGGCCATTGTGCTGGTTGTAATCTTGGGGGTTGTAGGGTTTATGTTATTTACTGTTATACCTCAAATCGAGAGGCTATATCACGACCTAAAGCAACAATTGCCATTCGTGACGGCTGGCTTAATAGCTATGGCAAACTTCATACTGAACTTCTGGTGGCTAATTATAATAGTGTTGGTGGCGGCTATTTATTTTTCTAGACGCTATCTTCAGACTGACAATGGGCAGAGAGTGGCGGATACCTTAAAGATACGCATGCCAGTTTTTGGTCGTTTATTTTTAAAACTATATATGGCACGTTTTGTTCGCACGGGCCAAACTCTTCTGGCGACTGGCGTACCAATGTTAGAAATGCTAAGGATTTCTTCGCGGTCCATTAACAATGTAATTGTAGCTGGTGCAATTGATAAAGCCGCAGAAAGAGTCAAGGGTGGCAAAGCTCTGTCTATAGCATTAAAGACCGACGATGGTATTATATTGCCGCTTGTCCCGCAGATGATTGGTGTTGGCGAGCAATCAGGTAGCATAGACAAAATGATGGGTAAGGCGGCAACCTATTATGAGAACGAACTGGATACTGCTGTAAAAACTATCTCTACTGCCATAGAGCCGGTATTGATGGTGTTTCTAGCCATAGTAGCTGGCATTATGGTTGCTGCTATATTGTTGCCAGTGTACGGCTTAGTCAATAACGTTCCAGGGCTTTAAAATAAGTCTTGCTTATGGAGCTTTATGATATATAATCATAAGCAATACGATCTTGGTTTTACCTGGCGTATTGTGGATAAGATTACAAAATTAATAAGGGGTGCGGACAAAAATGATACAAACTAACAAAAAAGGCTTTACAATCATCGAGGTGGTTTTGGTGCTTGCCATTGCCGGGCTAATATTCTTAGTAGTATTCTTGGCTTTGCCGGCCCTGCAAAAGAGTCAGCGCGATACTCAGCGCAAAGCAGATCTTTCGCGCATGATGAGTCAGATATCGTCGTGGACATCCAATCACCAAGGTTTGTTGCCCTCTAGCTGGACGGCTGCCAGCCCGTTCTTCACTACGTACATGTTAAATGGTAATGAAACATTTAGTGACCCAACTACTGGGACAACTTATGTGCCTTCTACTACAGCCCCAACGCTTGGTACGGCACCTGCTTTTGCTTCGGCTATAGGTAATGTCAACATATATGTAGGCTTTACTTGCTCTCCGACTGATGCAAGTGGCGTTCAAACTGGTAGTGGGCGCAATGTGGCGGTGCTCATGCAGCTTGAAAAAGGTTTTATCTGTCAGAGTAATTAGTCGAAATATGACTTTAAAAAGCAGCCCTCTTACGGGCTGCTTTTTTTATTAATCACAAACTGTCATAATGAGATGGATATGTTTATTATTGCACTGGTCTTGTTAGGTCTATGTTTTGGTAGTTTTGTGGGTGCCTTGGTCTGGCGCTTACATGAAGGTAAAGATTTTGTTAGTGATAGATCGCGCTGCGAGGATTGCGGTCATGTGTTATCGGCCTTAGATCTTGTGCCAGTAATTAGCTGGGTAGCGCTAGGTGGCCGTTGTCGTTACTGTCATAAAAAAATCAGCGTACAGAACCCTGTCTTAGAGTTAAGTATGGCGGCTTTATTTGTTTTGTCGTACATCTATTGGCCAGTTCATCTTAATGACTGGGCAGCTTGGCTATCTTTTGGGCTATGGTTGGTATATGTTGTAGGGCTTGTAGCTCTGTTCGTATACGATATGCGCTGGATGTTGTTACCTGATGTAATAGTGATGTCGCTAGTATGCTTAGGTTTAGTTGATGTGGGCTTAAGGCTATCGATAGTCCATCATCTAACACTTCTAGACTACATAAGACATATTGTTTTAGGTGCAACTGCTCTTGGTGGCTTCTATTGGTTGCTTTATACATTGTCTAGGGGCAAGTGGGTTGGTTACGGCGACGTTAAGTTGGGGGTATTTATGGGCCTGGTATTAGGCTGGCAGGGCGCATTGCTGACACTGTTTTTGGCTAATATACTTGGTTTTATATTCGTAGTGCCAGGGTTGGTGACTGGCAAGTTGACTCGGCAAAGCCGGGTGCCCTTCGGCCCCTTTATGATATTGGCTTTTTTGCTGGTTGGGCTATTCGGTCAGCCTATTTTGAACTGGTATTTGTCGTTCATTTTATTAAAGTGATTACACGTTTACAGCCCCTATCGTTCCCAACATGGCTCACGAATCCAGTAAAAAAGAATTCCATATTTGTTCTGGACCCCCGATCGAAGTAGGGTGTTATGTAGCGCAAAGAAAGTAAAGGTGGGCCAAGCATGTTTCGTCTGTAGTGCTTATGCTATAATTACCACAAATGGCATCACATAGTCAGGGTTATACCATCATTGAGGTATCGCTGTTTTTGGCCATTACTGGGCTGCTCTTTATTATTGCGCTTTTTGGGACCGGTAATGCACTTCAAACTACACGGTTTAGCGACACTGGTCGTACTACCCATGCCTATTTACAGAAACAATACGATAATCTATTTAACGGTGTTAACACCAGGCCTGGGCAAGAGGAATGTAATGCCAGCAATGTAGACACGTTAGCCAGCCAATCACCGGGTACTAGTAATTGTTTGTCGCTGGGTAAGGCGATATTCTTTAAAATTGGCTCTACAGTTTTAACAACCTATGATGTTGTCGGCACTGAGCCGGCTAATCCAAATTATAATTTGTCAGACACAGATCTTATTAAATCGTTTAGCCCTAAACTAGTGCGTAATGTCAGCGTCGACACATTCCAGATACCTTGGCAGGCAACGATTATTGGTGGTAAGCGCCCTGTGGATAATGTATCCACAGATGTTTTTATGCTTATTCGAAGCCCGCGCTCAACTCATGTTGTGAGCTACACATTTAAAGAATCAGACCTTCGCCCAGATCCTAACGATATGAGCCCAGTGCTGATTGACGCTAATACCAGTCAGCTGACTAATTTTTGCTTAAAAAGTGCTGATAATAGCTCCAAGATTGCCAAGATAGTTATAACTGGCGATCAAGGTCAGGATTCTATCCAACTGGGGTTTGACGCTAATGCTGGAGACTGTTCATGATGCTTGATCGCCAAAAAGGGGACACTCTTATAGAGGTGTTGATGTCGATGGTTGTATTGAGCGCGGTCATTATAGGGGCAACCATGATAATGTCGCACGGTATGTTGGCCACTCAAGCTGCTACTGAACATACTCAGGTCAGCTATCAAGCAAGTCAGCAGACAGAGATGCTGCGCTATTTAAGGGATGGTTATATTCAGAGCAGTACTGGCACACTCGGTACTAGCTGGCTGAATATGGTTAATACTTATGCAGACACCAACAGTTCTACATTTGGCAGCTGTGCTGTAAGTGCTGGTAAGAATCCGTTTTACCTCGACCCAAATGATCTAGCCAATATTGTTAAAAGCTATAGTACTGCAAGTATGCCGATAACTTCGGCGACTGCCGGAAAAGGCTTATGGGTTGAAGCTACTAAATCGAATAACGCGTCGCCTGCCTATGTTGATTTTCAAGTACAAGCTTGTTGGTCTGGCCCTGGCAGTTCTGGTCAACAAACAACTATAACTACATTGAGGCTTTATGATCCGTCTAGATAAAACTATAGGCTTTACTATTGTCGAGCTGATGTTCGCCCTGACATTTATTGGTTTTATTATGTTGTTCACAGTGTCTGCTACTGTACAGATAATGCGCGTTTATTCGAAGGGAGTGGCTCTAAAAGAGATTAATCAATCGGCTCGCAATATACTCGAAGATATTAGCCGTGTTGCTAGGAACTCAGATGGCTCGGCCATAACTTTTCTACCGGCTCAAAACCGAATATGTTTTGGAAGTGTCAGCTATGTATGGAATACTCAGGCTAATACAATTAATAAATATGATGATAACACACCGGTTACTATGGCGAGAGCTGGAGATTCTTCGAACTCCCTATGCACTATAACTAACCCGGGTGTGCCAAACGATCCGCAACCTCACGTCACAAAGAGTAGCTCTACGGCGATATTGAGCAATAACGTGTGGGTACAAAATATTAATTTGGTACAGAGTGCTGATAAGAACTTAGTCACAATTTCGGTGCGCTTGTCGACAACGGGCAGTAACCAGCCGACCGATAACGACCCGGCTCTTGGTATGGTATGTAGTGGAGATATTAATGGTCGGTATTGTGCAGTATCTACTTTTTCTACAAGTGTTGAAATTAGAAAGGGTGGGCAATAAGATGGAACGTCAACAAGGATTCGTATCGCTTTTTACCGTAATGTTTTTTATGATATTGATTACCATAATTACGGTTGGTTTCTTGCGCATAACTGGTCTAGAACAGCAACAAGCAACGGATAATAATCTTAGTTCCAGCGCTTTGTCGGCGGCTGAAGCTGGATTAGAAGATGGTAAGCGGGCGATACTTAAATATAGTACTCTGACAGCCGGCTCACCCGAAAAGGCATACTGGCAGGGTGTTCTTAACTCGCCAATTTGTAATCAGATAAATAAAGATACCACCACAAGAAGCGCTTTAGGGCTAAGAGCTGACGGCCAAATTGGCCAGTCATCACTTAGCCAATTCTACACATGTCTAACTTTTAATCTTAATTCCCCAGATTATATATCACATAATGGTGCAGGTAAGAGTGAATTTGTGCCCCTGAGGCATGAAGTAGGTAAGTCTTTTGATCAAGTTAAAGTGTCATGGCATTTGCTGAGTAGCTCGGTGGGTGATACTGGTGATGGAGTGCCGGGCAGTTATGCTCCTAATACATTGTTGCCTCCTGTAACTGGCAGTGGGAGTCAGCAGAACTGGACCAATAATCAATACCCTGCCTACTTAAGAGTTCAAGTCTACGGTGTGCCGAATAATAAGCCATTTACCAGGGGCGATATAGACGCACGTACACACACGGTGTTCTTGGTCCCGAATGCTATTGGCATAAGTGAGAATACGCCCATT
>DATMOD010000019.1:0-7171 GCA_035568355.1 Patescibacteria group bacterium
AGCCTCTACATCGGTTGGCTGTTATGCCGGCGCTGTAGTTATGGAAGGATTACTAAACTGGCGGATACCGCTACTACTCAGACGATCCATAACTATTATCCCTGCTTTACTATTGTTAGCCTGCGGGGCCAATCCGACTACAATACTGATACTATCCCAAGTAGTACTATCATTTGGGATCCCGTTTGCGATTATCCCCTTAGTGCTCATCACCGCCAATAAAAAGATCATGGGCCAGAACACTAACACAAAGCTAGTCACCAGCTTAGCCTCAGCTATATCAGGCATTGTAGTCATATTAAATACTGTACTAGTCTGGTTAACTCTTTGGCCAAATCATTAGTCAGTTGTTTTAATTGTTGTCTTGTACTACCATAAGCTTTATGAAGTATTGGCGACATGGGTTTTTAACGATCGTAGTTATAGGCCTCGGTGTTTTGTTCGTCGCCGAGAAGTCAACACCAAACTCTCCTGTCCACGCACAAGCATCTCCCGACAATAGTCAGCCTTCCGACACAACCTCAGCCCCTACAGTTAGCGACACAACCCCGCCCCTTGCGGATAGTACACCAATCTTACCGCCTACATCGCCTCTAGTGGTCACTGTCCATCAAGCTGATGCTGGAGTGATAGTAGATTGGAGCGATTCTCAACCCGGTACCTTCCCACTTAATCATTACCTAGTCCAACGTAGTGATAATAATACAGATTTTATAACTTTAACTACAGTTGACAATGCAATTACTTACACAGATGCCAGTGGCAAAAGTGGCCAATGGTATCGTGTTGTGGCTGCCGACAATCAGAACCCTGCAAATCAAAGCACGCCAAGCTCGGCTAGCCAAGTACCAATCCCAGCTATGACGGACAACACAAATTTAAATAGCAACAACCCATCGCCTGACACTACAAGTCCGCCTGCCAGTGCTAATCCATCAGATTCCACCCCGCCGCCACCGCCCCCTACAGCGCCCATCCTTTCAAATAGCCCAACTCTGTCTGCAGATTCATCTGCACCCTCCTCAGCAAGCGCTCCCGTTGCCGACAACCAATCACCTGCGGCTAACCCCACTACTACGAATAGTGCCCCCACACAAACAAGTACACAGTCAAACAACGCTACGGTCTCTCCGGCTTCACCATCTACTGCGACTGCCACTGCACCTACGCCAACAGCTACCTCTACAGCTTCTCCCTCACAGCCAACAACTCCTGCTCCTAGCACAGCTGTCCCCACTACTAATAGTCCGTCGGCTTCAGCTAACTCTGGCCAGCCAGCCTCGAACCAAGGCACCGCCACTTCAAGTTCAAGCAACGGCGCTCTAACAACTGCGCCTGACCTGTCTGTTTTTACCCCGAGCGGCACATCGGGTAGCAGTATCCCTACAGCTACACTAGCTCCCCTTAATGTAGCTGATAATATAGCCCTAGCGACATCACCAGTTGGGCACAAAACCGCATCCGTAGCCACAGGCTCAGGTGCAGCTCCAGCCGACGTTGACCTGCCAGCCGCCATGATTGCAGTTGACGAAACAAATCTTACTAAAACAGAAGAAAAGAAGCTATTGACTAGCCTTAACAATACAGCCACTACGACCATCACAGACAAAGCTAGCCTCGAACAGCAAGCGCAGCATAATGACCAGCGCAATACAGTTCAGCCGCCACAACAACGCTCCCAACTACTAGACCAATTTAGTGATACGAGCATTGTTACTCTTAATAAGATCGTCTTAGATGGAGAGCCAAACATAGTATTACCAGTACTCGCGCGTTATAACTACGAGAAACAATCGATCCTTGAATTAAGCGCTAGGCTCGATGAACAGTCCAAAAGAAGCGCTAAAGATCATTGCCAACTTCAAACAGGTATTTTGAATACGACTATCCTGGCACTCCCTGTTGGCGAACGTAGTATGGCTATCGAAGCATTAGCAAAATGTGAAGCCATAGGACAGATATGAAAATCAATAACCGGCTCCCCAGCGATAACTTATCGGAACCAAAACAGCCAGCTCGTCGTTTACGGGTTTCTGGGCTCATGCCGGGTCTTGCCGATCGCGCTCAATTGGCTCACCACAATCAAACCACAACCTCAACAAGACCACGCAAGAGCTTTGCGTCAATTAGAAGAATAGCCGGTTTCATTCGCAGTCACCACATACATTATTATGCGGCTGTTACGATCGTAGGATTAATCATCTTACAGCTGCTCTTACTCGGGGTTAATGTCGTACGAGGCGGCGAGCCGATTTTGGGTTTGCGCTTCCACGGGTCTAATATTACTAATTACGATCGTACTCGGTTAGTCACTCTGGTTAACCAGGCAATTATGCAAGTAGAGCGAGACCCCCTGTCGGTAGAAGCCGGTACTAGCCACGTTCAGCTAACGGCCAGACAGCTCGGCGCCAGGTACAGCACAAACTCTGTAGTCGCCGAGATATATAGCACTGGCCGAAGTAGCTCGTTATGGGATCAGATTGTCGTTCAAGATCAAGCCTTAGTGGGGCAATGGGACTTTAGGCTCGGCTTCCCTGATATTAACGTTTCGCTCACCAAAGACTACTTAGCACTGGTTAACAGCACGATAAAAAAATCACCAACTAACGCATATTTGTCTTTTGTGAAAGATAATTTGACAGTCGTAGCCGGCCAAACTGGCTACGAGCTAGATATCGATGGCTCATTAAAAGCACTCAAGAATTACGATCAGACCCTCGATATGCGTAAAATAAAGTTACCACTTAGAGATATCTCCCCTGTGTTAGATCAAAAATCAGTCAGCAGTTTATTGCCAGAGGCAAAACACATTACAGACAAACCACTGAAGGTAATAGCCGGCTCACAACAAGGCTCTATCAGCCGCGCAGCTCTTACAAACTTACTGACCGTAGAAAACGTGCCCGATCCGCGCCATCCCACGCGCAACAAAGCGACCCTGGTTATCGATCAATCAAACTCCGACAAAATAAGCGCTCAGCTTGTGCGCCAATTCAATCACGATGCAAAAGCACGCATACTAGATGGCAATAAAGTCGTAGCAGATGGCAGTGAAGGCGATGCTCTGGACGGCATGCAAACCAAAATTAACCTCATAACTGCTATGGTCTTACGCCAGCAACAGATAGCAGACTTCGACAAGCCACTGACGCTAGCTATACATCATATTAATGCGCCTATACTACCAAAAACTCCTGACCTAAGTTTATATAGTGGTAGTCTGTCAGCTTATCGCGGTAGCTCGCCAAGAATAATTCTGAGCTTTGAAGACATGCCCAATGCTACTTACGGTCCTCAAATTCTAGACATATTAAAACGTAATAATATTCAAGCAGTGTTCTTTGTAGTCGGGCGTAACGCTATCAGCTACCCAGATATCATCAGGCGTATAGTCAACGAGGGGCACATTGTGGGTGTAAGCACCTATTCTTACCGAGATGTCGCTGGGTTATCCGGCGCAGATTTAAGTAATGAGATTATAAACTCAGAGTCTGCCATAGCAAAAATTACAGGTAACAAACCGACTCTCTTTAGATCGCCCTATGGCAGCCGAACAAGCGCAGCTGATAGTGTGCTCGCCAGCGAAAAACTCACCTCATTTGGTTGGACATTAGACGCGCTTGATTGGGCTAATTTACCCTCTAGCTTCATTGCTAATCGAGTTATAAACAACGTACAACCGGGCAGTATCGTACAGTTACACGCCTTAAACAAGCAGACAGCTGAAGCTTTGCCCGCCATCATTAGTGGACTCAAGAAAAAAGGATACGTTTTTTAGAAAGCTCATTTTACCTCATTTTAGAAGACATATTAGAGTGAGCTGTTGAGAAGTTATGATCGTAATCGAAGAACTCAAATCAAATAAAAATGGGGCCGCAGCCCCATTTTTATCAAAACAACAAGAAATGAACTATTTCTTGCCTTTTTTAGCCTTAACTGTCGCTTTTGGTACGCGAGATGGTGCGCTCTTTTTAGCTGCAGGCTTTACTGGCTTTGCGGCAGGCTTCTTTTTTCTTGGTAGACCAAATTCCATAGAACTAGCTCCTTTTTAATTTATGCATTACAATTTAAGCATAACAAGTATAAAAAAAGTGTCAAGTAAGATAACCAATAAACACAATCTTAGGGCCTGGCTGTGGAGATATTTTAGGCGTTACTGGGCTGGCGTATTGTTGCTTACAATCATATCGTTTGTGATTGTAGGTTTTCAGTTACTCGAGCCTTGGCCAATTAAAATATTAGTCGACTCAGTGTTCGGCACAACAGCAGTACCATCATTTTTGGGTAAATTGCGCACAACTGATCAACTAATTATCTTGGTTGCCGTTAGTATTGTGGTAATCTACGGTACCCAGACCATTCTCGAACTCATAAAGCATCAGTTCGAGAGCTGGCTGGCCCTTAGAATGGACTTTTTTATATCGAGTGATTTTTTCGATCGCGTGCAGCACCTGTCACTGGCAGCCCTAGGCCGGCGATCTAGCGGTGACTTTACCTATCGTCAAAATGCCGAGACAGCAGCAGTCAGCTCTCTACTTATTGGGACCATCAACAGCCTGTTTAAATCCGTACTAACTGTTTTAGGCATTATGGTAGTGATGCTAACTATCAACGTTAGCCTGTCCATAATTGGGTTCCTGATTATCCCTTTCTTATACGGCTCAATTCGTTTTTTTGCTCACCGTATAGAAACCCGAGCCACAGCAGTCGAAGAAAGTAACTCTAAAATTTACGGCTACACAACTGAGAGTGTCGAGAATGTAAAACTTATTCAGTCATTTAGCAAAGAGAAGGACCGACTCGGTGACTTTCAAGGTCTATTGCGCCTAAATGTGCGATTTAAATTACGTTACTCGCTAACCGACGAAACGTTTACGCTGACCAATGACACCCTCGCCACTATAGCCATGGCAGTGCTGGTTGTGCTTGGTGCTCATCAAGTTGTTGGTGGTGAGTTGACCGTTGGTGGGTTATTGATCTTTTTGACATACTTGTCATATCTATACGCTCCACTAGAGGCTATTTCGACTTCAATCGGCGATGCTAAGGCAGATATGGCTAGTGCTAAGCGGGTGTTCGCCATCTTTAACCGAGAGGATATCATAAAAGAAGTTCCTAGCCCGATCCATATAAACCACGCCCGTGGTCACATAGAGATACGCAATGTATCATTTGCCTATGACAAACACCGCGTTCTAGAAAATGTAACTTTAGACATCCAGCCTGGCCAAAAAGTAGCTATCATAGGCCACAGTGGTAGCGGCAAAAGCAGCCTTCTTGGGCTCCTTCCACGTTTCTATGATGCACAGGAAGGTGAGATATTACTTGACGGGGTAGATATATCTAAGCTTGAGCTACGAAGCCTGCGCCGACAGTTTTCAATCGTAAGCCAAGAGGCGCCCGTGCTATCTACAACCATTACCAACAACCTAGCGTTTGCTTACGAGCGTGGGTTACCGCGTGAAAAAGACATCGTAAAAGCAACTAAAGCTGCGAATGCCTATGATTTTATTACTAAACTACCACACGGCTTCCGAACCGAAGTAGGTGAGCGAGGCGGCAATCTATCCGGTGGTCAGCGCCAAAGGCTAGCCATTGCTCGGGCGTTTCTAAAAGATGCTCCAATTTTATTACTAGATGAACCTACGTCAGCTCTCGATGCTAAAAGCGAAGCGGCTGTCGTAGACGCATTAAATACATTGATGGCTGGTCGCACCACACTTATCGTAAGCCACAATGCCGGCACGCTTCGCCACGCCGACGTAATCTACGTAATGAAAGAGGGCCGCATCGTACAACGCGTAGAGCGCAGCGATACCGAGCAATTCAAGCAATTGTTAGAACAAACAAAAGAAGGGTCATAAGCTAAGCCACCGGCTAGTCCATCCCAGTCGTAATGGGGAATGGCGGTACGCAAGAAAACCTATACAGTTGGGTGAACGCGATAAAATAGTTGCAGGTGCGACATGGTAAACTATCCTCATGCAAACTGAAATCGAGGCCAAATGGCTCAACATCGATCATGCCAAGTTCCGTGAGATATTGCAAAAAGCCGGGGCTAAGCTTGAGCACCCTGACAGATTAATGCGGCGTCATAATTTTCACCACCCAGAAGCCCAAGCTAAGCATGGTTGGGTGCGAGTTCGCGACGAAGGCAGCAAAGTAACTCTTAGCTATAAAGAGATGGCCAGTAGATCACTGCACGGAATGCAAGAAATCAACTTAGTAGTAGACGATTTTGACAAAGCCTGCGACTTTGTAAGCGCCATAAACTTTAGAACCGCCAACTACCAAGAGACACGACGCGAAAGCTGGAAGTTAGGTAATGTCGAGATAGAGCTCGACACATGGCCCTGGATACCTGGTTTCACTGAAATAGAAGCCCCAACTGAGGAACTTTTTAATTCCACGGCTACAAAATTGGGGTTAGACGTTAAAGACGCTGTTTATGGCGACGTAGCTATCGCCTACCAAGCAGTTTACAACATCCCGGATGAGTATGAAGTCTATAATTGGCCAGAGATAAAATTTATACAAGTACCTGAGTGGCTAGAGACAAGACGGGTTTAGACGTAACCAAAGCTTGACAGGCTGTCCATAAAAGGTTATCCTGATTGACACTATGAGTAACCCCGAACTACGACCCCCAGAGGATAATCCTGAGGAATTTATACTAGACTCAGAATGTGCGCTGCAACTACCGCACGAACTAGAATCCGCAGGAATCGTACGAAAATATATAGACGTTTTTTTAATTCGCGAAACTGACGGTGTAAAAGGTGACGTAGCGTACATCGTTACAGAATTAGTTGCCAATGCCCTTGAACACACAGAGCCGAAGAAGAAGGATGGGCTAGATGACCCAGACGATACTATAGACGTAAAACTTAAAATACAAAACCAAGTTGGCTTTCGCACCCTGTTGATCAGTGTTCACGATAATGATGGCGATAAGCTCCCGGATGTATCAGATATTTCCCCATCAATGTTAGACATCCCAGACGGGTTAGAGGGTAAAGAACTTGACACTATAATTGCCGGTCTCTTAGAAAGTAAAAGAGGTCTTTCCACAATTAAAATGTTATCCGAATCTTTCAAATTTGAGCTAGATCCCGCCGGAGGCAAGATAGCCAAAGTGACCTTTAATTTATAGTTGCATCTCACTAGATAA
>DATMOD010000020.1:0-32545 GCA_035568355.1 Patescibacteria group bacterium
TGCTAACTGGTGGTTCTGGGAAGTCGATACTCTCAAGAATAATTGGGTTAGCTGGGTCACACAGAGTGGTCCCAGTAGTGGTGTTCTTGAGGCCTACAATAGCCGCAATGTCGCCAGCACCGATTTCGGTAATGTCTTCGCGCTTGTCGGCGTGCATACGTAGCAGACGACCAACGCGCTCTTTATCACCAGTAGTGGCGTTAAGAATGTAACTACCAGCAGTCAATTTACCACTGTAAACACGCATAAAGATCAGCTTACCCACAAATGGGTCAGTAGCTACTTTAAAGGCTAGAGCAGCCATTGGCTCAGTCTCAGACGGCTGGCGTTCGATTTGATCACCAGTCTTAGGGTGAGTGCCCCAAATAGCGCTGACATCGGTTGGGCTTGGCAAATAATCAACAACTAGGTCTAGAATTTTCTCGACAATTACGCCACGACCATCACCGCCGGTCACTATGTAGAATTCACCAGTCAGTACTGACTTGCGAAGTGCGGCTTTGAGCTCTGCCTTGGTGATCGATTCCTCACCGCTTTCGAGGTATTTCTCGAATAAGGCATCGTCGGCTTCGACTGCTGCTTCTACTAAAAGTGTTCGGGCATTCTTAGCTTTCTCTAACATGTCGGCTGGGATTTCGCCTTCAACCAAAGCGTGGTCGGTGAAGTCTTTGTAGGTGTAAGCTTTCATGTCAACTAGGTCAACAATACCGTTGATGCTTTGTTCAAAACCAATTGGTAAGTGAATTGGCAGTGCTCGTTTGCTTAGGCGATTATGAAGAGATTTTAGTGACTTGTAAAAATCACCTCCGGTTGAATTGATCTTGTTGATAAAACAAATCCGTGGTGTGCCATACTTGTTAGCCTGGCGCCAGACAGTTTCTGTTTGAGCTTCTACGCCCATCTTGCCATCAAAGACAACCACAGCACCATCAAGTACTCGCAATGAGCGTTCGACTTCGGCTGTAAAGTCAATGTGGCCAGGGGTATCGATTAGGTTGATCTTGTGTTCTTTCCAGAAACAAGTAACGGCCGCACTGGTAATAGTAATACCGCGCTCGCGTTCTTGTTCCATCCAGTCAGTCGTAGTAGCGCCATCATGAACGGCGCCAATCTTGTGCTTAAGACCGGTACGATACAAAATACCCTCTGTTGTAGTGGTCTTACCAGCGTCAATATGCGCGATAATACCGATGTTTCGTAGTTTGTCTAAAGGTGTAGTTGCCATACTAACCTAACTCCGAGCAAAGTGTGCGAAGGCACGGTTAGCTTCTGCCATGCGGTGGGTATCTTCTTTTTTCTTGAAGGCGCCACCACTTTGATTGTAGGCGTCAACAATCTCATGAGCCAAGCGCTCAGTGTAAGGCATACCTTTTCGAGCTCGGGCGGCTTGTACAAACCACATAAAAGCTAAGTGCTGTTGGCGATGGCCTTGTACAGGGAATGGGATCTGATAGTTAGCGCCACCAACACGACGGCTTTTAACTTCAGCTGATGGGTAAACGTTTTTGATAGCTCGTTCAAAAACTTCTAGACTGTTGTCTTGCTTTAGCTTTTTGGCAGCTTGCTCTATAGCGTTGTAAACAGCGTCTTCGGCCATTTGTTTTTTGCCGTTTAGAATACTCTTGTTGATCATCCGCTGTACTAGTACGGAATTGTACTTGCGATCAGGATTCAGCTTACGCTGTAGTGATTTTGTAGTCTTACGTGGCATTATTTACTCTCTTTCTTGGCACCATATTTAGAACGGCCCTGCTTGCGATCTTTTACACCTTGTAGGTCCAACGCGCCACGAACAATGTGGTACCTAACACCTGGAAGGTCAGGCACACGACCGCCTCGCACCAATACAACGGCGTGCTCTTGCAGGTTATGGCCGATACCACCAATGTAAGCCCATACCTCATAACCATTAGTCAGGCGCACACGGGCAACCTTACGCAAGGCAGAGTTAGGCTTACGTGGTGTACGGGTGGTTACCTTTAAACAGACACCTCGCTTAAGCGGCGCATTCAGACTGTAGTACTTTGTCTTAAGCGTGTTATGAATGCGAGCAAGATGGATTGACTTGCTGGCCTTGTGGGCGGTTTTGCGTGGTTTACGCAGTAGTTGGTTGATAGTTGGCATTTAAAAAAATATCCTAATTATTTTTTGATCACACGCACTCGCGTTTAACATCAAACTTAGTTGCAATTGTATCAGATAGAAGCATGCTAAGCAACTTCTTAGCTGGGTCGAGATTATTCATCATCAGGGCCTGTACCTTCTTTGTAAGTAATCCCGGTACCAACTGGTATTCGACGACCAATGATAACGTTCTCTTTTAGACCATAGAGATTGTCAACGCGACCACTGGTAGCGGCATTGATTAGCACCCGAGTAGTATCTTGGAACGAGGCAGCCGACAAGAACGAGTCTGACCAGATAGAAACTTTAGTGATACCAAGTAGCAGCTGAGTGAACTGAGCTGGGACCTTGCCCTCACCAGTAAGTTGAATGTTGGTCTCAACGACTGATGCCTTAGAAACAATATCACCGGTAACAAACAAGCTGTCGCCTGGGTCTTCTATCTGTACGCGACTAAACATCTGGCGGACTATGATCTCAAGATGTTTGTCGGCAATGTTCTGCCCCTGAGCAGCATAAATGCGCAGAACGTCGTTGATCATGTAGCGCTGAGTGGCTTCAATGCCCTTCAGGCGCATTAAGTCATGAAGATTAATAGAGCCAGTAGTTAGACGATCTCCAGGCTCAACTACATCACCACCCGTAACAGTTAGCTGTTTAAAGCCCGGTATCTCGTAACGAGCAGGAGCTTGGTGAGAGCTGCTAATTACAATCATGTCTTCTGCAACTTCCACCGTACCATCAAATGGAGCGACTAGAGGGCGATCTTGTTTGTCGCCACTAGCCAGCACATCACCAACTAAGACTTCGCTGCCAGTTTTGACCCTAACTATACGGTCTTCTAGCATTAATTTCTTAGTCTGGCCCTTAGAAGGAGTGACTTGGACTATATAGTTTTCGCCATCTTCCCATAGTTCTACATCACCAGCGATTTCGCTAATGTAGGCTTGGCCTTTTGGTGCGCGAGTTTCGAAGAGCTCATCTACACGAGGTAGACCCTGGGTAATGTCTCCACCGGCTACACCACTGGCATGGAAGGTCTTAAGTGTTAACTGTGTACCTGGTTCACCGAGTGATTGAGCGGCAATGACACCGACAGGCTGGTGAGCAGATACTAGGCGCCCTGTAGCCATATCGATACCATAACTCTTGCGAGCTATGCCACGTAAGTTGACACAGCTTAGAACGCTCATGATTCTTACTTCTTGCAGATCGCTTGTCTCTATGGAATCAGCGATTTCGCGAGTAATTAGAGCACCGTCTTTGAGCAATGTCTTTTTGTCGCCCGTGACGATATCGGCAGCAGCATAGCGGCCGAATAGACGATCGCCAAATGGAATCATTGTTTGCTCGGATTCTGAACGGTAAATCACAAAACCTGGATCTTCAGACTCGTCAGGTGACGAGAAGATGTCTTGAGATACGTCGACTAATCGCCTTGTTAGATAGCCGGAGTCGGCTGTCTTAAGGGCGGTGTCAATCAAACCTTTACGAGTACCACGGGTGGATACGAAGGCTTCTAGAGGTGACAGACCTTTTTTGTAGCTAGACAGAATGGGTAGCTCAATTTCTTTACCGCTGGCATCAACCATCACGCCAATCATGGCTGCAGCTAGTTTGAAGTTGTTGAGGTCACCACGAGCACCAGAGACAGCGGCGATAGCGACTGAAGTATCTTCTTTTTCTAGGCGGCCTTGTAGGATATCTAGAATCTTCTTGTCGACTGCTCGCCAGCTCTGAACTGTTAAGCCGTAACGTTCGTCTTCGGTGATGAGCCCGGCTTCGTATTGCTCGCTGATCTTTAGCACGCGGCCTGCACCTTCTTGAATTTGTTCGTCGAGACCGTCGACGTCAAAGTAATCACTCATACCGGTCGAGACACCAGCTTTGGTGGCGTACTCTAGTGACAGGTCTTTGATATCATCGGCAACTTCGGCAGTTTTTTCTTGTCCGTACTTGTTAAAGATGTTAGCCAAAACCTTGTTGAGCTGCTTTTTGTCCATGACAGCTTCGATGAATGGCAAGTCTGCTGGCAAGATCTCGTTAAAGAATATGCGACCTAGAGTTGTGGTTCTAACGATGTTCTCGTGAGGCACTGTGATAGGTGTCTGAAGTTTAATGATGTCCCGATCATAGGCAGAGATAGCTTCAGCTAGGCTAGAAAAAATCTTAGGCTTTGGCAAATGAGCGCTAGGCTTGTCGTACGTAAGGTAATAACAACCGAGCACGATGTCCTGGCTAATGTTTAGGATTGGCGAGCCATCAGCTGGTTTAAGCAAGTTGTTTGTGGCGCTCATCAGTGTTCTGGCTTCTTCTTGAGCTTCGTCACTCAATGGAAGATGAACAGCCATCTGGTCACCATCAAAGTCGGCGTTAAAACCTTTAGTAACCAATGGATGTAGCTGGATAGCCTTACCTTCGATTAGCTTTGGTTGAAAAGCCTGGATACTTAAACGGTGCAAACTTGGTGCGCGGTTTAAGAGTACGTACTTACCTTTAATGACTTCGTCTAATACATCCCAAATAACACTGTTGCTTGACTCAATCAACCTAGTGGCGCTCTTTATGTTATGGGCTAGCTCTTTGGCTAATAATTCAGCGATCACAAAAGGTTTAAATAGTTCCAAAGCCATCAGTTTTGGCAAACCACATTGGTGAATTTTAAGCTCTGGACCAGATACAATGACTGATCGTCCGGAGTAGTCTACTCGTTTACCAAGTAGGTTCTGGCGGAATCGACCCTGCTTGCCTTTTAGCATATCGCTAAGGCTCTTAAGGCGTCGCCTGCCACCGCTGGAGCTAACTGCACGGCTAGATCTAGCAGCAGAGTTGTCGATTAAGGCATCGACTGCTTCTTGTAGCATGCGTTGTTCGTTACGGCGGATAACTTCAGGTGCGTTTAAATCGATCAGTTTTTTGAGTCGATTGTTGCGGTTAATGACGCGGCGATAAAGATCGTTTAAATCACTAGTAGCAAAACGACCACCAGTTAGCTGAACCATTGGCCTAAGATCCGGTGGGATAACTGGCAAGACACTCAGGCACATGCTGGTAGGCTTGATATTAGCTCGCAACATGCCTTCTAGTACTTTAAGACGCTTCATTAGCTTCTTGTGGCGCTGCCCTTTAGTGATCTTGGCCTCGGCGTTTAGATCAGTAATCAAACTCTCTAGGTTAATGTCTTCAAGCATCGAACGCAGAATAGTACCGCCCATTCCGACTTCGGCGATAGCTCGCTGTTCGTCGGGAAGGTTATTGTAATCTGTCTCGCTAATTAGGCGGCCTTTAACTAGGCTTTCTAACTGAGTTTTCTTTTGAAGATAGACATCATTAACTTCTTCTAGCTCTTTGGTTTGCTGAGTGGCAACTGCGTGCAGGTCGGCGGATTCTTCGTTAGCTAATTTTTCGGTCCTTAGCTTGATAGCGGCTTTGGCAGCTTCGTATTCAGCCTCGGCATCAGCTAAAAGCTGTTCTCGCTTGACTGTGTCAACTTTGCTAACCACATAGCTGGCAAAATAAGCAACTCGCTCAATATTGCGTACTGTGATGTCGAGCAATAAACTCATAGCGCTCGGTGTGCCACGCATGAACCAAATATGCGCAACTGGAGCAGCTAGGCTGATATGGCCCATACGCTCACGTCGGACAATAGATTTAGTAACTAGCTCACCGTTTTTATCGACTGCAGCTTCGCGTGAACGGATACCCTTGTATTTGACGTCATGGATATTAACATCACGCTCTGGTCCAAAGATTCGCTCACAAAATAGTCCGTCACGCTCTGGTTTCTGAGTACGATAGTTAATAGTCTCTGGCTTTGTAACTTCACCGTGTGACCAGTTAAGAATATCTTCAGCAGAGGCGATCGCTAAACGAACAGCGTTAAAATCAGCAATGCTTGTTGATGGGAGCCTACTCATTATTTTGCCTCCTTTGAATCGTCTTGATCATTATCATCAGCATTATCCTCATCGGTTTGGATGCTCATACCATCACCAAGATCTATATCGCCGAATTCATCAGCTTCGTCGCCGATGGTTACGTCTATAGGCGACATTCCGGTTGAAGTTATGGATGGCATATGAGCAGCATCTTCTTGGATGGTGCTTTCTAATATAACTTCGGCATCTAAAGCTCTTTCGTTGCTTTGTAGATCAACTCTTAAGCCAAGTGCTTGGAGTTCTTTTACAAGCACGTTGAACGACTCAGGCACCTTCGGTCCACTAATAGGCTCTTGTTTGATGATAGACTCATAAGCTTTAGCTCGGCCATATACATCATCTGATTTGATGGTTAGCATTTCTTGGAGTGTGGCAGCGGCGCCATAGGCTTCTAGGGCCCAGACTTCCATCTCTCCAAAGCGCTGACCACCGTTTTGGGCTTTACCGCCAAGTGGCTGCTGAGTAACCATTGTGTATGGACCAATAGACCTAGCATGTACCTTGTCAGCAACCATGTGGTGTAGCTTAATCATGTACATGTTGCCAACAGTCGTGACTTCCTGGAACGGTTCACCAGTCTGGCCATCGTATAGTTGGATCTTGCCAGTTTCAGGCAAGCCAGCTCTTTTGAGCTCAGAGACGATAGTTTCTATCGGTATACCGTTGAAAGCTGGTGATGCGACTTTGTACCCGAGAGTACGAGCGGCCATACCTAGGTGGGTTTCAAACAACTGCCCAAGGTTCATACGTGATGGCACACCAAGCGGGTTTAAGATTACATCAACAGGGGTGCCGTCTTCCATGTATGGCATATCGGCGACTGGCATTATCTTAGCTACAACACCCTTGTTTCCGTGTCGGCCAGCTAGCTTGTCGCCAACTGCGATCTTGCGCATTTGAGCTACAAAGATTTGAATTTGCATCAGAACGCCAGCCTTAAGGTCGTGCCCACCTTCGCGGCTAAAGATTTTAATACCTACTACTTTACCGTGGCGGCCGTTGCCCATTCGCTGTGAAGTATCGCGAACGTCTTTAGCTTTCTCGCCAAAGATGGCTCGTAGCAAACGCTCTTCGCTAGATAGCTCTTGTTCGCCCTTTGGTGTAATTTTACCAACCAGAATATCGCCAGCATGAACTTCGGCGCCAACTCGTACAATTCCGTTGTCGTCTAGGTGACGCAGAGATTCTTCGCTAACGTTAGGGATATCGCGAGTAATGATTTCTGGACCAAGTTTAGTCTCACGGACCTCAGTCATGTAATCGGTGATGTGTATGCTAGTAAGTTCGTCTTCTTTAACAATACGGTCGCTAAGGATGATAGAGTCATCCATGTTATAGCCACGCCAAGGCATATAGGCTACTAATAGGTCGCGTCCGACGGCTAACTCACCATCAGCTACTGACATGCCTTCGATGATGATGTCGCCTTTTTTAACTTTGTCGCCACGATTAACAACCACGCGGTCGGTCATGCTCTCGCCTTCGTTACTGCGCTGGAAGTGTATAGGTTTGTAGCTAATGTCGCCATCTTTGTAGCGTATGATAACATCGTCGCCACTGGCCTTTACGACTTCGCCAGGGCCATCGGCTAAAATCAAACGACCAGAGTTATTGGCTATTACTGCTTCCATGCCAGTACCAACAATTGGCGAAGCTGGCTTGATAAGTGGTACGGCTTGCTTCTGCATGTTCGAGCCAGTCAAGCTACGGTCAATACGGTTTTTCTCTACAAATGGAATTAGTGAAGCCGTGCTACCGAGCACTAATTGCTTAGAAGCATCAAAATAGGTAACTTCTGAGACATCAGCTTCGCTTGGTTTTAGGTTGCTGCGTACAGAAACTCGGCTCTCGGCAAAGGTACCGTCAGGGTTGAGCTTGTTGCCAGCTTCAGCGATGATTTCTTTGGTTTCTTCGCTAGCATCTAAATACTTAACTTCACCAGTGACCTTGCCGTCTATAACTTTGCAATAAGGCACTTCTATAAAGCCGTAGTCATTGATCTTGGCATAAGCAGCTAGGTTGAGTACCAGACCAATGTTTGGTCCTTCTGGAGTTTCTACGGTACACAGTCGACCATAATGAGTAGCGTGAGCATCACGCACGTCTAAACCGGCACGTTCACGACTTAGACCACCAGGGCCCATAGAGCTAAGGCGACGTTTGTGGGCTAATTCGGCCAGTGGGTTAGTTTGATCCATGAACTGTGACAGCTGTGAACTAGCAAAGAACTCACGTACAGCAGCTACAATTGGTCGAGCATTTATGAGTTGGCCTGGGTTAACGGTTTCGATATCACACATACTCATGCGGTCGCGAATGTTTCGCTCCATTCGTAGCAAGCCGATGCGGAACTGGCGTTGTACAAGTTCGCCGACCATTTTAACGCGGCGATTGCTAAGCGAGTCTATGTCGTCTGGTGCTTCTTGAGTGTTGTTGAGGCGGATTAACTCTTTAATAATAGCGATTAGGTCTTCGATTCGCATGACGCGATTTTCTTTGACATTAGCTACATCAAGATTTAAGCGTTGGCTAAGTTTGTAGCGGCCGACTCGGCTGAAGTCGAATCTCTTAAAGTCAAAGAACATTCGCTGGATTAATTCACGAGCGTTGTCTACAGTCGCTAGGTCGCCTGGGCGTAGACGACGGTAGACTTCAATCAAAGCTTCGTTAGTACCTTTTGTAGGATCTTTATCTAGAGTAGCCTCTATATAATGGATATCGCCGGTATCTACTTCTTTAAAGATTTCTTTAATGGCGGTGTCGCTAGGATAAGCCAAAGCTCGTAGTAATGTAGTGACTGGCAGCTTGCGGCGACGGTCGATTTTGACATACATCGCGCCATTAGCAGCAGTTTCAAACTCCAACCAAGCACCACGGCCAGGAATAAGTTTGGCCCCGTATAGGTTGCGACCATTGTTGGATTCGGCAGTAAAAAAAACACCAGCTGATCTGATTAGCTGGCTGACAACTACGCGCTCTGCGCCGTTGATCACGAAGGTAGCACGGTTGGTAATAAACGGATAGTCACCAAGATATATTTCTTGTTCTTTAACTTCACCAGTGACCTTGTTGGTTAGCTCGACGCTAGCCTTAAGAGGCACTTCGAAGCTAACGTTATTTTCGCGCGCTTGTTGCTCGCTGATCTTGGGGTCACCAAACTTATAGCGTGCAAAACGCAGTTCAAGTTTTTGACCGGTATAATCCTCTATAGGATTAATCTCGGCAAATATTTCCCCCAACCCTGACTCCACAAAGTCACGGAACGAGTTAAGTTGATGCTCAATTAAGTTAGGCATCTCAATCGCAGTATCTACGTCAGTAAAATAACGGCGTTGAGAAGCAGCTAGTAGAGTGGTATTACTCACGATAGCGTTACTTCCCTCTTTATATTTAAATGATAAATTTAATAGGAGCGGCGCCCGAAGGTCCTCTAAGCGGTGTGTTTTATACGTAGTGGGCCAAACCACATATACACAAATGCCCAACTTACTCAACTTCTTAAGGTTGTATTTTGCGGGAGTTTTCCACCAATGTCAAGAAGTTTTATGCTTTTTGGTGTGAAATCTACAATAGCGCAGTTTCTGAATTCTTTTAGCTGAGTGACCCAAGCCCCGGGATTAGACTGTTTTTTGATAGCACATTTGGGCTAGGCTTAATGTCGGTTTTAGTCTCAAGCCTGTCGAGACGCTCGTCAACTTGATCAAATCTTATGTCAACTTGGTTGAACCGGTTACCTACTTCGTTGGCAAATTCGTTGAAACCAACTTCACGATCAGCAAATTGCTTGTCTAGATCATCGAATCGTTTACTGAACTTATCATCGACTCGCTCGATTTTCTTATCGAGTCGATCGACTTTCACGTCAAGTCGCTGAATCTTGGAGTCAAGCTTTTGTATTTTTTCATCAAGCCCTAAAAATAAGCTGAGCATTTGAGTGAATTGTATTTTATTCATCTTGATAAGTATTGTGAGTCAAAACAACCTATCGGTCAAGAGTTTTATTGGGCATAGGAACGTTTTACGCGTGAGTCAGAACGTCGTCTATTAGGCCGTATTCTTTGGCTTCTAGAGAGGTCATATAGTAGTCGCGCTCTATGTCGCGCTCTATGCGGCTGATTTTTTGGCCTGTGTGCTTAACAAGTAGGCTGTTCAGTAACTTCTTAATACGTAGAGATTCTTCAAGATCTATCTGCATATCCGTAATCTTACCCCGGGTGCCGCTAGATGGCTGATGTATCATCATCTTGCTGTGTGGCAAGGCAAAACGTTTGCCCTTTGCGCCGGCAGTTAGCAACAGCGCTCCCATGCTAGCGGCTAGACCAACGCAAATTGTCTGAACATCTGGCTTAATGTATTGCATGGTGTCGTAAATGGCCATGCCGTCATACATGCTGCCACCAGGGCTGTTTATATAAAAGAAGATATCTTTTTTAGGATCTTCGTAAGCTAAATGCAATAACTGGGCGATTACCAAATTGGCGGTTTGTTCATTGACCTCACTGCCCAAAAAGATAATTCGCTCTTTAAGCAAACGACTATAGATATCATAGGCTCGCTCGCCCATGCTGGTTTGCTCGATAACTGTCGGTACAAGATAATTGCGTGGTTGATTCATATGACCAGTATAAAAAACTAGCACTCGTGCGTCAAGAGTGCTAATCAATGAAGAGAGCGCTAAGGAGTTAGGGTTTTATATCACATACAGTAAGCAGAAAGGTATGATCGCTAGTTTGGCTAGATTGTAAAAGCGGGAACCCGTTCGCTGCTAGCAAGCTGATGATGTTCGTCGCGCTAAAATGACCGTAGCGCCACAGTGTAATGGTGTCTCCCTTTTTAAAGTTGACCATTCGCTTCTTATCACCAAAATCGAATCTTATAGATAATTCAATCTTAAGTCTTATCCGTATGGTTCGGGCTTGGTCTTGTTCGTCAAAAAACTGCTCAACGTCGTACCAAGACTCATCAATGTTTAACAGATCTGGCAAGAGCCTGAACTGTGTGTTCAATGGTGTCTTTTCCTCGCTAAGGTCAAAGATACGTCGGGTATCGGGTGTATCAAGCTTTAGAGCATGTATAAACAGATCGCCAGGCTCCATGCTGTTATAGATGGTTCGTAGGACATCGCCCGGGGAATGGAAGTTAGGAAGAGTGCCACCGAACAATGCTACAAGATTTAATGGTTCGTCTTGGCTCAAATAGTCGTCAGACAGAAGATCCTTGAACCGGTCGGAGGTGATATCGCGAATATATCCCTCAAATCTTACAGCACCGCCAAACCATTCTTTTATATTTTGTTCAGCTATTGATAGCATTTCTTTGCTGATATCTATGGCGATGTAACGATTGAGAGTCCCACGTTTAAGCAGATGCGCGAGCAAATCTTTAATAGGTAGAGCATTTCCAACACCTAGGTCGATGACGTTAATATGCTTTCTGCCCTGGAGGAGGCGGTCGATACTGTCTATGTTGGATTCTAGTAGTTCTATGGTGTCTCTTAAAGTGTTTGGTGTTTTTTCATTGAGCATCCATCTTGCATATCGATCCCAATGGTGCGCGCCTTCATCAAAATATGTAAATTGGAGTGGAACCTCGCGATGGACAGTAATATTTGATATGAGATCTAGTATTTGTTCGCGACTATATCTTTTATAGAAGTCAAGAGAGGGCGTGACTACTTTTAGAGCACGTGTAGTGAGATATTTCTTTCTCTCTTGCACCATCTCTTCTATGAGCGCCTGGTTTTTGGCGGTATTTGCAACATAAAACTTGTCTTCTACCTGATGTAATTGTAGATCAAGTCGATTCTTTTGGGCTGCTTCGATCCAATTGCTTACAGCGGTAAATGACACATTATACAGTTTGGTAAGTTCGGCATTCTTAAAGTATTGCATCCGGGTAAAGTCCTGCTGGCCTTATATTAAAACATGTTGACATGCTTGAGTTTGCTACTATATGATCTAGTTAGGTAATTGCAAAGACCATAAACAATCGTAAAGCAAAAATCTAATAAATCTATCAGACTGACGATAGCATATCACCCCAGCTTACTCAAGAAGAAATTATTATTTCTGTTAGGTATGTTTCTCGTTGCTGTATATAAGAGAGGACTCATAAATGCAATCAGTAGCTGTAGCCTATAACTCACCTATAGAACTCGCATCCATGAGCGATGATATCAGTGTTATGCGTATTCCGATCCAAGGTTTACCCGAGCTGATTATTCTCCAACCTGCACAGCATCTATCTATGGCAGCCTGCAACAAGCAGGCTGCTTTTTTAATTCAGCAATTAGCTCCAAGCCTACTCCAACAACAATCTGCCTTGGTTATGGTCACTCCCAAGCCGTTTGGCACTCTAGGTATGATAAGAAAATACTGGCTTCGTTATGTACGTAGGCTAGAAAACGCCCGGGCATCGACTTTGGATTTGACTAAACGCCAGTCGTTGGAACGCTCAATAGAAATTATGAAGAATCTGCCCTTCTCGCTTGGCTGTCCCAGTGTTTATGGTTGCGGAGTCTATTTTATTGAACCAGAAGACACAGAAAACACAATTACTAGATTATCAAACTAGAGAACAAGTGCTCTTTGGTTGGTTTATGGCCGGCCAAAAGGCTAGTTTAACGGTTTAACTCGACTAACCTGGTAACGGTTTTTTCACTTATTAGGCGGCTGGTTAGGTCGCGCTTAGATTCAGGAGTGCTTAATTGGTCGCGAATTTTAGCGTCGTTGCCGTAACTTTGGAGCAGTTCTTGCAACCTAGCATCGAGTTCGGCTTTAGATACGGATATGTCCTCTACTTTACTAAGCTCCGCCAAAACTAGACCGATCTCGACACGCTTTATGGCTTGAGCGCGCAATGTCTTGTCTCGCCATTCGTCAATGCTTAGTTTTTGCTCGGCTAAATATTGGTCGAGTGTTTGGCTTCTGTATTGTAGGTTTTGAACAAAATCTTGCTCCAAACCTGTCATTTGATCGGCAATTAGAATATCGGGTGTTGGGACGTGACTCCCATTTACTAGCTGCATCACTAATTGATCTTTGAGCTTGTCTAATGCCTCGTGCTCTTTTTGGTTAGTCAGCTCTCGTTTGATATCGGCTTGCATGTCGGCAAGACTCTTGAATGGACCACAGGTTGCGGCAAAGGCGTCATCTAGCTCTGGTAGCACCACCTCTCTGACTTCTTTAATCGACACGGTAAATGTGACTTTGGCATTTGCTAGTGGCTCGTGGTGATAGTCGCTCGGAAAGGTTATTGGCAATTCGAAAGTCTCTCCGGCTTTTTTGCCAACTATGGCATCTTCGAAACCAGGTATAAAGTTGCCGGAGCCTAGCAATAACTCATAGTCTTTGCCATCAGTGCCGGGTACTTGTTTGCCATCTGAATCTTTGGCACTAAAGTCTATTAGTACTTCGTCACTCATTTTGGCGACGCGGTCAGTAGTTTGCTTTTTAGATGAAGAGCTTCGTAGACGCTGGGTTATCTCGTCTATTTCTTTATCCGTAACTGGCTGGGCTGTAGATTTAGCTGACAAGTTTTTGTAGTCACCTAACTTTATGGCTGGTATTTTCTCTATGACAACTGAACATTCTAATAATTGGTCAGGCACGTATTTGCTTAGGTCAATCTTAGGTTGATCTAACGGCTGTAGCTGTTCTTTGTCTAGCATTTCTACAACGAAATAGTTGACAGCGTCTTTGGCAATCTCAGTATTAAGGATGTTTGGGTCGATATTCTTTTCGGCAATACTAAGCGGAGTTTTACCTGGTCGGAAGCCTGCTACTTTTAGACTTCTTGCCAGTCGCGGCAGTGTTTTTTGTTTGATTTTTGCAAGGTCGGCTTTGTCGAGCGTGACTGCGATACTAACTTTGGTCTCTGAGTCGTTATTGAGGCTATATTTCATATCCGACAGTATAACACTTTACAGCTCATTGTCATCACCACGATGTCGATGATCCTTTATAGTGGTTACTAGACGCTCAAAAGATAGAGTTTGCTCAGTTTCTTTAGCCACATCTTTTAGAGTGTATTGTTCTTCGTCTAGTTCTTTTTGGCCGATAAACAACATAAATGTAATATTCTTTTTAATCGCAGTCTTGATTTGCTTGTCGAGTTTGCGGCCGGTTATGTCGACTTCTACATTGACATCCTCGCCCCTTAGCCTGCTGGCAAGGTCCTGGGCGCCTTTCAGGGAGTCGCCAAGTACGACTACATAAACCTCGGTGGTCGAAGGTAATTTAGGTAGTAGCTCGTGCGTGCGTAAGAAATCCTCAATGGTTGTGGCACCTGGCGCCATGCCAACAGTCGGGATAGGCTCGACTCCAAACAAACTCACCAGACCATCGTATCGGCCACCACCAAACATTGCTCGACGGTTGTCTGGGTGATTATCAAAAACCTCGAACACGATACCAGAGTAGTAATCAAAGCCGCGCATGAGAGTAATATCAAAAACGGCGTTCGTAACCCCTGCATCGTGTAGGTGTGTAAATAACTGCTGTACATTGCGCACGGCACTAGACTCGACCAGGCTTTTTGGTAACTCTCCAACTGTCTTGGCACTGACTAGTTTGGCAATCTTTTTAAGGCCTTGTTCTGATTTGTCTTCGTCAAATATCTCGGCTGCCTGATCGCGGAAGTCTTCGTGTGATATCTTGGCACGTTTATCAAAAAGCTTGATCATTAATTGAGCCTGCACTATATCCAGCTCTAGATACTCGGCCATCATAACGTTTATAATTGCTCGGCTGTTGACCCTGATACTGTACATTTTATTAGTTGCGCCGAACGCTTTCATGATGTCGTGGGCCATGGTTATTATCTCGGAATCGGCTTCTGAATCGGCTACACCAAAGATATCAACGTTTAACTGCCAAAACTGACGCTCGCGTCCGCGTTGAGGGCGTTCATAACGCATAAAATTGCATATAGAAAACCAACGAGCCGGATAAGCTAACTCCTGCCGACGGGCAGCTATCATGCGACTAACACTTGGAGTCATCTCTGGACGGATCACAACCTTGCGGTCGCCACGATCAATGAACTGGTATGTTTCGTCATTTACCAAATCTTGACCACTTTTAGCGGCAAAAAGCTCGAATGGTTCGAGCAGGGGTGCGTCATATTCTTCATAACCATAGCTTTGAGCAACGCGTCGCCAGACACCAAAAATATAATTCTGTACTCGCTTGTCTTCTGGGTACATATCCCGAGTGCCGCGGTATGGTTGGGTAGATAAAAATGCCATGATTAACAGAATTATAACATAACAGATGCGATGTCGAGTATCTTATCTGACAGCCATCCCCTCACTTATTTATAACCACGAGCTGTCTACCACTAATACAATATTTTAAGACAAATATTTCGTTAAAGAGAGGTTATAAATAAGTGAGGGGATGGCTGTCAGATGCCTTATTCGTAGTTGAGCTTGATCTTAACCTTTTTGGCAATCTGGTGAGACCAGCCTTCATAACGAGTAAGTTGATGATTCATAACCGATCGTTCTTGTTGGTCTATCTCTTGGTTCTTGCCGATTGTGTCTATGGCGCCCTCAATCTTATCCATTCTGGATTCAAGACGATCAAGACGATCATCGGTGGCTGCAAAGCGTTTGTCTAGGTATTTAAAAAGTCCGGTCGCAAATATATCGAGTTCTTCGCGAAGTATTTTGTGCGTTACGTTACTCATGCCTATCAGTATGCTTTACGCTGTTGTGCATTACAAGGACTTTTTGGCAAGTTATTTTATAATGGTCAGAGTATGATTTTGACTAATAAAAAAATCCCATTAGGCTACAAAGTCGCTGTCGGAGGTATCGCCGTTACCGTTGGGTATGTGCTATTCGCTTTGCTGGCACCGGCGCCAAAACCAGTAGTGTTGCTGGCTGTTTCTTCAGGGGTGCTCGATACCGGGCAGCCTAACATGACTGCCTGGCCAGCAACTGGCGGAGCAGCGATTGGGGCTATGGGCTCTGGTGTTTTAGCGACTAATAATGCCGATCAGCCTACGCCAACTGCTAGCATTGCTAAGGTTATTTTGGCTATGGCTGTTCTTAAACAAAGGCCGT
The DNA here is from genome assembly GCA_035568355.1 of Patescibacteria group bacterium. Taxonomy (GTDB): domain Bacteria; phylum Patescibacteriota; class Saccharimonadia; order Saccharimonadales; family EFPC-124; genus DATMOD01. Next base: position 16,135 of record DATMOD010000020.1, read on the forward strand.
TGCAACTCGGTCAGCCAGGTCAGACTATTACTTTTACGGAAAATGATATCGCAATTTATAAGGCGGATCTTGCGTTAAATGGCTCTGTGGTCCCAGTGAACGTAGGCGAGCAGCTCAGTGAATATCAGGCGTTGGAAGCCCTCATGTTGCCATCAGGCAACAATATTGCTAGTTCGCTAGCTAACTGGGCGTTTGGTTCGGAACAACAGTACATTACTTATGCTGCTAAAATGCTTAGTGATTTGGGTCTTAGTAAAACTCATCTGGATGATACTAGTGGGTACTCTCCTAAAACGGTCAGCACCCCACGTGAGCTGGTCTTGATCGGCGAAGAGGCACTAAAGAATCAGGTTTTAGCTCAAATTGTTAATCAAAAACAAGCAACCTTGCCTGTAGCTGGGACGGTCAATAATGTTAATACTGATCTCGGCCAGCGTGACGTAAATGGCATTAAAACTGGTAACACGGATGAAGCTGGCGGTTGTCTTTTGTTTTCGGCAACCCGCAGAATTGGTAATAAAGACGTTACGCTAGTCGGTGCGGTGCAGGCGCTGCCTGATATTCAGCAAGCCCTAAACGCAGCACCGGACTTGGTAGATAATGGCTATTTGAATTTTGTGTATGTGCCTGGTTTGCCGGCACAAGTTGGCACCATGACTGTGCCGTGGGCAAAGCCAGTGAATATAATTCCGTCTAATGAGGTTGGCCAAGTGGTGTGGAGCGGGGCTCCTCTAAAACGAGACATTGCCGTTCATCCAGGTCTGTACGGCAATGTTGGACAGGCAAAAATCGGTAATCAGACGAGTGACCTGATATTAGAATCTGCTATTCCGCAGCCTAGCCTGCGTTGGCGATTGACACATCCTCTGCAAATCATTAAGGGCTTTATTAGCCATTAACTAAGCTCATAGGGTGGCCGCAGAATAATCTCAGTTTGCTTGTGGGACTTGCAGGCGAGGTTGGGCGGGTTTGTTCGGCCGTTGTTTTTGTTGCCAGTTTTGGTTTTGATTAAGGGCAATCGCGAACATCATTTTGCCGGCTTGAGTCTGAAGAATTCGGCTACATTCTACCTGTATACGCTGGCCAATTCTTTTAGCGGCGTGCTCGACCACTACCATCGTGCCATCATCCAGATAGCCTACACCCTGAGTTGGTTCCTGGCCAACCTGAGTAATCTTGATATCGAGGTGTTCGCCTGGCAAGTATTGAGGACGCATCGCCTGAGCCAATTCGTTAACATTCAAGACGATAACGCCTTCGATTTGAGCAACTTTATTTAGGTTGTAATCGATAGTGTATAGCATGGAGCCGGTCTTTTTGGCTAGAGCTATCAGCTTGTCATCTACCTCTTTGATTTGTGCAAAATCTTCTGACGTGATAGTGACCTTGATTCGGGGCATAGCCTGTAGTTCTCGCACAATATCTAGGCCAAAACGAGCTCGCTCACGTTTATGGCTGTCCCCATGATCAGCCAGATACTGCAACTCAGCGAGCACGAACTGAGGGACTAAAATGGGCTGAGAAATAAAACCAGTGTGGATAATATCAATCACGCGACCATCAATCAAGGCGCAAGTATCAAGAATAATTTGCTGTGATACTGTCTTTTTGTCGCCATGCTTGCCAAGCGCCCAGATAATGTATATAGCAACAATAACGTTGATAGTTGCAAAGGTTAAAATAACTGTTGATAAGTTCATATGGTCTTTCTGGGTTTTTGGAACATCACCATCTCTGACGGCGGGGCGATATAAAGGGAGTTAGAGGTGAAGCCCTTATTGTTTATTGTAAATGCGTGATCAAAGCATCGCGCATTGATGATACAGGGCGCAAGAATGAATCTATAATTTTGCTTTTCGGGCAGATAGCATAGTTAAAACCGAGCTTTTTGGCTTCTGCTATCCGGCGATCACTATGAATAACCGAACGCACTTCGCCACTTAGACCTACTTCACCAAAGACTACAGCACCTGAGTCTAGCTGCATTTGTTTAGCGGCCGATGCGATTGCCATACAAACTGCTAGATCGGCAGCTGGGTCTTGCAACTTAATGCCACCCACGGTGTTGATGTAGATATCGCTATCTGATAAGTTCAATTTGGTTCGTCGTTCCAAGACTGCTATTAACAGACTGAGACGATTGCTATCAAAGCCCGAAACCCCACGCTTAGGATATCCGAAATTAGTTTTATTTACAAGCGCCTGGATCTCTACCAAAAGCGGACGGTTACCTTCCATCGTAGCAAATACTACTGACCCGTCAGAGCTTAATCGTTCACTGAGTAATGACGCGGATGGGTTAGGTACTGATATAAGCCCGCTACTGTTCATTTCAAAGATGCCGACTTCGTTAGTTGAGCCGTAACGATTTTTGGTAGCCCTCAGTACCTTAAAGCCGCCGTAGCGGTCACCGTCCAGCTGCAGAACAACATCCACCATATGCTCAAGAATTTTAGGTCCCGCTATACTACCTTCTTTAGTAACATGCCCGACAATAATCAAAGCTGTGTTAGTAGTTTTAGCGGATCGCGAAAGTAGCGTTGTGGCATTGGTGATTTGGCTAACGCTGCCAGCTGCAGCAGAGAGTTCAGCCAAAGCCAGAGTCTGGATAGAATCGATTACTACTAGCCTATAATCGCTTGCCTGAATAGTTGCCGCAATATCATCAGCTGAGGTCGCAGAAATTACGTGAAGCAGAGGATGATCGGTGCCCAGTCGATCGGCCCGGGCTTTAACTTGCTCGGCTGACTCCTCGCCACTGACATATAAGACCGGATCAGATCTAGACACTGCTTGACTGATCTGCATAAGCAGAGTCGACTTGCCGATCCCAGGTTGACCGGCTAGCAAAATAACGCTGCCAGGTACAATGCCATCCCCTAGCACTAAGTCAACTTCACTGATACCTGATGTCAACCTAATAAGTGTGTCGCTGCTGGCCATTTTAGAAACAAGTTGTGGCTTGAGTAACCTGCCCCGACTGGTAGCTACTATTGTTGAGCCAACTATCTGAGCGGACTGTTCGATTAGACTATTCCATGCGCCGCAGTTATCGCATCTGCCTGCCCATTTTGTGTAGCCAGTGCCACATTGTTGGCATATGTATTGGGATGTTGGCCTTTTTGGCATTATCTACATTGTAACAGATGGCGAGTTTGGCTTCTGTTACACCTGACCCCCATGCACTTTTTCAGAATCTCTCTTTAACGAGAATCTTCATCTTATGCATGGTATTAGTGGTTGTCAGCTCGTGATTCTGAAAAAGTGCATGGGGGTCAGGTGTAACACTCACATTTTTAAACATCACTCTAGTGAGTCAGGTTTGGGTCAGACATTTAACACTGGTATAATGCTGTAATGGACTCTATTATTATTTTTTGTGCTCAATATCTATATTTGATTATTGGATTCATTGCAGGTATCTACTGGCTTACCCTTCCGAAGAAGCAAAAGCTACGGATGGTTTTATTTGGGATTATCGCTATGGCTACGGCGTTTGCCATGGCTAAGTTCGCAGGCATGTTTTACTTTGATCCGCGCCCTTTTGTAACTCAAAATATTGCACCTTTGTTCCCGCACGTAGCGGATAACGGTTTTCCGTCTGACCACACATTATTAACAGCTACGATTGCGGTCATAATCTATTCGGCGTCTAAAAAGCTAGGGCTAGTACTAATGGCGATGGCAATTATCGTTGGGCTGTCTCGTATCTTAGCGCATGTTCATTCGCCAATTGATATAGTTGGCAGCTTGGCCTTTGCTGTTGCAAGTGGGCTGCTCGCTTATTATTTGACTAATAAACTAATCAGCAAGTTTGCCTAAGATAACTATATGAGCTGGTATCACCCGTCCACATTACTAGATAAGATATTCGAAGCCGGGATCTTAATCAAAGGCATCCATGGTGCTCTTGAGTTTCTTGGGGGGTTAATTCTGTTCTTTGTTAGCCCGGACGTGATACATCAGTTTGTCGTTTGGACTACTCAGAGAGAAGTGCTGGAAGACCCAAATGACAAGATAGCGAATATCTTGCTCGGCTTGACCCATCACTTGAATGGTGGCAATAGAATATTTTTGATTGCCTACCTGTGGGTGCACGCTCTTACGAAGCTGATTGCTGTTATCGGCATACTTAGGAATATATTGTGGGCCTATCCTTTTTCTCTAATCACACTTGGGTTGTTTATGTTGTATCAGATGTATCATATCTATCTTAGGTTTTCAGTAGGTCTGACTTTGATAACACTGTTCGACGTGTTCATTCTGTGGCTGATCTGGCGTGAATACGGCATAGTTAAAGCTAGACCCACAGCTAAAACAGAAGCTAGCTAGCATTATTTTTCAGCTTTTGTGTCAGTCGCAGATGCTTCTGCTGTTGCAGTAGGTTCCTCAGTGTCGCCACCGGCATCATTTGCTGCTGCTAAAGCGCTTGGTTCATAGACGGTTGCCACAATCTGCGAAGAATCACCGGTTGTTGTTACTCCGACTGGCATCTTTAGGTCACCAACTGTTAGATGGTCGCCAGCGATTTTAAGCTTATCGCCTGGAGCTTCAATAAGATCAGGTAGGTCTTTTGGCAATGCTTCTACCTCGACTGTCTCCATGGTCTTGAGTATAACCAAACCTAATTTCTCGGCTGGAGTCTCGCCGCCATGGCTGATAATGATTGGCACTTCAACGGTTACCTTTTCGTTACGGTTAACTACATTGAATGATAAGTGGCGTAGTTCCCGTCGGACAGGGTCAATATCGGCCGATTTTATCATGACTAATCGCCTGGTTTTACCCAGCAACAATTCTATGGGTTGACGTTTGCCGGCAGCTTTGTAAGCCTTTAGTACTTCTGAATGTGGCGCCATTACAGATTGGGAATCTTCACCCTCACCATAGATGACTCCAGGCACGAAGCCCTGTTTTCGTAATGCTTTAACAGCTTTACCCTTTATTTCACGCGCTTCAACTGTTAGCTCTATTTGTTCACCCATGTGTTCCCTTCGGTAGTATGTATGTATTATAACAGAAGTTTGTCATATAGCAGCCTGCCCTGCCAGAGCTCAAATCTTGAACGCAATTACGCAATTGGATACCGGTTAAATGGGTCAGCATGCTAAAATGGTCGTATGTTATTCGGAGTCAGTCTAGCCAGTTTTATAAGCACTATAGGTGTGCTAGGTCTAATGGGTGTGATTTTTGCCGAATCGGGTCTACTCCTGGGTTTCTTTCTGCCAGGCGATACTCTGTTATTCGCAGCCGGGCTACTAGCCACTAAAATTTCGCTCGGCGTTAACGTGCATGTACTTATCATCTTATTGTTCTTGTCTGCAGTTTTGGGTGATAGTGTTGGATACGCTTTTGGGCGCCAGATTGGGCCACGCATCTTCAAGCGCAAAGACTCTATATTGTTTCAGCAAGATAATCTTCGCCGAGCAGAGGCATTTTATGAACGCTACGGGCCCTTAACTATACTTCTGGCTAGATTTATGCCTGTTGTACGAACCTTTGCGCCAGTAGTGGCTGGCGTCGGCAAGATGCGCTATAGAACCTTTGTTTTATTTAACCTTTGTGGCGGCCTCCTATGGACAGCGAGTATTACTTATATAGGTTACTTTGCTGGTGGCTTTTTTGAAGCCCACGGCCTCAAGATAGATAACATACTGTTACCGATTATAGCGCTGGTCATTCTCTTGACCCTGGTCTCGCCTCTATACCACATCTTACAATCGCCCAAAGCACGGGCTGCTTTGCTTAAACGTATGGGGTTCAAGAACCCAAGATAAACCACTTAGTGTGTAGGGCGCTATTTAGCGAATATAGATTGCGCAAAGAAGAAGTGCGTGCGCGAGCGGCTGAACGATTGGCTTCTTCTGCCAATCTTCTGATTATTCGGTCAAAATGGAGACTCTAGCATGGGAGACTTTTTGAGATATATGTTCGTGCCGGACTACCGACAACTAGCTAATGCTCGTTAGATGGTGGTGTAACAGGAGGCAAGACAGGCGTCTGCGGGGTAGGAGACGGAGTTGGGCTAGGGGTGGATGGTGCAGAAGTGATAGTCACGGTTTTTGTAGCAGTAGCGTCATACCAGCCTTGATCAGTAGCAACCACGCTGATCACCTTACTCCCAGAGCTAGTAAAGGTGTAATCTGTGCTATAGTTGCCTGCTGCGCTAATGGCTTGAGAAGAAACGGCAACGCCATCGACTTTGATATCTACTGATTGTAACGGGAATGTACCTTGATTAACTGTAGCAGTAATATGGTAAGTATTAGGATTTCCGCCAGCTTGTTGGGCCGTCAGAGAGACAAAAGGTCTGGCATCTGCACAATGATGGATGTCGTCATCAGCATTAGGGTCAAAGCCATCCGTTGATGCATAATTTATCTTGTTTGTTATAGGGTCCTGAAAACCTTGTATTGTAACCTCTTGTTTTGCACCATCAGGTGTACAATTAGTTGCCTTCTTTTTGGAGACTTTATCAAATGTCATCTTGACCCCATCAGCGGCTTTAGGCTTAGTGTACCAAGATGGGAACAGATCGTTACGGCCATTCACGTTTATAGTCTGGATACCAGTGGGTTTAGTAAACCAGTCGTCAGCTTTCCAGCTACCGTCTTTTTGGAATATGTCAAAATGAGCATGGCGCATAAAGTAATCGATCACGGTGCCCGTGGCAGGCGTAAATACGCCTTGCAGACTATGACCATCGTGGCGACCTACCCACACTCCTGCAGCTATGCGTGGGCTGTAGCTCATCATCCAGTGGTCTTTGGAATGGCCATTACCATCATCAGTTGTACCAGTCTTGGTGGAGGTCTTTATATAAGGTATAGACATACCTAGCGCTCCATGACCAAATACCCTAGCCCTGGCCCCATCGTCATTTAAAATATCGCTTATAATGTATGGGATCTGAGGATCAATCACTCGTTTAGACTGATCTTTCCATTGTTTTAAAGTCTGATCCTGAGAATTCTTGACTTCTAGCACATATGATTCTGGTTGATAAATACCACCACGCGCTAAGGTAGCATAGGCGTTTACATGCTCAGATTGCAAAACGGTACAGTTTCCGCCAATTGATGCAGACAAATTAACTTCTTCTTTATCACCAGTACAATATGATAGGTCGCCCATATCGTGGGCCAGTTTAACTATATTATCGATACCGGCAATATATGCCGCTTGGGCAGCCGGGGTGTTGCGAGAGTTAGACAAGGCATCGCGAATCGATATTGCACCAAAGAACTTACCATCAAAGTTTTGCAATGTACATTTACCTACAAAACCAGCACACCAAATGTTATCGACGTTTTTATCTTCAATTACTGATCCAGCGCCGTAATTCTGACCTGGCCTTTGAGTAAATAACTGGCTATAATCAAATACCTTAAAACTGGAACCCGGGCTCAATCTAGAAGTTGCGGCATTTCGTTGGCCATAATTCTTATCATTAAAATCGTAACTACCAACCATGCTTAGGATCTGACCAGTTGGCACGTCGACAGCCGTAAAGGCTATATTGTCACTACCGTCAAAACTAAGTGGGGTTTTTTTAACTGATAAATCTACCGCCTGCTCGGCAATTTTCTGCAAGCGATAATCAAGCGTGGTCTTAATTGTTAGGCCGCCACCTCGCACGACCTTCTGTCCAAATTCTTGTTCTAATTGGCTACGAACTTCAAGCACAAAATGTGGAGCTTTAATGTCTTCATTACCAGCAATCTCTGGCTTAATAGTATCTAGAATGGCTACTTTTTTAGCATTGGCTGCTTCTTGCTTGGTTATATAACCCTGGTCAGCCATGTAATCTAATACAGTATGCTGGCGTTCAATTAAGGCTTTATTGCCATCGAGATTGTACGGGTTAAACAAAGACGGGTTCTGGGGTATGCTGGCTAGCAGTGCCGCTTCTGGCAGACTTAAGTCTTTGGCAGATTTTCCGAAGTATGTTTGAGCAGCTGATTCAACGCCATCACGCCTACCGCCATATGGTACCTCGTTAAGGTATAAAGTAAGAATTTGATCTTTGTTGTACATTCTTTCTACTTCGATAGCTAAGATTGCCTCCTTAACTTTGCGTGATAGAGTGCGATCCTTGAGGCTACTAGAAAAAAAGACATTCTTTACGAGCTGCTGGGTAAGTGTTGAACCGCCACCGTGCGATCCACCAAAGAAGGATGCTCTTAATAAACCGTTTATACTAACGCCCGCATGATTATAAAAGTCTTTATCTTCGATAGCGACAGTGGCATGCTTCATGTTGTCAGAGATATTCTTAGATTCTACGACTAGTTTAAAATCACCATCACCTCGGTCTTCCCATAGCAGAACACCGTTACGGTCGTAATATTTACTAACAGTAGTTTGCACCCGCTTGCTGAGCTCGCTAGGGCGTATTAGGTCTAACTGATGTCGATAATATGCGAATAAGGCAGATACCAAAATAACCAACAGTAATAAACCGACCCCTGCAAATTTCAGCATCATCATTAAGCCTTCGCGGCTAAACCAATAATGAATAATTCGCTTAGGTTTGAGACGATAGAATAGTCGCTTTAAAGGTTGTTTGGGCAGGCTAGACAGATATTCAGCATGCTTTCGAGCGTAAGAGTCAATACGCGATCGCCTCTTGGCAACAAGATTAGTATACAGATTTACTCTGCCCGCCCCACGCCGTCTACTTGTTTTGCTCATGTGATGGCTACTCCTTAACCATTCGCGAACTAGTTTGCCTTATTATACACCAGTTTCTAATTCATGTACGCACGTGCTTAAATAAAAGCATGAGTATTGTTTGCTCCAGAAGTGTGGTATCCAAAGTCTTTATAGTCTTTGCCTTTATACTTCTCGGCTATTCGCTCTTGCCAGTCAAGCCGGGACATGCCTCTTGTGGTAGTCTATCAGTTACCAACACCAATGACTCTGGGTTGGGCTCATTGCGACAGGCTATTACAACTGCTAACAGTGCTTCGGGCCAGAACACAATTTGTTTCGCGATACCTGGCAGTGGTGTGCAGACAATAGCGCTTAGCTCTGCATTGCCAGCTATAACCAACCCGGCCATAATTGATGGCAGCAGCCAGCCTGGCTATAATGGCGCACCGCTCATAGAACTGAATGGCACAAATGTGACCAATCAGCCCGGTATTTGGATAACCGCTGGTAACTCAACAGTTAGGGGTCTAATTATTAATCGGTTTGGTCTAAACGGATTAATAATTACTAACACCGGTAATAATATAATTGCTGGCAATTATATTGGCACAGATAGCACGGGCACTGGCGCAGCGCCTAATGGCACGGATGGTATCGGTATTTTAAACTCCGCTAATAATACCGTTGGCGGGACAACTGTTGCGGATCGCAATGTAGTTTCAGGGAATACTGGCAATGGTATCGGAATTACTGGCAGCGCAGCAAGCGGTAACGTTATATCTGGCAACATAGTTGGTGCAAACTCTAGCGGTACGGGTAGTATACCCAATCATGGTGATGGAATTCTTATAAACCAATCACCAAATAATACTGTCGGTGGCACTACTGGCACAACACCAGGTGGGGCTTGTACCGGTGCCTGCAATCTTGTATCTGGTAACCGAGTAAACGGCATTGGAATTTGGATGCCATCAGGTACGGGCAATACTGTGCAGGGTAACATGGTTGGCCTAACACTGTCTGGTGCTTCTGGTCTTGCCAATGGCGATATCGGCGTTGAGGTCAACGAAACCTCGGGCAACATAGTTGGCGGCACAACACCTGGCGCCCGCAATGTGCTGTCTGGCAATAACGGTGCGGGAGTGTTTATTACCGGTGGCAACGCTCATGACAACATTGTTCAAGGTAATTATATTGGTACCAATAGTGCGGGTAATGGAGGCATCGGTAACCACAAAATGGGGCTAGGTATTGGCTATTCCCCAGGTATACAGCCAGCTCATAACAATTTTATCGGTAGCGCAACCGGTGCCACACCCGGAGGCGCCTGTACAGGTGGTTGTAACCTTATATCTGGCAATGTGCAGAACGGTGTATTAATGAGTGGCTCAGGCACAGGCGGCGGCAATACTTTTTACAATAATTTTATTGGTACTAGCGCCGACGGCGTTAGCTCTATCGGTAACGGGCTAGACGGCATCGGTATCATCGAATCAGCCAACAACTTGATAGGCGGAACCAACCCCGGCTTGCGTAACGTCATCGCAGCTAACGGCAATAATGGTTTGATTATTGTTGGTGGTACCTCGAATGGCAATCGTTTTGTTGGTAACAATATTGGCCTTAATACAGCAGGCAATAACCTGGGCAACATAGGGGCTGGGGTTTTATTGGCTAGTGGAGTCGATACTGCAATACTCAGTAATAACATTAACTCCAATGGCAACCTCGGCATTAATTTGATCAATGGCGCAAACCGATCGCCAAAGTTTCCAATGGTTTACGCAGCTAAGACCGTCAATAACCGCACAACAATTGGCGGCACCATCAACAGCTTGCCGAGCACCTCCTATACCTTAGAATTTTTTGCCAGCGATGGCTGTAATGCTGGTGTGCCACTCAATTTTGGTCAAGGCCAAAACTTTTTGGGCAGTACGGTATTAACCACTGATCAGTTTGGCAACAGCGTGTTTACTTTTCAGCCGACCAATCCAGTTGCTGGTAATCGATACATTACCGCTACAGCTACCAAGCAGACAAATGGCCTGCCGACTGAGACTTCTGCGTTCTCGCAATGCTTACTAGTAAATACAGCCAAGCCAGGGCTCACAAATGGTGCTGGTACGTGGTTCTTAAAATATGATCTGACCCCCGGAGCAGCCGATAAGACCTTTGGCTATGGCTTTCCATCGACATTACTTATGTGTGCTTGGGATCCGAACCAAAAGGGCGTCAAACTGCCGGTGGTTGTTTCTGGTAGCAATTGGTTTGAGCGAGCCAGCTATACGACTGGAACGGCTGACAACCAGTTTGTGTACGGCCCTGTTAACGGCACGCCTGTATGTGGTGACTGGACTGGGAGCGGCATTGACAGCCCTGGCGTGGTGGGACCTGATAGCACCTGGTATCTACGCAATTCTAATAGTACTGGCGCGGCTGATATTAGCTTTCAATGGGGGCCATATGGCGGTATACCAGCACCAGGTAAATGGACAGGTAATGGAGTGTCCACCCCTGGCATGTACTTGCCCTGGAGCGATCAATTTATAGCCCGTAACTCTAATAATGGCGGCCCAGCCGATAATGTATATTCGATATCTGGGTCAGGGCTTATCAAACAAGCTCCCGGTGGCAATATCGTAGTCGGTGATTGGACGGGTGAAGGGCGAGATAAAATCGGTTGGGTTGGTACAGACAATGTCTGGCGCATGGGTGGTAATGCTGGAGGCAACGTTATCGGAAGTTTTCAGTTCGGCTTCCCTGGAGCGCAACCCCTAACGTGGTGAATATGAACCTAAAACAATCTAGGCCACCACAATAGTCGTCTACCACTTCTTTTGTTGTGGCCAGGGTGATCATCATCGTGTTTATCAATTCGATCAAGAATTTGACTTATAACTTCACCGACACTGGCAAAGCCACCATGCATCTCGCTCCTAACTTCCGCAATTTCATAACGAAGATCTTCGATATCATCTTTTGTAGCAACATTAGCTATTTGCTGAGAAATTGTAGCTGTAATGAACTGTTTTAGGTCTTGTAAGTTTTCGCCACTCATGACCGTAGCTTAACATTGTTATCTCACGCTTACAATAAGCATTCGAAAATTGAGGTAATTATGTCAATAGGCCGTAATTAGCTATAATATACTCAACAAAAACTTGGAGTAAGTTATGACCCTATCTGAAGAATTAAGTTGGCGTGGATTTGTAAATCAAACTACATTTGGCGACATAAAAGCACTAGATAAACCCCTGACGTTCTATTGGGGAGTTGATCCGAGCTCAGATTCTATGACTATTGGTAACTTGGCCTTGGCCATGATGGTCCGCCACTTTATAGATCACGGCCACAAAGCTATCCTATTAGTAGGCGGCGCTACGGGAATGATTGGAGACCCTGACGGCAAAAACGAGGAACGTGATCTTAAATCGCTTGAAGAAATTCAAAAGAACAAAGACGGCATTGCAGCTCAATACCGTAGAATTTTTGCTGGCCAAGACTTTGAGATCGTAGATAATTACGATTGGTTTAAAGGCCTTGGCTATTTAGATTTTTTAAGAGAAGTAGGCAAACATTTCTCGATGACCCAACTTTTAGATCGTGAATTCGTACAATCTCGTATTGGTAAAGATGGCAAAGGTATTAGCTATGCAGAGTTTAGCTATTCGCTTATACAAGGTTACGACTTCTTACATTTGTTTCGCAAAAAGGGCGCAACTCTGCAAGTTGCCGGCGCTGACCAGTGGGGTAATAGTATCGCAGGTGTAGAACTGATCAGGAAACTAGAAGGCAAGACCGCTCATATATGGACTGGCCCGTTAGTCATAAATACTTCGACTGGCATGAAGTTTGGTAAAACTGAAGGCGGTGCGGTTTGGATTGATCCTAATAAAACATCCGTCTTTGATTTTTATCAGTTTTGGCTAAACGTAGATGACGCCGGTGCTCCGCAATATCTTAAGTTCTATACCCTACTGTCACAAGAAGAGATTAAACATTTAGAACAAGAAACAAAACAAAGTCCTAAAAACCGCGCGGCGCAAAAAAAACTAGCCTACGAAGTAACTAAGATCGTACATGGCAAAGCACAGGCTGACGCTGCCAAACAGGCTACTGAGCAACTTAATGGCGCGGATACAGCTATTAACAATGACATGATACCGATTCTTAGCGTTGGTCAATCGGATGAGCTGAATATAATCAAAGTGCTTGTGGACGCTAAACTCGCAACTGGTCAGTCAGATGCCAAGCGTCTTGTTTCTCAAGGTGGTGTGCGTTTTAAGGATCTAAAAATCACCGACCAGTTCGAACCGATTAGGGGCGAAGGACTGTTACAGGTTGGTAAACGGCGATTCTTGAGAATTCAGCGCAAGTCGGATTAGGGTCTTTAGCGGGAGGGCTGGTTTACTTTAGCCGAAAATCTATTGATTGCTTCGATAACTGGCAAGCTTTCTTGACCCAGTGCAGTAAGCTCGTATCTTACCTCTGTCCTTGATTCTTCAGTGCGCTTGACCAGGCTGGCTTCTTCCATCCTCTTAAGTCTGTCAGAGAGAGTTGATGGGTTTATATTGTCTAGCGACCGTTGAATATCAACAAAGCGCAGCGCCTTAGGTGCCAGTATGTCTATAATGCGCAGAGTCCAAAAATCGCCCAACAGCTTTAGGCTGGGCAAGCAAGTTTGGCTATCGGTAAGCTGACTATCCATATATAGATTGTATCACCTATTGTTTCACTATAACATTTGTAGTACTATAGTTATTGTAGTACTACAACCAAAGAATATATAGCAATTATACAATATTATATTGCCCTGTCAATGGACACGGTGAAAAGGAGAATCAGGATTATGAAGTTATTAGTTATAATTGCCAGCACTCGCCCCGGTCGCATCGGCCACAAAGTCGGAAAATGGGTAGTCGACTACTCCAAGCAGAATAGCGATTTTGAAGTCGAAGTTGCAGACCTTGCGGAAATTAATCTGCCATTTTTAGACGCTCCAGTACCACCGATAATGGCGGATGGTAAGTACACCAATGACCACACCACTGCCTGGAGCAAAACTGTCGACTCAGCTGATGCTTTTGTGATAGTTACTCCAGAATATAACTATACAATGCCGCCCGCCCTGGTTAACGCTATTGACTACCTGCACAAAGAATGGTCTTACAAGCCAGTTGGTTTTGTGGGCTACGGGGTGACCGGTGCGGTTCGAGCAATACAGACCGAGAAGCTGTTGCTAGTTGGCTTTAACACGATGCCAATCAGTAAGGGTGTCGAGCTAGTGGGTGTCTATTCCCCTGCCATGAGCGACTTTACGGCTAATGAACAGCACAATAAGTCTGCCTCGGCGATGTTGCAAGAGCTGCATAAATGGGCTAAAGCTTTGGCGCCATTACATCAAAAACTCCAAGCTTAAGTCTTTAAGGACTACATATTTTTGGGGTGACTTCTTGTCTGACTGTCTGCGCCCACTTTCCCGTCATCCCCGGCTACGATCGAGGATCCAGCTAATAATGGAGTTCCTTTTCTTACTGGATTCGGGAGTCAAGTTGGGAATGATGGGGAGAAAAAACGAGTGGGTCAGAATTCCTTGTGTCTGATAATCAGGTACAATATACGTGGAGGTTTTAGATAAAATGAGAATGCGAATTATTGCCGGATCGCTCGGCGGTCAGTGGTTTAAAGCCGATGTTGGTAATCGCACCCACCCCACTGCCGAACGTGTTCGAGGCGGGCTATTCAATAGCCTGGGTGATTTAACAGATAAAACTGTATTGGATGCATTTGCTGGCACTGGTGCCTATTCTTTTGAGGCTGTAAGCCGCGGTGCCAAGTCTTGTCTAGCTATTGAACGTGATCGTAAAGCTCAGCAAAGTATTCAAGATAGCATACTGTCGCTGAATGTAGCCCATCGGGTAAAGCTTGTAAAAGCTAATTGTTCGTCTTGGAGCGATAATAATCCATCTTTGCAATTCGATATTGTGCTTTGTGATGTCCCATATGACGACCTACAACTTGCTACAGTAGCCAAGCTGACTCGGCATTTAAAACCAACTGGAGTTCTGGTCGTATCACACCCAGGCAAGCAATCCTCGCCAAACATAGATGGGATTACGCTTTTGAATAGTCGTAATTATGGCGACGCCACGCTTTCTTATTATGAAAAGTCCAGCGACTAACACCTTTAATTTAAAATCCCCACCGTCATAACTTTGCAGTTCATGGTGCTTAGTTTATAATACCGAGTGACGCGCGAGTGGTGGAATGGCGAGAACTGCCTGTGGCAGTTTGAGGAATCCGTGCTTGGCCGAGTCTGGAGGGACTTGTCCCGAAGACGAGCAGGAATGGAGACACGCATGTCCAACTCAGCGAAGTCACGCTTTTAAAAAAAAGCAGAATTAAATTACAAAATAGATGCGCGAGTGGTGGAATGGTAGACACGCATGCCTTAGGAGCATGTGCCGTAAGGCGTGGAGGTTCAAGTCCTCTCTCGCGCACCAATATAAAAGACCAGATTTATCTGGTCTTTTATATTGGGCGGTGATTGAAATGACTTGAACCGTAGGTCGAAGATTGCCTGTGGCAATCTGAGTTTTCATACTTTACGCTCGAGTGGAGCAGCTTTGCTGCGAATGAGAGGAAGAGTGGTAGTCCTCTCTCGCTAAATAGTCGGCTGCTTTTGCTATACTATAACCATGGCGGAAATAACTATTCTCGTAGAAGGCTATGTCAAAGAAGGCGGCCAATCTGTGCAAGGTACAGTAACGCTCGTTCAAGATAGCGGTCACAATATCCTTGTTGACCCTGGAATGACATATGGCCCGCACACTATCACCGATGCTCTTCAAGCGCATGGTTTGCAGCCGGATGATATCGACACTATATTTATAACTCATCATCACCCTGATCATACCCGCTACATGGGGTTATTCCTCGATGCCAGAGTTTACGATTACTCCTCTATCTATGACGGTGATCAATGGCTTGATGGTGGCGATGATTATGCTATTACGCCGAACGTCAAGATTATGGTTGCACCAGGCCACACCAAAGAAGATGCAGCGCTTGTCGTTACGAACGTTACCAACATACCCGAGAACAACCCGTGTACCGTCGCTATCTGTCACCTGTGGTGGTTTGAAGGTAAGGATGACGACCCGACTGCCGAGAATATGAAGCAATTGCGAGAAAGCCGAGATAAGGTTTTAGCTTTGACAGACTTTATAGTGCCTGGTCATGGAAAAATGTTCCAGAAGTACTCTCTCTAAAATGCTATACTGCATTCATGGAAAGATACTGTACGAAATGCGGAAAGATCACGACCAAGAAGAACGATAGCCTTTATGTTTGCGAAGCCGGCCACGATAATTGGGTTAATCCGGCAACGGGTGTTAGCGCCTATGTTATTAGAAATGGCAAGGTTCTATTTGGCGTTCGGAGCTCCGAACCGGGCAAAGGCAAACTGGATGTTCCGGGTGGCTTTGTAGAAGTTCATGAATCTGCCGAGCAGGCTGCTATACGTGAATCAAAAGAAGAGTTTGGTATTGATATTACATTGAAGAGTTGCCTTGGGACTTACGCTAGTGTTTATGAAGGCAGACCCGCGCTTAATATCGTTTTTGTGGCTACTATGTCGGACCAGCCCATCGCTCCCGCAGATGATATGAGCGGCGGCGATCCGGTTTGGCGAGACATCGAGGATCTACCGGGTTCGGCTGAAATAA
Organism: Patescibacteria group bacterium; assembly: GCA_035568355.1. Taxonomy (GTDB): domain Bacteria; phylum Patescibacteriota; class Saccharimonadia; order Saccharimonadales; family EFPC-124; genus DATMOD01. The sequence continues at coordinate 32,517 of DATMOD010000020.1, forward strand.
TAGACGATTGGATGGTGACAACTCACAAG
>DATMOD010000021.1:0-3171 GCA_035568355.1 Patescibacteria group bacterium
CACTGTTAAACTTTACGATCTAGATCCACTGCTACTGCACGGGGTTCTGGCTACCCCAAGCATCAACAATCAGGCAGTTACACTTGTGGCCCCATCTGAACAAGTAGCTCTATATGATATCAATCGGCAACAGTTTAAAAATTTGACTGTCACGTCAGCAGCCCAGTTTGTCCCAGGTCCTAACGCCGTCATATTAACACAATCATCGGCTAGTAGCCTGAGCGCAGCCCAGCGTGCAGGGTTGCCGCTAAACTTGCGCTTGGTTGTCAACGATCGCAAAGATGATGCTCTGCGATATCAAGTTTTCACTCGCTGATCTGTTACAATATAATCTGTAAAAAGGAGTAGAATATGTTCGATAAAGCTAAAGTACTCATGAAAGTTAAAAAAGCTCAAAAAGATTTAGCCAATGAGATAATAGAAGTCGAAGCTGGTGACGGGGCAGTCGTTGTGCGCATTACTGGTGAGCAAAAGATCAAAAAGATAGTTATTAACCCAGAAATGGTAGATCTTGAGGATATTGGTGAGCTGGAGCGTTGGTTAGAGTCGGCCGTTAAAGAGGCTATCACTCGATCACAGCAATTTGCAGCCGAAAAAATGAAACCACTCATGGGCAGCCTTGGCGACTTAGGACTTTAGAACGATTCTTACCTACATCATTACTGGATCCCCGATCGGAGTCGGGGATGACTGAGTCTAAAAAAGTATGAAAAATATACTACCAAAAGCACTAATTGATCTAATAGAAGAATTTGGCAGTCTACCCGGCGTTGGCCCGCGCACCGCTGAACGTTATGCCTATTATCTGCTCAGAAGTGATAATCATCTGTCGCAAAAACTCTCATCAGCAATTGCAAACCTCCACGACCACGTAGCTTATTGCCCTAAGACTTTTGCCTTGATAGAAAAAGACGAAGAAGTATCACCACTCTACAGCGATTCAAGACGTAATAGAAAGTTGGTCGCCGTAGTAGAGGAACCACTCGATGTTGTAGCTTTAGAACGAACTGGCCAATTTAAAGGCACCTATCATGTTTTAGGAGGAGCGATATCCCCAATTGATGGGATAGGGCCAGAACAATTACACATACCCGAGCTACTCAGGCGCATAGATGAGGATCAAGTCGAAGAAATAATTCTGGCAATGAACGCCAGTGTAGAGGGTGAGTCAACAGCCCTGTATCTACAAAAACAGATTGGTGACCGCTCCGTAAAAATTACTCGTCTGGCCCGAGGCCTACCAGTTGGAGTCGATCTAGAATACGCCGACCAAATTACTCTTGGTCACGCCTTAGAAGGCCGACGACAGCTATGATGCTATAGCGCCCAGTTTTCCATCCAATCTGTTACAATAAACCCATGACTAAGCAAACAGATTTATTTAGCCAAGCCAAAGACCTGGTTGAGGCTGCTAAAAAAATTATAGTTATCCAGGCAGAAAATCCCGATGGTGATAGCTTAGGTAGCGCTTTAGCACTTGAAGAAATATTGGGTGACCTTGGCAAAGAAGTAATACTTTATTGCCCAGTGAATATCCCCAAATATATGGGTTATATAAAAGGCTGGGATAGAGTAGTTGATACTTTTGTTTATGATTTTGATCTCAGTATTATAGTCGACACCTCTAGTGCCACACTTATGGAGCGCGCCATCGTACCAGAGAACTTGGCTCAAATTTCTAAAAAGCCATCTTTAGTATTAGACCATCACATCACCGAGAGCACTCTACCTTTTGATAACTTAGCAATCGTCGACCCTAAAACAGTGGCCACCGGTGAATTAATCTACAAGCTAGCAAAGGCCAACGGCTGGCTAGTTAATGCTCAAGCTTGTGAGAATCTATCAATATCTATATTGGCCGATTCTCTGGGCCTTATGACTGAAGGTACAACTGCCCAGAGCATCCACACTGTCGCAGAGCTAGTCGAGGGGGGAGCCAAGCTCAGCGAGGTAGAAAACCGCCGCCGCGAATTTATGAAGAAGTCACCAGAGATCCTAGCCTATAAGGGCAAATTACTGGAACGGATTGAATATCGTTTAGACGGCGCCTTGGCCCTCGTGCACATCCCATGGGAAGAAATCGCCCAATATAGCGACCAGTACAATCCCTCCGTGCTAGTACTTGATGAAATGCGGCTAGTAACTAACGTACGAGTAGCTATAGCTCTTAAAACATACCCCGACGGCAAGATAACCGGTAAAATTCGCTGTAACCCGGACGCTAAAATTGCTGAGACGATCGCCGGTTTTTTTGGTGGTGGCGGGCATCCATATGTTGCTGGTTTTAGGACTTACAGTGATAATTTTGAAGAGATTAAGAACGAGCTGATAGGCGCAGTAGATAAGGCCCTACATGCATATGATAAGTAACATACAATCGACTAGGCTCCGTCATTCCCAACTTGATTGGGGATCCAAGACAAAAAGGGGTTCCAAGGTGACTCCTTGGGATAATAGCGATTTTAAAAACCAATGTTGTAGTAGGTGTTGTTGATTTTTCTTTCTTTGTTTTATATACAAATAATCTAAAATAGGGGACACCCAATGAAACTTTTCAACACCATGAGTCGCTCGATTGAAGAGCTAGAACCGATAGAGAAAAACAAGATATCGCTCTACACTTGCGGACCAACAGTCTATAACCATGCCCACATTGGCAACTTAAGTTCTTACATATTTGCAGACACTCTGCGGCGTGCACTACAGCTTGATGGTTACGAAGTCAAACACGTTATGAATTACACCGACGTCGATGATAAAACTATTCGACGTAGCCATGAACAATACTCTAAAGATGAACCGCGTGAAGCGTTAAAAAAACTAACCAAAAAGTACATCGCAGCCTTTCGTAAAGACATGCAAGAAATCGGCAATGATTTAGACGCCGTAACTTTTGTCTGTGCTACTGATGAAGAGGTTGTCGCGGGCATGAAGCAACTTATCTCTGATCTACATAAAGCCGGCTTCGCTTACCTGGCAGATGACGGTGTTTACTTTTCTATTGAGGCGTATAAAAAGAGTGGCAAGAAATATGGCCAGCTGCTCGAACTAACCACCGACAACACTTCGGCCGAACGCATTCAAAATGACGAATACGATAAAGAATCAGCTCACGACTTCGCCCTCTGGAAAAAGCAAAAAGAAGGAGAACCAGCTTGGGAATTCACTCTT
>DATMOD010000022.1:0-3345 GCA_035568355.1 Patescibacteria group bacterium
CCTATTGGCAAATTGGGGGGCTAGTGACATCTATTTGCTTACCAGTTTTGATATGGGGGCTGGTTACACGCCAGTCGGCTAGTGCTAACGGTTTAATAGTCCAAACTTCTGCGGCTCCAATTAGCGCAAGCGGGCAGATAGCTTTTATACTGGGGCATCCATGGCAAGTAATCCATGTATTGATAAATACCCCCGTGTCGTATGGTTATGATTTTGCGAGTGGTATAGTCGGCACGCTTGGTATGAGCCTGGTATATCCACCGTTTATTCTTACTATGATAGTGCTAGTGAGCTTGGTATTTGTGCTTAGGCAAGCAGATGATCTGCGATCCTTACCTCTCCGTAACCATAGTCTTTGGAAGCTAGGTTTGTTAGGGCTACCATTGCTGGGGGTAATAACCTTGTTTATTGGTCTGTACATAACTTTTACTCCGGTTGGGTGGGGAGTTGTTAGAGGAATTCAAGGCCGCTATTTTATACCGTTTATCCCCTTTTTGTTGTGGGGGACTTTTTATAGCAAACGGCAGATACCCAAAATTACCAAAAATAGTTATTTACCAATTATTATCGTCGTTATGTGCGCCAGCCCACTAGTTATGGTGACAGTATATACTTTGACAATTCGCAGCGTGTTCTAATGCTGACCCCCATGCACTTTTTCAGAATCACGAGCTGACAACCACTAATACCATGTATAAGATGAATATTCTCGTTAAAGAGAGATTCTGAAAAAGTGCATGGGGGTCAGGTTCTAGTGCCTGATGCGCGCATCTCTGCTCTCTCTGTCATTCCCAACTTGATTAGGATTCTAGTGGAGAAGAATTCAATTTTTTGTCTTGGATGCTCAGTCAAGCTGAGTATGACAGTAGAGGGGGCGGATTATCCTATGGTATTTGCCAAGAAATCGCGCATTGTGTCCAGATAATTATTGAATGCTTGCAGGGTAATGTACTCCCCATGGCCATGTTGGTGTTCGCCAGCAATACCGAACTCGCAGGCCTCGTTGTTGACGTCCCCGTAAAAACGCCCGTCGCTAGTTGCGTTGCGTTTTACAAAAGAGAAAGGGGCGCCCTCTATCTTCTCGGCCGATCGCTTTAGGCTTAACAACAAAGGGCTCTGTGGGTCGGTATATAACGGTGAAGAAAAATCGTGGTAGGTAAGAATCTCGGCATCCTGGTCAAACTCTTTGATATGTGCCGTTAAATGCTCTTTGTCTTTAAAGTGTGGGTCACCAGCAGTAAAACGTAAGTCTAGTTTGACCATTGCTTGGTCGGGTATTTTGGTGTGGGCATTATTGTTTGTAGTTATATGGGTGACGGTCGCAGTGGTTGCCTGTGATTCTTCTGTCGGCACTGGATAGTGTTGGTGTAAAGCATTAACAAAATGCAGAGCTTTGACGGCGGCATTTTGCGCCTTCCAAGGATATGCCGCATGACCAGCGCTGCCACGGAAACCAACTTCTATTACTGCAATGCCTTTAGCCTCGTTGGCAATCTCGTGGGTTAAAGTAGATCTTCCGCACTCTCCGCAAATGACGAAGTCAGACCTCACGCCTTGCTCTATCTGATGAAGCGTGCCATTTTTACCGGCGCTTTCTTCGTCGGTTACAATTTGTAGGCCAAGTGCGTAAGGTACTTTTTCTACAAACTCACAAAAGACATTGGCAAGAATGGCGCAGGCAGCTTTCATATCATAGATGCCACGTCCGTATAATTTACCGTCCTTTTCTATTACCTGATACTGGCTTGGTTCGCCAGGCACAACATCGACATGCCCGTTTAGGATAATCTTAAACTTTTTTGGTCGTGCTTGATCACGATAAGCCAAAAAACTTGATTTGCCGTTGCTCTCGAAGTGTTCGATAGTGATGTTTGGGCGTTGTTCTTTAATAAAACTTGCCACAAAGCTCAGGGCTTGACTTAACGCCTGAGGATTGTTGTGCGTCGAAGGTATAGCTATGAGTTGTTTAGTCTGTTCTAGAATTTCTTGGCTAGTCATAAATAAAAGAACCGAGCCCTTGTGGCTCGGTTGGCGTTTACGTTTGTTAGGTGGATACGCTTAACCGAGCTCTTTCGAGCTGAGAATCACTATACAAATCATGTCTCTAAGCAAAATCACAATTGTGATATTACTTTGCACTGGCCTGGCTGTCAATAGGCTGATGATTCCAGTCGGGTGATTCTTATTTCGTGACTCGACAATTGTCTGCTAATATCTGTGACGACTGCTTTGATAATTCCAACGCTTTGTTTAAGTTGTTCATGCTCGTCTTTTGTGACCATTTTCTCTAGGCGTTCATGTATTTGCATATTACCTTCAAGTATGGCCTCATTTTGGTCACAGATTTGTTCTAATAATACCGCAATGTAGTTGTTGGTTTGGTATCCCATGCAAAAAAGTTAACACTGCTAGGCACTATTTACTATATGTAGAATAAACAACTAAAGCAGCTGTTGCTGGGTCGGCCATTTGGGAACTTTGCCGATTGATTGATCCAGCACCTCTTCTTCTATAGCAATATTTAATGTTTTATAGCGCGTTGTGTGACCTTTAACAATCGTGACCTTATTTTTGCTAATACCGATCCACCCGCTTATTACGCTAATAAGCCTTTGGTTGGCGGCGCCTTCAATCGGCGGAGCATTGATGCCAACAGTCAGCCTATCGCCATCCCAACCAAGGATCTCTTCCTGCCGGCCTATTTTTATAAATACTCGCAATTGCATGTCCGTTCAGTATAATGATGATTAGCTGATTCTTATAGGCGTAAAGTTCAGTAAGGGAGAAAAGAATGACTTTTGATGAATACCAAGCTCAGGCGTTGACTACAGTCATCTCCAACCCTGATCCGCTTATGAACAAGACTATTTGGGCAATGGGCGTGGCTGGTGAAGCGGGTGAAGTCATAGAAAAATGGAAGAAGATTGTTGCCTATAAAAACGGGCGTATTAGCGATCAAGAACTTGCGGAACTAGGCAAAGAGCTTGGTGATGTTCTGTGGTATGTAGCTGTGTTTGCGGATAGCCTGGGGCTTTCTTTAGACTCTATTGCTAAACAAAATGGCGACAAGTTAGCCAGCCGAAAAGATCGTGGCGTAACAAAAGGGGCTGGGGACAATCGCTAACTAGCTCTGATAGCTATTCGGTGATCGTCTTTGCAAAGCGTGCTATTTGCCGTAAGGTGTAAAGATGCTACAATAAGTATCGTTTTAAGGGTTGTTAGCTCAGCTGGCTAGAGCACCTCGTTTACACCGAGGGGGTCGGGGGTTCGAATCCCTCACAACCCACCATAGTTTAAGTTTGCTATAAAAAGACCGCGTCTAACGCGGTCTTTTTATAGCTACGT
>DATMOD010000023.1:0-43956 GCA_035568355.1 Patescibacteria group bacterium
CCTTCTCGACTGTATGGCCTAATTTGCGGAGAGCTTCGACTTGGTCAGTGATGGCTTGGCGAACATCAGGGTTAACCTTGTCGGTCATGTATTCTTCTATAACGCCGATCTTGAGCTTCTTGGTTAGTTTGTTTTTAACTGGCAAATAGCTAGGCTCACGTGCCGGCAGTGTTGTGCTGTCCCGCTCATCTTGGCCAGCTATAATATCTAGCACTAGGGCAGCATCTTCTACTGTGTTTGTCAGCGGGCCGATTACATCAGTCGAGCTAGCCATAGCTACTACTCCGTAGCGTGATACTAGTCCGTAAGTCGGCTTAACTCCGACCACACCACAAAAACTAGCTGGTTGGCGTATAGATCCGCCAGTATCGGTACCAAGCGCAAAAGGCACAATACCCAGCGCTACGCTGGCTGCAGAACCACCAGAGCTACCGCCAGGTACGCGTGTCGGGTCATGTGGATTTTTTGTCGGGCCAAAATCACTATTCTCAGTACTACCACCATGGGCAAAGGCGTCTAGATTAGCTTTGGCTATAAGGATCGCACCTTCGGTCTCAAGCTTATTAATAGCAGTGGATTGGTATGGTGCTTCAAAGCTTTTTAAAATATTGCTAGCCGCAGTCGTCTTGCCGCCAATTGTCAAAAAATTATCTTTAGCTATAAACGGTACTCCGGCTAACCGGCCAAGTTTTTTGCCAGCTTTGCGATCAGTATCAATCTTGTCGGCGCGCTTTAGAGCTTGATCACTCAACACACTAATGACTACGTTGAAGGCAGCTTGCTTAGCCTCGAGTTGCTTCAATGATTCTTCGACTAACTGTCGAGCTGATACGCCGTTGGCAAGTTTATCTAGAGCGGCAGAAATGGTATTTTTGCTCATAATACTTTGGGTACTTTAATTTGCTGCTCCTTGGTGTCGCGAGCGTTCTTTAATAGATCAGCCTGCGTGATTCCGTAGTCGATTATTACGTCTTGGCGTTGAACATTAGACAGCCCTGTCACCTGATAGGTAGGTTCAACACCAGCGGTATCAACCGTATTTAGTAATTGCACGTAACCTAAAATAGCCTCAAGTTCCTTTTGCAACTTGCTGGCTTCATCTTTGGTTATGGCAATTTTGGACAGCGCCGCCACATACTCAACATCAGCGATAGTAATACTCGACATTACTTATTAGATTAGCTTGTCTTAGGCTTGGAGTAAAGACTCATGAGCACTGTGACTATGAGGAAGCCTTAGTTTTTAATTCTTTAATAATATCCCTCAGCTCGGCAGCTTCTTCGAATTGTAGATTGGCAGAGGCTAGCTCCATCTGAGAAGTCAGATCTTTTATTAAAGTCGGAATTTCTGATTTTGGTATCTTTTTAATATCTTTGTGGGCAGTTTTAGCTTCAATCGGAATGATTGAGCGCAAGCCTTTATCTATACCCTTATTAATACTACTAGGCACAATGTTGTGCTGCTTGTTATAGGCGGCTTGGATTTTGTGCCGACGCGTAGTCTCGTCGATCGTGGCTTGCATGCTTCGAGTAATAGTATCTGCATACATTATTACATGGCCCTCTAAATGACGAGCTGCGCGACCAACAGTCTGGATTAAGGCTTGCTGGCTGCGCAAAAAACCCTCTTTATCAGCATCGATAATGGCTACCAGACTAACTTCTGGTAGATCTAAGCCTTCACGCAACAAGTTGATACCGATCAAAACATCATAGACCCCGGTACGCAAGTCTCGCAATATGTCAGTTCGTTCTAATGTCTCTACGTCGGAATGTAGGTAGGCTGATTTAATCGACAGCTCAGATAGATAATCGTTGAGATCTTCGGCCATACGTTTAGTCAGAGTAGTTACTAGCACGCGCTGATTCTTGGCGGTCGTTGTCCGGATTTCGGCAATCAAGTCATCAATTTGACCTTTGGTTGGTCGAACTTCTATCGGTGGATCAAGCAACCCGGTCGGCCTAATTATTTGTTGCACTGGCTCTGGGCTATGAGTTAGCTCATACTCGGCCGGGGTAGCACTCACAAAAATTACTTGATTGATGTGTCTCTCAAATTCAGTGAAGGTCAGCGGGCGGTTATCTAAAGCGCTTGGCAAACGAAAACCATGCTCTACCAGAACCTCTTTGCGGGCACGATCACCATTGTACATGCCGCGCACCTGGGGGATTGTCATGTGGGACTCGTCAATAAATAGCAAATAGTCTTCGGGGAAGTAGTCCATTAATGTGGCTGGTTGATCGCCTTCAGCGCGATTGGTCAAATAACGGCTATAGTTTTCGATGCCTTTTACAAAGCCGGTTTCTTCAAGCATTTCTAGATCAAACTTAGTGCGTTGGCCGATTCGCTGGGCCTCAAGAAGTTTGTCATTCTGCTTAAACCACGCCAACCTTTCGTCAAGTTCTTTCTGAATTTTGCCAAGCGCCAACTGTAATTTTTCGCGTGGTGTTACATAATGGCTACCAGGGAAAATACTAACTTCGCGAACTTCAGCTAGTATCTCGCCAGTCAGAGGGTCAATATTGGTTAAGCGTTCGACGGTATCGCCAAAAAACTCTATTCTATAAGCCGATTCACCACCTGCCGGATAAATATCCACAACATCACCGCGCACACGGAAAGTAGAACGGTGGAAGTCGATATCATTGCGCTGATACTGAATGTCATTCAGATGTCGGATTAACTTATCTTGCTGTCGTCGCTCATCCTTTTTAACATGCAAGGCCATCGCACCATAATCTTCTACTGATCCTATGCCATAAATACAACTGACGCTGGCCACGATAATAACATCGCGTCTCGAGAGTAGAGCGGCAGTAGCAGCATGTCGCAATCTGTCTATCTCTTCGTTGATCTTACTGTCTTTTTCTATGAAGGTGTCGCTACTGGGCATGTAGGCTTCTGGTTGGTAGTAATCAAAGTAGCTGACAAAATAATGAACCTCGGCTTCTGGAAAAAACTGTTTAAATTCACCGTACAACTGGGCTGCCAAAGTTTTGTTGTGGCACAAAACTAGGGTTGGTACCTGCCTGGCTTGAATAATGCTCGCCATAGTAAACGTCTTGCCGCTACCAGTTACGCCGAGCAGAGTTTGGCTTCTTTCTTTGCGCTCTAAACCTGCAAGCAAAGCTTTAATTGCTTGTGGCTGATCACCAGTTGGTTGAAAGGGCGATTGTAAGGTAAAAAGTGACATAGCAATATTATTGTAACATCTTCGCTGAGAGTGTTGAGGCCGGCTACGACCGGGTATCCAGTCAGAAAGAACCTCTTTTGAACTGGGCGCCATGTTACTTGACTCACTAATACAGAGGGGTGTTTAATGGAGGTAATTAATAGCGCTACTGGTAAGAGAGGGTAATTATGGAAGAACCTGTAAAAGAAGATACTAAAAACAGCGAAACTAAACCCAAATCCTACTCTGGTTATGGCAAACGGCCACTATGGCAGTGGATAGCTCTGTATCTAGTAGTAGGGATTGTTGTCTATGGCTTAATCTATTACTTTTCTTTTTATAATAAGAAAAGTGGCTCAACGCCGTATAATAATACTACTAATTCTGCGCCATCGAATGGCCTCTATTAGTTACATTACAGAGCACCACTAAACCAGGCCCTCTGTGACAGTATTGTAAAAAATTAAAGAAGTTTGCTAAACTAACGCAGTTGTGGATATTAGAAAGCACTATAGAGAGCGTAAATACGCGTATTCAGTAGGCGCTGTAGTGCTGTCCTGCTTGCTGGCTGTTTGTGTTATTTTTTTGTATGGTTGGCATACGCATAACCCTGGTACAATTCAGACTTTTGGCCCAGAAGATGCTCCCGGTTTAACATCGCTAACCGGCGTTCTAAAAACCGATACGCGATCAATAACTCAGCCTCCTGTCGCTCCAGTGATACCTTTGACTAAACTACCCCTACCGGATATCACCCCCGACATAATGCCGTTTGGACCAACAGGGTTGTATGCTCCGGTAGTTTCTAAAATTAAGACCCAAAAAAGAGTGGTTTTTATGGGAGTGGACGATGGTGCTGTTAGAGACCCTAGAGCGATAGACTATATTAAACAACACCATTATCCATTCACGTTATTTCTGTCACACGTGCCAGCAGGGGATGACTATGGGTATTTTAAGCCACTAGTTTCAGATGCCAATAATACTGTCGAGGATCACACTATAACCCATCCCAATCTGACACTTTATAGCTTTGCTCAACAGAAACGAGAGATCTGTGGCCAAGCCGAAAATATAAAACAAGCGTTCGGCAATGCCCCGGTTCTTTTTAGACCACCCTATGGTTTGTATAATGCTTCAACCCAAAGGGCTGCTGCAGCTTGCGGGATGAAGGCGGTTGTCTTGTGGTCAGCAAAAGTCAACGACGGTAAAATTCAATACCAAGATGGAGAACACATAGTGCCGGGTGACATTATGTTAATGCACTTTAGGCCAAAAATCATAGAAGACCTAAAAGCATTCACAAACGAAATCGAGAGCCAACATCTAACAGTAGCTAAGTTAGAAGATTGGTTGAGATAGTCTATTAGCTGACCCATATTCACTTTTTCAGAATTGCGAGCTGACTACCCACAATATGATGCATAGTACTGGTGTTTCGTTAAGGAGTGATTCTGAAAAAGTGAAAGTGAATATGGGTCAGCTAATTGGCAAGAAGTGCTATAGTAAACTTACTATGGATACACAATTATTGCCACAGACAGATGACGAATGGCGGGACAGACTAACCCCAGAGCAGTTTGCTGTACTGCGCGATAAAAATACCGAGGCCCCATTCACCGGGCGTTACGTACATGAAACTACCTCTGGCAAGTATGCATGTGCGGCCTGCGGCAATGAGTTGTTTGACTCAACTACAAAATTTGATAGTAATTCAGGCTGGCCAAGCTTTTACGATGCCATGCCTGGTGCCGTAACACTGGCGTCAGATAATTCGCACGGCATGCAGCGCACAGAGATCATTTGTGGCCGTTGCGGCAGCCACCTCGGGCATCTATTTGATGATGCTTTTAACCAACCGACTGGTAAGCGCTATTGTATAAATTCGATTAGTCTTAACCTTAAGAAGAATTGACTGAGATCGACAAAATTCTCATAAGTGGTATACTTAGAATACCTAGGAGGGGAAAATGAAACATCCAATTGCCGAAATGCCGAATGGCACGCTTATATATGTTGATTTGGTTCATTCCCCAGCAGCATTGCATATTGCTGCACAGCCACGTCTTGTAGGATTGGTCAAGGAAGCTCTAAAGAACTCTAGTCTGAAAACCCCGATGGTTTATCTAGAAAAAGACATGGGCCGTGATATCGGCTATGATTTTGTTGTTGAGGCAGCCGTGAGTGATTCTATATTCTATGCGCAGCTTTTGCGAAAGAACCAATACACTCGATTTGTAAAAAACAAAAAGGCTTTGCCGACATCCTATCTAACGATCATTTTACAGCGAGACGATGAAGGCAGTTACGCCTTACATGACACATGGATTGGCAGGCTAAGCCCGCCACTGCCAGGGGCTACGGATGAAACGCCAGGCAGTAAACTCTACTGGGACAACCATGCTCTTATTTTCGATAAGCAACCTCTGCAATCAAGAACAATTACGAGAGTTTGCCCTTACTAGGTGGCTGCACGTTAATTTGCTTGGAGACAGTTAGTTCTTTTGATACTATGGGCTACGTAGTATTGTTGCCCCGATAGCTCAGTGGTAGAGCACTTCCATGGTAAGGAAGGGGTCCCGAGTTCGAATCTCGGTTGGGGCTCCAGATAGATTGAAAACCCCATAACTAGCGTTCCTATGACTCACGCAAAAGCGTGAGTCTTTTTTTATTTCTGACATGGGGCTAGTAGGTCTTGGAAAACTTTAGTAACCCCATGCACATAAATAAAAAACAGATCTAACTGGCTACTGTGACGCGCCCCTTGATTGCGGCGGATGTACACAAAACCTAGTTGAACTGTTCTAAGCGGAGATTTGCTTATAAGCATATCAACAACGCTGTTAGCGCTCACAACAACGGTTCTAGTTGGAGCAGCACCACCGCTGGCTAAGACAGCGAATACAGAACCACTGCACATTGACAAACAGGTAGCTCAAAGAATCCAACTAATTAGTAAGTTGGAGGATAAGCTACCTCAGCCACAAGAAGAAAAACAACCCCTCGTCATCGTAAATACTGGCGAGGGATCACACCAAGACTGGCTCTCAGCAGCCGGAATACCACAAGAGTTTTGGAGTGCTGTAGACAGCATCGTAAGACGCGAAAGCGGTTGGAATGCATCAGCATGGAATTCGAGCGACAGTGGAGCCTATGGCGTATGCCAGGCACTACCTGCAAGCAAGATGGCAAGTGCCGGTGCAGACTACATGACAAATCCCATAACTCAACTCAAATGGTGCAATCAATATGCACTCGGGCGTTATGGGAGCTGGGAAACAGCTGTAGCCTTCTGGAACTCGCATAGGTGGTGGTAAGAAAGTGATCGGTGCGCTCGTCAGCATGGCCCAACCGGTGAAGGAGTCATGACTCTGAGGTACGGCAATGGCAAATGAGAGGACCCAGATGAGGAACGGAAAGACTAGTCATGCGACGTGATAAATCCTCTGTGTGTACACACTTAGCACTAAAGATGTCTTAAGCATCCAAACGTGCTGACTGGTGCACCGATCACAGTTTCACAGGTAGTAGTGAGGGTATGAGCGGTCGAGTGATGATTCCTGCTCCCCTCGCTCATGCCTGTGAAGCATCTAATCTGGAACTGGTTATGCAAGAGTACATCGGGTTTGAAATCTGCTTACCGGATGCTTGCCTGACCAGTTCCAGATTAGATAAAACTAAACAAATTAAACAACACAACAAAAGGAAAAACAAAATGAAAAATATAAAAAAATACGCACAAGCAGGTTCAAAAATAGGTGAAAAGGTTTTACTACTCGTAGCCGGAGGCACAGCCTCAATTATGAGTTTACACGATCCTAGGCTCGAGAACATTCAAGTCATTACCCAGGTAATGGGTGGCCTCTGCATCATCTTCGGTCTAGCTCCTATGATTACAGCCTACGTGAAGAACACTTTAACAAATAAGTAATAAAGCATTTCAGCTATTCCAGAGAGCAGGCAAAAAGAGGAATTCAAGTTATCAGAAATAAGACCCTCCACGATCTTCTCTTATTCACACTATAACGTTATAAGAACTCTGATACCAACTTGGTTTCACACTCTGCCTGCTAGTACCTTGCCTGCCCGCTTGAATAGCTGAAAAAAGGGGGGGGGCATATGTGGCGAAGAGCAGATTCTAAAGATCACCGCGGGATATCCAAGGCGAAGTTGATCGGGCACATTAAAAGAATCATCCGTCGGGAGAAAAGTAAGCCTTATGTGCCGCCATCTGATTTGTCAGATGCCATGGATGAATACAAAAAATGGAAGGAAAACGGAGAAAGTGATGCAAGATTTAGATTATCTAGAGATTAAAAACGGCGGAGTAGAAAATCCTTATCTATCAGGAGTCAACAATGAATGAAAAAGTCACCGATTCCTTGAATTACGTAGGATTTCCTGTCGGCTCTCAGCAGATCGTTAAGGGGAGCGGAGTGATAGACAAGCTAGCGCCTGCACTCGTCGCCTTCCAGGGCGATCTTATACCCGTAGAAAAGAGTTCGACCAATCCATTCTTTAAGAGCAAATATGCTGATTTGCCAACAGTGATGTCGGCAGTACAGCCAATACTTGCAGCTCATAAACTAGCTGTCACTCAGTTTATAACACACCTAGAGGGTGGCTCGGCTCTGCGCACCATCTTGATGCACGAGAGCGGCCAGTACATTGAAGACGTAATGCCACTGCTATTGGCCAAGCAAGATCCTCAAGGTCAGGGTTCGGCCATAACATATGCACGCCGCTACTCATTCATGTCTGTTCTGGGCATTGTCGCCGACGAAGATGACGACGGAAATAAAGCATCTATGAGACAGCCTGCAGCCACTCCGACACCTAAAAAGAAGATCAACAGCCCTACAGGTGCTCAGATGATCAAGATAAAAGGCTTATTTCATAAGTGTGGTGTCGAACAGGACGTCCGAGACGCATACATAGCCAAGGTTACAAGCTACTCAAAAGCTGAAGACCTTATAAATCAGCTCGAGAAGAAGGTTGAAGATAAGAAAATGCAGGAGGATGTGAACAGCTTCGACGAAACAGAACCAATAGATTACATATCTAATTAACAACAAACTAGGGGGGCACCGGAATGGTCATAGATGTTGTAGATATCGAACTTTTTAAACTTTTAAGACATGAGGCTAAGGTGGGGCATTCGCTCCACTATTCTGCCAGTCTCCACGAGTTGGAGCCTGAACATGTAAAAGAGGTTCTAGAGGCACCAGATTACGATACATTTTGTAACCTGTTCGAGCCACTAGATGACGAGAGCCATGAGATTACATCCGATTGGCAATAACAGTCTCCTGACTCTTTACACAATGAAATATGAAAAGACCAAATTAAAGATAAGTTTTAAAAGGAGAACCAAACGTGCCAGGGACAAAAGAGGGAGGGGTCAAAGCAGCAAAGACAAACCGGCTGAGACACGGAGATGATTTTTATTCCAGACTTGGCAAAAAAGGAGGTGGTAAAAGGCTTAACTCGGGTTTCACAATTAATGGATTAGCACGTGTGGCTGGTGCAAAAGGCGGCAGTAAAAGTAGACGCGGAAAGGCAAAGAAATGAAATACAAGCTAAAAAAAGATTTTGGCACATATAAAGCCGGTGAAATAATAGCGACACTCGGTCTTGGTGATCCCTACGCAGTAGGCATAACAGGCCGGATAACCATATTGGACAAAGACTGGTTCGAGCCAGTACCAGACAAGCCAGAGAAGCCTAAGAGGTGGAGAGCAGAAGATGGTCAGCGCTATTGGTTTGTGGATCAAAACGGTACGGTAGATTACTTGCGTGATGACCGGTACGATCTAGATGGTGAGCTATATGAACTCGGTAACTACTTCCGCACTGAGGCACAGGCTGAGGCAGTGGCTAGGGCTGTGAGGGCGTTGTTTGAGTATATACAAGATCCAGCCGAGGATGTCGGCATTGAGGACCTGGACACTCCAGCTATCACAGCATATAAAGCAGTACGAGACGACATCTAGTGAGCAACCTAGAGGCCTCTTTCATTGCTATGGTCGTGGCATTCCTTGTGATTCTGGCGCTCTATTTTGCAAAGAGCAGGTTTTAAGATGACTTTTATCAACAATACAGTCGTGTACGCATTCGGACTATACCCTGAGATAACTGTGGCGATAATGTCGCTCGTCCTTATAGGGATATTACTCGGGATGGTGGGCAAGGCTAACTCTGAAAGAAGGAAGAAAAATGGCAGACAGCCAATTACAGGTGATATTAGTTGAGCAGAATGTTGCTAAAGAAAATGCCAAGCAACTCATTGAAGCTTTTGGTGCACCCTTTGAAGAAGCTGGCAAGATCCTAGCCGAATATCAAACTATAGTCGTTACCGAAGAGGATCAGTTTGACTTAATGGCAAGTGCTCGCAGCAAACGCCTAGCCCTTAGAAACATTCGTGTGGATGTTGAAAAAAAGCGTAAGGAGTTAAAAGAGGATAGTTTGCGAACGGGTCGGGCTATTGATAAGGTGGCTACTTTTGTTAAAGAGATTATTGAGCCAGCCGAAAAATACTTAGAGACTCAAGAGAAGTTTGCAGAGATTCGACAAGCTGAGCGAGCTGCAAAACTTAAGGCTGAGCGCATTGAAAAGCTCATGCAATACACTAATGATCTTTCGCTCTACAACATGGATGCCATGACCGATGAGCAGTTCAATATATTGCGCTTAACACTTAAATCACAATGTGAAGCTAAAATTGCTGAGCAAAGATTACTTGAGAAAGAACGTCTTGCAAAAGAAAAAGCCGAAGCCAAAGAACAGCATCGTATTCGGCTTGAGAACATCAAACTTAAAAAAGAAGCCGAAGATCGTGAAATGCGCGAAGCCGAGGAGCATTTACAACGTGAGGCTGAGGCCGCTAAAGAGCGTGCTGTGCGAGAGGCTGAGCAGAAAATAGCCCAAGCTAAATTAGATGACGAACGCAAGAAACGGGAAGCTTTAGAGGCCGAGCAACGTGCAGAACTTGCAAAGGTTGAGGCCGAAAGGCAACGTCAAGATGAAGAAAAACGCCAGTCCTTGTTAGCACCCGATAAAGAAAAACTACTCACACTCGCTGCTACTGTTGAGGCCACAGAGTTGCCGGCGCTTGCTAGTAAAAATGCTCAATCTGTTCTGAACCGCGTTGAAAAACTACTAATCGAAGTTTCGACGTATATTCGTGGCAATGTTAAAGGTCTTTGAACGCAGTAACCAATAAAAGGAGTAGGGAAATGTTAAGCGCTAAATTTGTTAATCGTATACGAAACGAAGTGCCACTAGATGGTGAGTTCGAGAAAAACAGCACAGAGTTAGAGTTTTTAAATGCTGCTAAATATCTTAAGGGTACACTCAAGGCTGACGAGGATGATATAATCGCGTTCCTCAAAGGTCTCTACATAGCAGTAGCCGAAGAATATGGTGCGTAGCCATGTCAGAGGACTTTGCAGCAAGTTATAGTTCTACGCGTAGCTCATCATCAGGTAGTTCGTATAGTTCCACAAGAACAAGCTCTCCGTCATCTAGCGGCTATAGCTCTACACGCACAAGTAGCCCGTCAACCTCTAAAAGCTATAGTTCGACAAGAACGAGTACCCCGTCTACCTCTAGTAGTTACACCTCCACTCGTACATCTACCCCATCCACGTCTAGCAGATATACAGCCACAAGAACCATACCAGTCACCCGCTCAAATATCAACCAGGTGACTAGCTCTAGCCAACGCACAACGGTGGTCAACAACTATTATCATGATCACATGTGGTACAACTCTATGTTCCACCCCTTTGGTTGGGGCTATGGCGGTGGTAATTTCTGGATGTGGATGTATCTGTTTGATAGGCCACAATACAACACTAATCAACAGATTGTTCAGGCTCAAAGCCAGAATGGCCAAGTAGCAGTCGTACAAGACAATTCCTGGATTGGTACAGGCTTTATGTTGGTGTTGCTTATTGGGTTTATAGCTATGGGTTGGTGGATTGTGCGCATGATTAGGAGGCACATGTTATGGGTGAGATGAGAAGAGTCATACTTCGCAGTAGAGCTTATTATGATGACTATGAGTGGTCTTCGTGGCGTGCTGTCTGGTTGGTAGCCGAACATACTAATACTTGGCGCATTTGGTCATTGTGGGAGCCTCTTACAAGATTGGTGCATAAAAATGCTTGTGGAGAGAGGATCGAAGAATTATGAGTAGTTGGTCACGTTGGGAACCTGGTAATTGGATCTTACTAGCCGTATTGATATTTGTAGCTTGCCTGTCAATATTCTGGATAGGCTGGGTTGCAACACATCCAATTACACCCTTGCAGAACGCTAAGGATACATACAGCCGGTCATGTGATGATGCGGCCGTGAATGTCGGGTCAGATAACCCTAGAGATTGGACTTGTGGGGGTAGGCCATGACTAAACTAGATGAAATATTATTGATACATAGGAACCTACGGTGTTCCGAATGTGGTAAAAACTTTGGAGATGTAAACTTTGCTAGTGTTGCTGTTAAGCAACAAATCAAATCTTTATTCCTTGAGCTGATTGATGGAGACCCAGACAGCGTTATATGGGCGGAAACAGAACATATCAATGATTGGGGCAACGGGTATAGGGCTGCCATAAAGGATCTTAGGGAAAGGGTAAAAGAGCTGTAGAATGACTACTATATTCACATCTAAAGGTCAGGAAATATGGGTAGATGATAGTGATTATCCTGATCTATCTCTATTTACTTGGCGCTTAGATGGCCATGGATATGCAGTACGCAATAACTACCTGGGCAAGATTAATGGCAAAATGGAATCTCGACATATCCATATGGCCAGACAAATACTAGGTTTAGACACAACTAACAAATGTATGGTCGATCATATTGATGGTAACCCCTCAAACAACCAGCGCGCGAACCTACGTGTAGTAACAGCCGCTCAGAATAGTATGAATCGCGGTAAGCACAAACAAGGTACTAGCCGATACAAGGGGGTTACCTACCATAAACAGATTAATAAATGGCAGGCCTATTGTAATAGAAAATATTTAGGGATATTTGATAGCGAGCAAGAGGCTCATAGGGTCTATGAGAGGGAAGCTGAGCTCGCATTTGGGGAGTTTAAGAGATACGAAAACCCCGAACTACTCGGGACAATAGAGGAGGGAAAGAAATGAAATACGACTGGATGGACGATATATTAACAAAGCTAACTGCTGAGTGTGGGGAAGAGTACCATTTACTTCATACAGATAGGCAGGACTTTAAAACTACGGATGCGCGTATGAAATTCTACGAGCAGCAAGCGAAGAAATCCATTATCAAAAAGTTAGATAATACTAGCGCCTATTGGGTAGGCCACTGTCCTGGTTGTTGTCTTCGCTGTAATTCTATAATGCATATTTGCCCGAAGGAGCAATCATGACTACCCCTACCAATGACGGAGAGAGGATAGAACCTGATTGGTTAGATGACATCCTAAAGAAGTATACATCTCCCAAGAACGTCGAAGACAAGCACGGCAATGTTTACTATGACTTCGCCTTCATTGAAGCCAAGAAAGCCATACGGGCTGAACTCACTAAGGCACGAAAACAGCTAAAGCGTGACCTATTCCCTGAATATGACAAGGTCGATAACCCAGGCTACACATTCATGATTAGCAAACAAGACCTTGATCCTGCCTTTAAACAGGAGTGTAAATCATGAGCAACCTACCAAAAGATATGCAGGAGAGAATAGATAAAATTCTTGATAACTTGGTTGAGACAAGTATTTATCATGATGATCTAAAATGTGCTACTTTTTCACGCTGCTTTAAACACGGACAACGTGATAAACTTCTTTACCTCCTCGAAGAAGTAGACCGTAAGGCACGGATAAGTGAACTCGATAATCTAATAGGCATCTATAATCAACAGAATGAGCCTAACGGAGAATTCAAACCCTTTGGTAAGATGACAAAGAACGATGTAGCAGACCTATATCTCGCAGTTGGCGAACGTATTAGGGAGCTTGAAGCTACCCTTAAGCAGGAGCCTAAATCATGATCCAAACTACTAGCCTAGAGTTAAGTAATAATTTATCCACATGCCATCTAAACTTAGAGTAGAAACAGTACTGCTAAGCTTTTAAAGGTGGATTAATGTCTAAATCAAATAGCGAAGAGATTTCTAACCCAGAGATCTTGTTGTTGCAAAAGGAAATGGAGATCGCTCTTTTAAAAAATAATAAGGAAATATCCCAAGATTTGGATCGCACCATCGATAGGCATATGAGCAATTTTACAAAGCTCATACAACCACTCAGCGAGCAGACTATGAAATTAGCTACGGCTCAGGAATTTATTAAAAAAGATCTTTTCAAATTGAAAGCCGATCTTAAGATACACAAAAAGGCTTTGGCTGGTTACGTTGCTGCTGGCGTAATTGTTGTAGGAGTTTTGGAGTTTTTCATAAAGATGATAATGGATACCAAAGCCCACTAAGAATAAGCATCAACGTTTTAATTAACCTTGTTGACAAAATCTCATGGCCTCTGTACTATATACACATAACATGTGTATATAGGGGGCATATATGACACTACAAGCTAGGGGTGATTATATCTTTTTAGACCAGTACAACGAGGACTTCGGAGGTCTCCAGGTTCCAGCGGGTGCAGTCTCAGAGATGAGGTACAAAATCGTAAGCATGGGGAGCAATGTTACCGGCTATTCAGTTGGTGACATTGTTGTTTGTTATGCAGACGCACCCGTCACTATCGAGGGTCAGGCTTATTGGATTATTAAGGAAGAGGCGATCCTTGCCGAGGTTGTAAAATGAGAATAATCGAGACTGGTAGTGATTCACGACTAAAAGTCAAAAGAGGTATCGATCTAGCCGCTAAGCTGGTTGGCGGTACAATCGGTCCACGTGGCCGCAATGTAAATTTAGACACTAACCCATACTCATCAGAAGTGCGCATCATTAACGATGGCGTAAAAATACTGCGGGAGCTAAAAGATTCTGATCCTTTTATCAGTAATGGTATTAAGATTGTTCGTAGCGCGGCCGAAAAGACCAACGATCTCGCGGGTGATGGCACTACAACCACGGCAGTATTAACGGCTGCTATTGTCGAATATGGAATGCAGCAGCTCGCAAGTGGCAAGGATGCGGTAGCTGTTCGCGAAGAAATAGATACTGATCTCGATAGTGTTTTACTAGCCCTACAAGCACAAAAGCAACAAGCAGATAGCATAGAGGCGCTTACCAACGTTGCTACCATATCCTGCGGAAATCCTAAACTTGGCGCAGTGATAGCTGACGCTATTCACCAGGTTGGTGTAGATGGCCTAGTGACCATTGAGGATAATGTGTCATCCGAGACGGTGTCAGAGAAATCTGAGGGTCTAAAGTTAAGAGGTGGCCTTATCTCGCAGTACTTCATCACTAACCCCACCCTGCAACAAGCAATTTATGATGACACCATGATTTTCGTGACCGACCAAAGCCTGACTTTAGGCGAGGAAATGCTCCGTATCATGCAGGCCGCCAATCAAAAAGGTCATAAGAAGTGCGTGATTATAGCTAATGATATTACAGGTAGCGCTTTATCTGTGGCTGTACTGAATCGCAATCAGCAAGTCTTCAATGTCATGCCTGTAAAAGTGGTTGGCTTTGGCGAACATGCTGAGGGTTTCTTGCGTGATGTGTGTGCCGTAGCCGGCGCAACCTTCATAACACCCAAAGACGGCCGTAAGGTTATGGATTTCACTGAGACCGAGTTTGGACATGTAGATAAAGTCGTTGCTACCTTAAGCGACGTCCTGATCATCGGCGGTGATGGCGACAAAGAAGCACGAGTACAAGAGCTACAAGGCCAGTTATCGAACGCCAAAGATTTCTCAGCCGAGGCTCTTAAAGAGCGAATTGCCAAGATGCATTCTGCCGTCTGCGTCGTGAAAGTCGGCTCAGTAGTTGATGCGGAGCGCGAGGAGATCCGATTGCGCGCCGAGGATGCTATCAACGCTACGAGAGCAGCTTTAGCCAATGGCGTAGTAGCTGGTGGTGGCGCAGCTCTTTATCGAGCAGCTTCAGCAGCCAAGCACTACATTTTGCAAAAGGCCTGCGAAGTACCGCTAAGATTGATTGCTAGCAATTCAGGCGTAGAGCTAGATAGGGGTGATCTTAATAAGCTGATAACTGATAGTAATCTCACTATCAACTTCAACTCTGGCGAAGTTATTAATGCTTATACGGGTGGAGTGATTGACCCGCTGAATGTTGTTATCAATGCAATACAGAATGCAGCAAAAACAGCTGCTTCATTCTTAACCTCGGAGGGATGTGTAATTGAAACCACAGACACCAGCGAAAAACTTTGAGATATCGCTAATCATCCCTTTCATAGACAATTGGGATATCACAGCGAATTGCCTCAGTAAGCTCGTACACTACACAACACAGCCCACAGAGTTGGTTCTGATAGATAACGGCTCCGATGAAAACTATAGAGCTAAAGCCAAAGAGGCCACACTCGGGTCGCATTTGCATCTGAAGTATGTGCGCAATGAACTCAACATAGGTGTACTGCCGACCTTCAAGCAAGGGCTTGAGGAATCTAAAGGCAAAGTATTGGTCTACATTCATAACGATGTGCTAATTCACGAGCCGGGTTGGAATGAACGAATCGTGAAAGCTTTTAACGACGATCCACAACTTGGGCTAGCCGGATTGTTCGGGGCAAGGGGTGTTAATCATGATGGTGGCCGTGAAGGTTCAATGTCGCACATGCTTGGGCAAGAATGGGGAAAATGTGAATGTCATAGTCCGGCTGCATTACATCACGGTGAATTACATACAGGGGAAATGGCTGCCGCAGTTTTTGACGGAGTTGGCCTATTCTTTCGCCGCACAGTTTTGCAAGATCTTGCCGATCATACTGATCTTTTTGCTGATTGGCGAGCGCCTCATCACTTTTATGACCGGATTATGTCCGTAAAAGTTGCGGCTCGTGGCCACCATATGAAGATGATCGGTATTAAGTTCGATCACTATAGCGGTGCTACCGCCAATCATTCTCAGAAATATGCCGATTTTGGCAAGAACTGGCTTGAATCACACGGACACACAGTAAACGCAACTGGCATAGACGATACCATTTATTGGTTAGCTGAGAGCCAATGGCGTACAGAGACTAACGATCTGCTACCTTTAAAAGTCGACATGCAAGGTAACTATACATGGAAAGCGCTATGATACAACCAGCCAAAGTCACGCATTTCACCCAACAGGGCTATAAGCTTAAGGGTCTTATACATGGTGGCGCTAGTGACGGTGAAGAAATACCTAGCTACCAGGAATTAGGTATTGAAAATATTCTATGTTTTGAGCCTCTGCTTAGCGCCCGAAGAAAGTTCGAAGAAAGCTACCCAGATGTTCCATGCTATGGCACTGCATTAAGCGACCGGCACGGTAGAGCACAATTACTCATTACGAAAGGTGATGGCCAAGGATCATCTCTCCTAGAACCGATTATCAATCACCCAGAAGTGCAAAAGAACTGGACAGATAACGCTGTAGTAGTGGGCACAGAAACGGTCACCTTAACTCGATTAGACGATTTTTTTCGATACAACCACCCAGATTTCAACACTAGTGACTACGATTGTCTAGTCTTAGACACTCAGGGCAATGAATGGGAAGTATTGCACGGCTGTGGGTCTTTACTCCGAGGTTTCAAATACATCTCGGTTGAGCTTAGTGAAACGCCTGTCTACGAAGGCGAACACCCTGGCCAAGAAGTAATTGATTGGCTCGTTAAACAAGGCTTCACCCAGGACACGCCACTGCAATCACACAACGATGTTTTCTTCATTAGAAGCGATATTAAAGTGGAAAGTGAGTTGACCTACTATGGACTCGCCTAAAGCATACTATAGTTCGACGCCAGCATATATTAACCATGAAACATGGTTCGAACTAGACAAGATATCTAAATTCTATCAGGACGATGGGATCATCAAAATCGTCAAAGGGGTAAAGATAGTCAATAGTTATGGC
The DNA here is from genome assembly GCA_035568355.1 of Patescibacteria group bacterium. Lineage (GTDB taxonomy): Bacteria > Patescibacteriota > Saccharimonadia > Saccharimonadales > EFPC-124 > DATMOD01. The sequence goes on from DATMOD010000023.1 coordinate 17,206, forward strand.
AGAGTCCGTGAAGTCTGGGAAGACGGCAAGTATATAGATCTGCATGACGGAGAGATAGATATAAAAAATGCGTAAACAACTCGATCTAGGCGTTGGTGGTGCTGACAGAATCCGCAAAGGTTACAAAGGTACCGAGGACTATGAAGGCTATGGCGTAGATATTGTTGGCACTGAGCGGCCATGGCTCAAAGAGAATAAGGCGGCTGATTTAGCTATAGAAGATATCCCATATGAGTCAGACATGTTTGATCTTGTGACTGCCTATGATTTCTTGGAACATATACCGTCAGTCCTTTATGTGAAAGAGCTTGCACTGGTTGGTAATGTTCCCAAGTTAGTACTTATGAAACGCAACTGCATGATCGAACTCTTTAACGAGATCTATCGCGTGCTTAAGCATGACGGCGAATTCTACATGCAGACGCCTAGCTACTTGCCTAACTGGAACAATGAAGCAGTCTGGTCAGATCCCACCCATTGCTTTGTTTGGACACCGGCAACAGTTAATCATTTTAGTGGTGATTATGTAGGACAGCACGATGATTATGGTCACACTTCGAAGTTTAAACGAGTCGATCAACGATTTGAGAATGGGCATATATTTTTAACTTTAAGAGCTGTGAAACCAGCGGAGCCACCATATGAACTCTCCTGAGATTGTTAAGACGATAGCTAGGATAGAAGCCATTGGACAAATGGCACCAGAACAGAGTGTTAAGGTGCTCTGTTCTGCATTGAGTAACTATCTCTTTAACCAACAAATAGAGACAAAAGAACAAGCAGGCTTTAAAAAGGAGGAAAAATAATGAATTCCAAACCACAGCTACCAAAAATAGGTTTCACTATCCCTGTTCTCAACAATTTTAAAGGCTGTGTCGAGGCCATAGCTAGCATTAAAACAGAGCATCAGTTTGAAGTCTATTTAGAGGAACAATGGCGCGCTAATAAGCCACTGTCACAAGCCTGGAATGACGGCTTTGATAGAGCGGTAGCCGGTGGATGTGAGTATATTTTTATTATCAACGACGATATTTTGTTTGATCAGGACGGCGTGGATAACTTAGTCAAAGAGATGGATAGATTGGAGAAAGATAATGTGGTACTTGTTAGCAGCAATAATATCATCGGTGAACTTTCTGACCCTTATCATGTTCTGGCGCACCAACAACCCTATGTGGCTCCTGCCAGTGTCGCAGACCATCCTAACTATTCTTGCTTCATGGTCAAAAGAAACTTTATGGAAAAGGTAGGTAGATTTGATGAAAACTTTAAGCCAGCTTGGTTTGAGGACAACGATAGTCATCGTCGCATTGAGATGCTTGGGTATCGGGCTATCTGTACTACTGCTAGCAGCTGTGTGCATTTTGGAGGTGTATCTACTGCATTGATGAGCAACCCGTCTAGTGAAAAGTCTAGGCAATATTACGCGATGAAATGGGGTGGTATGCCCGAGGGTCATGGTGGCAAAGAGGCCTACGATCATCCGTACAATAACCCTGAGTTAACTGCTAAAGACTGGATACCGAACTATGCAGGCTAAGACTCGTATTCTTGCTTGGGGTGATTATGCATGTGCTACTGGCTTCGCTAAGGTCATGAGCGAGATTATGCGCAACCTAGAAGCAACTGGCAGATATGAAATCGATGTGGTGGGCATCAACTATGATGGTGGCCCGTATGATAGAGATCGCTTTCCTGGTAATGTGTGGCCAGCATTGAGCGGTATCCGCAATGGTGGGGTATATGGCGATGTGTTTGGTCGTCAGGTGCTACTTGATCGAATAGCCTCCAAGCCCTATGACGTAATATTTGCTTTGCAGGATACATTCATTGTCCAGCAATTCATGAAACAGCTGCTCGATCAGATAGCAGGCAATCCATCCAAGCCAAAATTGGTCTACTACTTTCCTATTGATGCTGAGCCGAAGCACGATTGGATAGAAGATGTAGTAGCCAAAATAGATTTCCCTGTGACTTATACCAATTATGCCAAACAAGAATGCCTTAAGTTTAAACCAGAGCTGAAGGATAAAATAAAAGTCATTTACCACGGTACAAATACTGCAGACTTCTACCCAATAGATAACATCGCCCAGAAGAAAGCATTCAGAGAGCAATATTTTAACTTCAAAGCTGATGGCAAATTCCTGATCACCAATGTTAATCGCAATCAATCTCGCAAAGACATAGCTCGTAATTTTGCCATCCTACGTGAATTAAAAGATAGAGGCCACGACAACGTGATGCTCTATATGCATATGGCTCACAACGATGTCGGTGGTAATCTGCTAGTTATGGCAGATAACTGGGATCTTAAGTTTGGCACAGATTTTATGTTCCCAGCCCCTAACGCTTTCTCACCAGATAAGGGCTTGTCAGTAGATATCATAAATATGATCTACAACGTATCAAATTGCGTACTTTCGACTACGCTCGGTGAAGGCTGGGGGTTGTCCATAACTGAGGGAATGGCCACACGTACTCCCGTCATTGCACCAGATAATACATCAGTAGCGGAAATCCTTGCAGAACATCGTGGACTACTCATCCCCTGTGGTGGCAAAAGCCTGTGGATAACTAAGGAGTCAGACAACGAGCGTGTACGTCCATTGGCCGATGTCGAGAAAGCAGCTGATTTAATCGAAGGTTTGATCAACGGTGTCGGACCTGACGTTAATGCCGCCTACGCATGGGCTAAGCAACATAGTTGGGCTTCCATTACTGAGCAATGGATAAAGGTTATAGAGAAAGCTGCTAGTGCCGCTCAAGAGGATCGTGAGCCAAAACTCAATCGTGAACAAAGGAGGGCTAACAGAAAGCTCCAGAATCAGAGGTTAAGCTATGCCGGTGTATAGATATTCATGTTCGTGTGGCAATAAGGATTTTGAGCAATATCTTAAAGAGGATAAAGATACCAAGATTCTCAAATGCGTTAATTGCTCCAAAGGCATATTGGCGAGGCAGATAAGGGATAAATCAGTCACTTTCAAAGAGAAGGATCAAGTCATTGGAATTATGAGGTCGGACAATGCCACAGGCAAGCGGTAAAACACCACTCGAAAGAATTGTTGGCGATGAAGTCGCCGAAGACGCCTACGATAGACTGAGCCTCAACGAGCAAGTCATTGTTGATCTAGTCATCACAGGTTGGACACAAAATGCTATTGCGGATGTGTTGCGTATGTCTCAGCCCGGAATCGCCCGTTCAATTAGGCGTATATCGATCAAACTAGCGGAGAGCAAGCTTAAGCGGGTGCTTGAAGCCAGACAGTACTATCGTGAGACTAATATCAATAACACCAGCTCCTTTTAAAAGCCCGAAAAACCCGACGATTATGACCAAACTGATCAAGAACAGACCGTATAAAGAAGCTGAGTATGCCAAGTTCATCAAACTGATCGAAGTCGGCAATCAGGAGACATGGCTTATGGTCGCTCAAGCATTGGGTGTTGACCCAGAAACCATTACTAAATGGAAGAAAACGCCTGCCGCCCAGGCGGCATTAGCCAAAGGTATTACCCGCGCCGTCAGTGAAATGGAAAAGGCGGGCGCTAAGGACTGGCGTATGTGGGAAAGCAGATTGAGAATGCTCGGCGTCAATCCTGCAACCAAGATTGAGAGTGAAGAAAAGGTCGAAGTCACGCACGTTAACAAAATATTAGTGGCATATGGGATAAAAGAAGATGGAAAGCTCAGGGAGCCCCTTACTGGACAGATTGCGGCACTTAAGAAAATCGCATCTGGCGAATAATCACAATGTTATTTTTTATAAATACCAAGAGACCATATCTGATCGTATACTTGCGGCTGTTCTCCTTAACATGGCGATTACATCGGAGGCTACCGAAGAGACGGTAAAACAGCTACGTCCAGAAGAAATAACGATTGAGATTAGCCGACAAGCTGGTAAGACCAGCGCTATTGTGTTGACTGTTGAATTTATTATGATCTGGTTTCCTGTAATCTTTGATAGGCCAATCAGTATTGGGATATTCGCTCCATTGCAACGCCAATACAAAATCGACTTTGATCGCTTACGTGGTGCCCTCAGAAAAACCCGCAAAGATCTTGTGATTGGCAGCATCAGTCAGGAAGATTTAAAAGAGCAAACCTGGAAAGTCAAAGAAGAAGAAAACGCCAAGACGTTGGTATTAGAAAATGGCGCTAGGTGCCTTGTTTACCCTGTTTCGCCTACCAGCTCACCAGAAGGCGAAACACTTGATCTTATCATCATAGAAGAGTGTCAGGATATGGTGGGACCACGAGAAACTATCCTAACCCAGAGCATCTTTCCGATGGGTGCAGCAACAAACGCTCCCAGAATATTTATTGGCACAGCGGGCACACAGGTGTGTTATTTCTATAATAAGGTTAATAGCAAAAATGCTCTGGTGCTTGATTGCGACCTAGTCGTAAAAGACAGACGTGTTGTCTTTGAACAGACCAAAGATCCTAGACATCTGATATATGAACAATATGTGTCATCAGAGCGTGAGCGGCTAGGTGTTGGTCATGATGATTTTGATAGACCGTTCAAACTGCGCTGGCTTCTAGAAGTGGGTATGTTTGTCACCAGGCCACAGTGGGAGACCTGTGCGCTGTATCAGCCATACGAATCGGGCAATCAAGCATCCGATCACTACTTCGGCCTTGATACTGCCAAGGAGGCTGACCAAACCATACTCAAAATAGGTAGGCTTATCGATGATAGACTAACGTGCGTTTATTCAATGGGTATGCGTGGTATCAACTACGAGGATCAGTTCCACATAATCTTAAACGTATTGCAAAACTTCAAGATTATGCGAGGAGCCATAGATTCAACAGGTCAAGGCGATTTTATGCCAGACCTATTTGAGCGCAACTCTAGACATTCCATTGATCGAGTCAAATTTAGCCTTATGAGCAAGGACGTTATCTATAAAGGTTTGTACCAGCGCATAGCTAATGATAAATTTCGTTATTTTCATGATGGCTCCAATCACTCTAAGGAGTGCGACCACGAAATGCTGGCTTTGGTTAAGGAGTATAAACAGAATTATCTCAGCGTGCATCACCCAGACATTAAAGATGCTCACGACGACCATACGGACAGTCTGGCGCTCATGAACTATGCCTGCGATCAACACAATAAGGGCAGCGGCATCATGAGCTTTTACAAAGAGCAAGTTAAAAACCTACCCATGCCATCAGCAACGGGTGAATCTAGAGAGGTCAGTCTATGGGGGTAAAAGCTGTCGAAGTAATAAAACCACTCTTTTCTCTCTACAATATATTTAGAAGGATCAATCTATGAATTTAGCAGAAAAGCTCTTATGGACACCGTTAGCAAATAAAGTTGCTTCGCGTGTACAAGCCCCAATTATCACTGGCATAAAAGAGGAAGTAGCAAAATCTGCCGCCAATGGTGAATTGCGTAAAGATACGTTGCAGGGATACCCTTACGCCACGGCTACGGGCAAACCGATGGGCGCACAGCGCTATCAGTTCGATTACAACCATCAGGGCACTCAGATGCGCCGTAAGCCCAATTCCAATATCTCGTTTCAGATATTACGCGAGTTCAGTACGAGTTATGAAGTCGCTCGTGCTTGCATAAATGCCAGAAAGCGTCAGATCACTTCACTCGAGTGGGAAATTGTACCAATGGACGATATGTCCAGTGAAAACACTATGGCTCAGAATACTAAAAAGTATTCTAGTGATATCACTCTGGTTAGTCAGTTTTTTAATGAGCTCGGTGGGCCTGGAGTGCGTTTTCGTAGCTTGCTAGATATGATCGTTGAAGATCTGCTAGTACTAGATGCTGTTGCTCTATTAAGAAAACAGACCGTCGGTGGTGATCTTATGTATCTTAGCCCTCTAGACGCAGCTACTATCAAATTAGTTGTAGATGAGTTTGGCAATACGCCAGAACCGCCAAACCCTGCTTACAAACAGGTTATTCGGGGTGCTGTCACTGCCGAGATGACTACGGATGAGCTTATTTACGATATGATGAATCCTCGCAGCTCTACGCCTTATGGTCTGGCACCGCTCGAAAGCCTGATAATTGTGATTAGCTCTGCCTTACGTGGTAATCTGTTCAACCTCAACTATCTGACTGATGGTAATGTTCCTGAAGGCCTTATGAGTATGCCCGCAGATTGGTCAATGACTCAGATAAAAGAGTACCAGGAGGTATGGGATGCTTATATCGCTGGCGACGCTCGAGCAGGCTCTAGATTACGTTTTACGCCTGGTGGCCCCGGTGTTGGTTATACGCCTACCAAAAAGCGTGACGAGATGGCTTTTGGTGAGTTTCAGCAATGGCTAATGCTTTGCACATGCGCTATGTTTGACGTCCAGCCTCAGGAAATTGGCTTTACCTTGCATCACTCCACTAAGGCTAACGCTTCCGAGCAAGGCAATATACAGACCAGGCGCGGTATTTTGCCGACTACCAATGTCATACGAGAGATCTTTAGGGACATAATCCACAAAGATTTGGGCATGCCACACTTAGACTACGCTTTTCGTGGTATGGAAGATAGAGACATGCTTATGGAGGCAGAGGCTCGTCAGGTAGATATATTCACTGGTTTTAAGACTATCGATGAAGCTCGATCTGATGAGGGGCTAGATCCACTTGGCATAAATGAGCCGTTTGTTGTCGGTAACCCCAGTTTTTTGAAGTCAGCAATGGTATCCGAAAAGGAAATGGCAGAGAATCCGACCGGTGAGCCGACTACACCAGCTGGTTCAACAGCCAATGATGACGGTACGGCCGATGCGCCGGATAGCGGAAGCGCTAACTCTCAAGACCCTGCCCAACAAAGCGATTCGACCGATTCTAGCCAAAAAGCTACGGCGATAGATCTGATGAATGAGCTACGCAAATTCCAGATGCTGACCATTAAGCGGCTTAAAGATGGCAAGAGCCCACGCATGTTTAAATCTGATCTTATTGAGCCTAGCGTGCTTAATGACCTCAACTCACAGGTGTTAAAAGCCAAAGACATCTCAGAGGTCAGAGAGATAATAAGCGAATATAAAAAAGAGATCGACCTGGACAAGCAAGTAGCCATGCTTGAGTTAAAAGAGACGTTAGCCAAGATAGCCGGGCAAAGTGACGAGGATCTGGCGCTCAAACAAGCCATCACTGGAGCACTCAATGTCACTTGATTATAAAATCCGCCAGATTAATGCGGCTGTAGGTCGATACCTGAATAAGGTCAACCGTCGCAATCAGCCACTAGATTACTGGAAAACCGAAAAACAGTTCCAGCAATTTACGAATTTGCTCAAAGATGGCTTATCTGATCAGATGAGCGACATTGCTGACAACTTTGCACATGTAAAAGATAGTCGACTTAAACCGACGAATCCTGATTTTAAAACTTACTTAGGCAGTTGGATGCATAAGAATTTTCGGGGCTTAGGTACTCGAGTGCCTAAGGCAGACGTAGAATCTTATTTAACAAATGTATTTGAATATTCTGCCAAGACGTCATATTTACAACAAGGCATTCTGGTTAAAAGTCAGGTTAAGTTTAACCTAACGAATGACTTCTATCTTCAGGAAATAGCTGATCAGGCAGGTTATCTGCTGAATAAATCTAGCATAGACAGCACAACATTCGATGCTTTATTTGAAATAATATACGAGGGCTTAACTGATGGCCTTACACCTTATGAAGTATCCGTGACAATCACGGAGAATATAGATATGATCTCAGGCAGTCGCGCGCTTCTTATAGCTAATACCGAAACAGCGAATGCCATGGGCAAAGCTCAGCAAGCTTGGATGAAAGAAAACGGAATACATGAAAAAGAATGGGTAACTGCTGGTAAAAATATATGCCCTATATGTAGAGATAACGCTGCGCAAGGTCCGATACCAGTTAATCAAGAATTCCAATCTGGGCACATTGCTGTTCCCGCACATCCTAACTGCGAATGTTATGTCAACTCGGTTAAAACTAATTTATCAGACATACCAATAGGAGATTTGTGGGATGGAAACTAAAAAACCATTTGAAGATATAGCCAAATTGCGCAAAGCCATCGCACCCCTCTTACAGGAGCTAATACCCGACGGTAATTTAACTGTTATGGCCATGAGCAAAGAGGATTACCGTAGTTTCATGGTGTCCATGCGTAACGACATTGCCCTGATAGCTAAATCTATCGAAACAATGGGCGAGGCTATATTAGATAGCCGCCCACCTGAAAAAATCATTGCTTCTATCGACTTCAGTAAAGTGGATAATGCCATTACTCGTCTCGTAAGCGCCACTGATAACAACTCATTGCGCCTAGGTAATCTAGAGAAAAACCGTTTGCGAGTTGAGGGCTTGGAAGAGCTGCGCACTATCTTGGCGAAAACATTACAAAATCTAGTCACGCTCAACAAAAAACCCACAAATCCTAACGATCCAACTGATTATGTGAACGTGCGTCTTACTGATGGCCAAGAGTTCTACAATGCCATTCGCCGCGCGATTGCTTCAGTTACCGAAGGAATCGCGGCGTATAAGGATGTTAACGGCAATACTGTTCAGGTTCAGTTAACAGCGGGCGGCCAGGTACCAGTGTCATTTGCTAATACTGTATTGTCTACTTCAGGTACAGTCACCTCTGCTAGCGGGACACTAAACGCTCATATCGATAATTATCCAACCGTTCAGACTGTTGTGGTACAAAGTATGCCTGGTATTACGGTTAGCCCAACCGTGTCAGGCAGCCAAAACTGGGTGAACGTTCCGTTTCCTAACACAACCACGGTGACACAGGGTACGTCCCCATGGACGACCTCTGGTACATTTAGCAATGTCCCAGGGAATACAATTGCCGTATCGGGCACAGTAACTTCAGCGTCGGGCACTCTCAACGCTCACGTTGATAACTTTCCTACTGTCCAGACTGTGCAGGTTATAGGGAGCGTTAGCACCACGCCAGGTGTGACAACTTCTGGCACTAACTGGTCGCATATTGATAATTATCCAACTACCCAAACAGTGATCTCTACCTCTGGTAGTGTACACTCCGCAATAGACAATTTCCCATCCGTGCAAACCACGCAGGCCGTTGGGATAACCAGCATATCTGGTACAATTTCCAACTTTGTATCTTATCCTGAACTGTCGACCAACAAACCGGGTGTTGGAACAGCAATATTAGGACGCTATTTGGCGGCTCCAGCTGGTAACCTGACTGACGGTCAGATGTCAATGCCACTAATGGATAATTTCGGGCAAATAAAAGTTGTGCCCGTGGGGACGGTATCTGTACAGATGACAGCTTCGGGTGTGAATAATGTCAATGTTGATAATTTTCCCTCAGTCCAGACTACTATCGCTACTGGAATAACTAGCATTAGCGGCACTATTGCTAATAGTCCTGGCAATACCCTAGCAACTTCGGGCACCATCAACGGTAATGTCACTACTATCAGCACTTCTGGCACGCAACATGCTGTGGTAGATAATTTTCCTACAACGACAACTGTTACATCAGTATCAGGTAGCCTGCATGCTGTCGTAGATAACTTTCCAACGACTTTTACTATCAGCAACGAAACACCCAGTGCCATAACAGTTGCTTCAGGCACCAGCAATATCAATATTGGGAATTATCCAACTACGCAATCGGTTGTCTCTGTGTCAGGCAGCTTTCATTCGGTAATAGATAATTTTCCGAACACAACCACAGTTACGCAAGGCAACGTGCCATGGACAGTTTCAGGAACTATATCTAATACCCCAGGTCAGCCTATAGCGGTTAGCGGCACAATCAATGGTGTAGTTGCAGCCTCTGGCGTCAATAACGTACATGTCGACAATTATCCAACCGTACAGACTGTTCAGGTGATCGGGAATGTTAGCACAACTCCTGGTACAACCGCTTCAGGAACAAACTTTTCGCATATAGATAACTTTCCGACAGTCCAAACCGTTCAGTTTAACCCATCGCAGTTGGTCAATATTGGTACAATGCCCAATGTTACATCAGCCAGTGGCACGTTCAATGCCCACGTTGATAACTATCCAACAACACAGACAGTGGTGCAGGGCACCAGCCCGTGGACGGTCTCGGGTACATTTAGCAATGTTCCGGGCAACACCATAGCTACCTCTGGTACGATCAATGGCACTGTTACTACCGTAAGTATTTCGGGTACACAGCATGCAATTGTAGACAATTTCCCTACTACTCAAAGTGTTATCTCGGTCAGCGGTAGCCAGCATGCGGTGGTGGACAACTTCCCAACCATCCTGTCGACTCAAGCAGTAGGGACTACAACAATATCTGGTAGCAATCCCTTACCGACCTCAGATTTCGGGTGGAACTATCGGAATCTAAAGACAGCCGTAGGTATCGCTAATACCACGGGTATGACGCTGCTAGTATCGGGTGTAGCCAACAGAGTGACGAAAGTTTATGCGTTCTCCGTCGTGACGCCATCTTCTACAGCTGTAACCGCTGATTTTAGGGGTACGGACGCCACATTGTTGTGGCAGACTCCATTGCAGGCCATAGCCGCTACTAACTTTGGCTCCAATGCGACTGTCACCCCACCCGCATATATATTTAAGTCCAGTCCTGGTGCCGGTATATCTGCAAACCTATCAGCAGCGCAAGCTGTTACCTATAATATTGCTTATTGGCAAGATGATTCAAGCTAATGGCATTCTCAATAGTCCAATCAGTTTCAGCAACAGCAACTTCGGCTGGCTCGATTACAAAAACCATATCATCAACTGGTAGTGGCAACCTACTACTAATCGCAGCTGTCTGTTCAAACAGTACGCAGGTAATATCTGTTTCAGTTGCTGCTGGAACAGCACAAACCTTCGTTAATATGGCAAATGACATCAATAATGGTGGTACTGGGCAACTAGACGCTTGGTATGTCAAAAACTGTGCTAGCGGAACAACAAGTATTACAGCATCGCGCGCCTCTGGTGCAGGGCAATGGACGCTTGTTATAACAGAAGTGAGTGGTGCTAATGCAACCTCTCCTCTCGATCAAACCGCCTTCTCGACATCTACTGGAACGACTGGAACAACCGCTACAACTACACAAACCGTCGAATTCTGGTGGGCGGTATTTATGTGTTGTTCATCCGGAGCTGGCGGGTTGCCATCAGTAACGGCGATATCTTCGCCTTGGACTAGTGATCAAGCTGCTAATAGCAGTCTGGCTGGCGGTAATACTGATACGGCTATTGCGACTGCCTATCAGACCGTATCTGCTACGGGTACGGCCAATGCAACAGCAACAGACAACAATGCAGCTGGTAACGGGACCGCTGGATTCACTGCTACATTTAAAGGGGCAGCAGCAGGCGCAACTACTACCTCTCCACAATTAATGATGATGGGTATGGGCAACTAGCTGGATTACCACTTACGAGCCCTTCCGCAGTTGTAACATATTGTCCACCCAGGTGTCTCTCGCTCTCTCGATCCGCATCCACATCTGGGGTTGTACCATGTTTTTATTTTAAACCACAAGCCTTCTATGTATCTCATAGAATGAAGATAACATAAATTTTGCAGTTAATATAGAAGAATAATATGATCGAGCGCTTATGCCTAAAATGCCACAAACGTATCAAAAAAGAATCCAAACTAAAGATATATTGTAAGTGTAAGTAATAATTTCTCTGCTTTCTACTTAAAATTAGAGTAGAAAGAACCAGAGGTATTACATGGGACAACCATTAAGCCCATTCCAGGGCGCAAACGAAGCAGCGAAATTCATACAGGCTGCTATGAACGCTCCAACTAATCTAGCCGCTAGTGGTGTGGCTATGACCGTCGCTAATATTGATGGTAGTCCTATTGGTACTAATATTACCGTCTCTGGCGCTGGCACCACGCCTCAAACGCCTGATTATGTGCGATTAGAAGATGGTACCAGTGGCACGCTAGCGACTATTACGCAGTTCCACGCCTCAGACAATCAAGCCTTAGGCAGTGGTAATGGACTTTACACAGGTGGTGTCGCCCAGATAGTTAATCAGCCGGGCACACTTGATCGTGCTCGTGAAACAGGTATCGATCAAGTAGCAGCTGTAGGTTTACCGGCCGGTTCACAGCAACTAGCAGTGCCATTTAATTCAAGTGTGGTTGCGAATATAACTGCCGGTGCAAATCGTATCGTCACACCTGCCAATATGAGTGGCATAAAAGTTGGGTCTCAGGTCTTGGTAGACTCCGGTACAGCCCAGGAAACAGTTGTTGTAACAGCCACAACTTTAACAACTTTCACGGCTACGTTCGTTAATTCCCACACTGGTCCCGGTATCCCAACTCTTACATTTTGGTACAACCAAGCCCGCGACGCTAGTACTGGTGATCTTATTACAGCTTCGGGCTTGTCACCGTCTGCCACCTATTTATTTAATAGTGCAAAGCAGGTATTTGAGTATGATCGTTCTGCTAATGGCGAGCTTGATGGGGCTTCTGGTCAAGGCACGGCTGTCGCAGCTGAGTATGAATTTAATGGAGGTGGTCCAGGAACCGCTGTGTCACAAAGTGGTGTAAATAACTTTGACCGAGCTAGAAATCTATCTGGTAAAGGCTTTACCTCATCCAACATAACTGCTGGTGGTGGGGCGGGTTCGACTGCTGTCACGCTGTTAGCCGCTACCGGACTACAGGCAGGCGCTCCCATATACTTTGATATCACTGTTTCGGGTACTCAAGAAGTTGCCTATACGGTTCCAACGTATGCACCTGGGACTAACCCAGTTTATTTGCAGACAGCGCTAATAAATTCACACACGAATGCTTCATGGGACACATACACGCCTAACGGACCTGGATTAAACGGCTTTCTGGCCACTGGCATCGGGATCGAAGAAGAGGCTTTGTATAACCCTGTTGATGGCAAGTTCTATATCGAGCGCTCAGCAACGCAAGACGGCGTAGCCGCTGCCAACGTTGTGCTAGAAAGCGTCGCACTCTGGAATGGCACAGCTATGGATCGCCAACGTGGCAATCTGGATAATATCTCTCTATTATCTGGAACCTTTACAACTACGCAAACTGGTACAGATCAAACCAATTACAATGCTCGTGGCGTAATAGTCACCTTCGATATTACCGCCGGAACAACTCTTTTGCTTACCCTTGAGATTGACTATAAAGATCCGGTATCTGGAAAGTACGTCGCTCTGTTAACTGGCGTACAACAAACTGCCGTAGGCACAACTTCACTGACTATTTATCCTGGCAATACCGTGGCTGCCAATGTTTCGGCTAGTACAATCCTTCCCCGCACCTGGCGTGTCAAAGTCACTGCCGGTAATGCTAATAGCGCAACTTACACCATAGGAGCAAGTTTACTTGTATGAAGTCACTACATTTATCCATACCAATATCCAAAGTAGATGAGGAGCAGCGCACTGTCTGGGGTTATGGCACCGTTGAAGAACTGGACAAACAAGGCGAGATTGTTGACTACGAAGCCAGCAAAAAAGCCTTTGCTGATTGGCCTGGCAATATTCGAGAGATGCACGACCCAACACGTGCGATCGGAAAGAAAATCGAAGTAAGTTTTGACGATGCTAATAAAGGCGTCTGGGTTGGAGCTAAGATCTCACGAAGCGCCGATGGCGATAATGCTTGGCAGAAGATCAAAGAGGGAGTGCTCACGGGTTTTAGTATCGGCGGCAAGGTGATTAATTTTGCCAAGGAGGTGACTAAAGATGCATCAGGCGAAAGAGAAGTTAATAGAATTACGGACTATGCACTATCTGAGCTATCCATTGTTGATAACCCTGCTGCTCCTTCCGCAACCTTGCAGGTAGTAAAAAGTATGGGAGGAAAACTATATGAAGCCGAAGTATTACAACGTGCCAGAGACCCTTGGCCTGAAATCTGGTGGACAAAGTATTACCAGATAGAACCGAAGCAGGCAATAAAAAAGCGGGAAACTAATTTAGAAAGGTCAAATGAGATGAGCAAAGAAAAAGAAGAAGTTAAAAAGGACATGTACGGTCGTCGTAGCGCCAACAGCTCAGCACAAGAGGATGTCGAGCAAGGTCAAGGTACTCAGCTAAAAGAGCGTGGCGAGATGAACGATGCTAGCGACGGTGGTGGCCGTGGCAACAACGCTTTCAAGCCATCGCCTGCACGCAATACTGAAGGTGAAGATCTCCAGTCCATGTATGATGTACGTGCTACTGATGGTGAGGCTGCACAAAACGAACTGCGCCATTCAACTCCCGAGCATGAAATAGCTGAGAATACAGCCCTTTCCGACCCACATGACGGCGAGGAAAGTTCAGAACTTGAAACATTGTTAAGCCGCCTACTGGAACTGGTTAGTCGTGACCGTAGCCGTGGTTATGAGCAACGCGCTCGTGTTATGAGCGGTGGAATCCCCAAACTCGTTAATTCAGCACCTGTCGATTTTGCAAAAGCCGTAGCCGCTGAACTACGCAAATCTGAAACAACGTCTACTGACCAAACTGATATCTTAAAAGCCTTTGACGATAGGCTAACTGAAGTAGAGACTCTGAAATCAGAGGTTAAATCTCTAAAAGAGTTAGTTGAGAAGCTGTCATTACGACCGGCAGCTACCACCGCACGCAAGGGTGATTTTGTAACAGTAGACAAATCAGTAGAGAAAACGGATGCCGAAACTGAATATGCAACGCTATTGAAAGCCGCTGATGAAGCCTTTCTATCAAATAGCATGACGATGACAGAGAGGCAGCAGTTAATGGCAAAACTGCGCAAAGCTAAAAATGCTGTAGCGCGATAAATTTAGAAGGAAGTATATGAATCCCGAAGAAATTGTAGCGACTTATCTCGATGAGATTAAGAAGGTTGCTGTAACTAATACTACTTACACGCAAGCTCCACCATCTCGTTCGATATTCGCGCCCGAGAACCTTGACCCTGTAGTAAAGATCCTAGTCCCGATTACTGCGCCAGTCCGACGCATTCTACCACGTGTAGAAGGTTTTGGTCAGGCCGCTAACTGGAACAAGATCACGTCTAAACTCGACCCACAAGCAGGATCGACTGGAACTTCAGTCGGCTTTGCTGATGCTGGTGCGCCAAAGCAGACCACCCAAACAACCGTTTTTGTCTCCGTTCCTTACAAGAACTTGGGGCGTGACGTTGAAATGGGTCGCCAGGCACTCGCCAGTAACCGTGGTGGTTCGATTGAGGACATGCGTGCCAAACTCGAGAATATTAAAATCACTGAGGTTTTGCTTGGTGAGGAAGATATGATCTTGAATGGCGACTCAGCTGCAGACGTTACCGCCTTTGATGGTCTAGCCAAGACAATTACCACTAACTCAGGTTCGGCGACTTACCTGTCAGCTTCTGGTATTGGTATCTTTGCGCAAAACCTATTCGGTTATGGCGCTGATTACCCGACCCATATTGTAACCTTCCCTCGCCAGGTTCGTGCGCTTGCGGATGACTTACAGGGTAGTGGTTCAATCCAGCGTGTAGTTGTTGATGATCAGGGTGCTGGTGTTGGTGGTGTACATGTATCGAAGGTGGTTAACCCAGTAACGGGTAACTTGATCGATATTGTCGTTAGCCGCTATATCGGTTCTTACTCCCACCTCTTGACAGTAACTTCACCTGCGGGCGAAAACTGGATTGAGATGGAGGACTTGGATCAGCTCAGTATCTACGACGTGCCAGACACCAATCACGCTATTCAATCCCGTATCTTTGAGACTACGGTGTTGAAGGTGATCGGTGAGCCATTCCAGCAAAAAATTTCAGGGCTTAGCCTGACTTAAGTTGGACACCCTGCTCTTTGTCCCCCCAGAGGGCAGGAGTCTGGCTTAAAGGAGTTAGAATGGCAAATGCGAATTTAATAGATGTTACAGACTTTACTACCTATGCGCCAGATGTTGATCTAACTCTGTTCCCAGTGGCAACATTATCTGGCGTTATTAGTCAGGCCTCACAACAGATTGTCAATTATTGTGCCGTTACTGGTTTTGACTATCAGGCTGAGACCGCAGAAGTTGATAGGGCTGCTCTGTCGCCCATGGGTGAATTAATGGTCGCTTTCCATCGTAGGCCTGTGGCTGTGGGAGATATTACGAGCATCCAGCTCAAGAAAGGTGGGTTTACTACAACTCTTACATTAGCCGATTCGGGTGGTAATGTGCTATATCAAATACCCTATCCGGGGCAGCGTATGTATTTTCCATCATCTTACTTAGCTTCTGCTGGCACCTTGATACTGGGCGGGTCTACGCAGCTGGTGACAATGCATGGAGCTGATGTTTTCACCTCGGTTACTTATAGAGGTGGTTATTCGGCCGGTATCCCTGCCGACCTCAAGCTAGCCTGTGTCTTATGGGTAAGGGATATCCTAGCATGGCAGTTCAATAACACTGGGGCTTCTAATTTTAGCCAGGGTTCATATTCATCTAGCTTTGGCGCAGATCCTGACTCCAGGTTTTTAAAACAGGCCAAACGCCTACTTAATCAGGGTGGCTACCGTCGTGTTAGCCAATTCTAATCATGATATTAGATAAGCGCGTTACTATACAAAAACTGATCCCTACTACCGGATCCGCTACACAGGAGACTTACGTAACCCACTCTGGATTTTTGCCTAATGGTGTGCAAATGAATATCCAACCTGCAAGCCCAGAATTCACCATGCAGGCGGATGGTCAGTTCTTTAAGACCTATAAGGCGTTTACTACAAACTCCGGTGTTGTTGAAGGATATAGGGTTGTAGTATCCGGCACAAACGAAACCTACATTGTCCAAGGCCGCGAGGCATTTAACTACGGTGTTGGTAGGCACTATGAGCTGGCACTAGTTAAAGCTACGAGAGGACCACAGTGAAATGAACATAATAATACACGGTCTCGATGAGCTAGTAAAAGATGCAACTAACGCCGGTCTTGAAGTTAAACCCCTCATGAGAGGCATGCTGAATAATTCAGTTAGCGAGATAACCGCTCGCACTAGGAAACTTGCGCCGCACGCCACAGGCACATTGCAACGTTCTATTATGCCCGAGCGTAATTACCCTGTTGCACGCGTTAAAGTTAATGCTCCATATGGCAGCTATGTAGAGAACGGTACACGCCCACATTGGCCGCCGATAGGGGCGATTGCAGCATGGGCTGCTAAGAAAGGCATAGGAGATGCTAAAGGCTACAGGGCTACAGGAAAAGGCAGCACTCCTTTCTTAATAGCCCGAGCTATCTCAAAGAGAGGTACAAAAGCCCAACCATTCTGGAAGCCTGGTATTGAACAATCAGTGCCCCTCATCGACAGAGAAATGAGACTCGTTGCCGATAGATTATTCTTGCGTATAAGGGGTAAAGCATAATGGCAAGTACTGTAAGTATCTCTCAAGCTTTGGCAAATAAAGTTGCTCAGTCAGTTAATGTGCAACCTCAAAATATCTACCAATATGAGCCACAAGGCGGCTTTTCTGGTTATCCAGCTGTGACTATAACCCTAAAAGATTTAACGCAAAAGTTTGCCGACACTGCTCGTATGGAAGAGCATTACATGTTCAGCGTCAAAGTCTACAACGAATTCACAGAGCAAACAGCACAAACTGCCGAGACCAATCTTAGGACAACTACCGACGAACTCATAACTTTATTTAACGCTGATCCACAGCTCGGCACAACTCTGACTAATGGTTACTCACGTACTGAGGATGGCAAAACTGTTTGGACCAAAGGCCCCAACATAGAAGAACGCATGATCGAACTAATATTTAACGCCTATGTAATACAATGACCCGTTTTGTCTCATAATTAATAGGAAAGGACACATGCAATGGCAACAAACGTAGGTAGAAAAGGATGGCTTGGGTTAGCCTATGAACCAACCCCTGGTGTTCCTGTCTCGCCAACAGATTATTTGGCATTTACATCTAACACCATGCACGGCATGCAAAAACCGATAGATGATGTTACTGCTCGAGGAATTCGTGATCAGCAATACAACTCGGTCTTGGGTAAGAAATGGTCTGAGGGAGATATTGATTTCCATCTTGACCCATCAATCTCTGGATACTTCTTGGGAGCCGCCCTCGGCACAAATGCACAGAGTGCTCTAGGTGGTGGAGTATTCTCACATGCAATTAGCCGCAATAACGCTAATCAGCCTCTCGCATTAACCCTCACGAACTCTCGCGTTGTTGACCAAGAGTATTTTAGAGGTTGCGTAGTCGACTCACTTGAGTTTAAGGCAGCAGACCAGTGGATTGATGCCAAGGCCACTATGAAGGGATTCTTCCCACAGACATCGGTATCTGGTACGGGCACTACGGTCTCGGGCACGCTCTTAACATGGGCACAATATACTACGCAGTTTGGTGTAACTGTAGCTGCCGCAACCGGAAATGCAGCCACTAAGATGTCTGATTTCAGTTTAAAGATAAATAACAACGTAGAACCCACCTTTAGAAGTGGGGCTAATGAGCCAGCTACTATCGATGTTAAAGACTTCAATGTTGGCGGCTCATACACTGTATTCTTTGAGAACACCACAGATAAGAATACCTACTATAACTTGACAAAGAACGCTCTCGTGTTTACGGCTACGGGAAATGGTATTGGCGCCGGGTTCAATGAAAGTATCGTGCTCAACCTTTACCAGGTGCGTCTGGATGCTTTCGTAATAGAAACAGGCATTGATGCCTTCTACGCAGAAAAAGTCAACTTTATAGGTGAATATAACAGTGCGAGTGCTAAAACAATTGATGGCACAATTCAAAACCGCAATAGCAACTATTAGGAGATACTATGGGTTATTTAAATACCGTTCTAGAGACAGAAATTCTAAATCTGCCCAGTGATAACAACTACTGGATTAAGTACTACAAAAGATACACCTACGGTGAAAGCAAAAGAGTGCGCAGATTGGGTGATAACACCGAGGTTGGAGATGCCATTCTAAAGGCTATGATTTGCGACTGGAATCTAGATGACGAGAATGGCAATAAGCTAGACATCAATGACGAGAATATTGATCGTTTAGATAACATTGACTCTACTGCTCTAATCAATGCCGTTTCGGAGGTGCTATCTCGCAATGAAAAAAAAGATTCACCGAATCAGTAATACGGGTACTATTTGATAATGCAAAGTCTGTGCCACCCGAAATGGTTGAGTACAGGCTTTGTGAACAATTTGGTTGGACTTACGATGAATTGCTCCTTACACCCGCAGATATTGTGGAGAAATTTATCATAATTATGTATCAAAAGGCTAAAAAACAGGAATTTGACAGGTCGTCATCTCAGCCATCATGGAACAACGAAAACTAGAGGTAGAGGTCACTGCTAATACAGCCAAGTTCGAAAAAGGAATGGAGGCTGTTAAATCTAAGTCTCAAGAATCTGGAGCAGCGGTTGATAAACTCGGTAAAAGCTTTAAAGAGACTGCTTCTGCCGTAACTGTCGGTCAGGCTGCTTATGATGCACTTAAAAGCAGCTATCATGCTATCTCAAATAGCATACAAGGCGCCGTTATAAGTGCTGGTGATTTTCAAGCATCACTGACCCAGTTAGTCACAGGTGCCGGAGAAAGCGAATCCAACATCGAGCTGGTTGGCAAAGGCATGAAGGAAATAGCCATCAGTACTGGCACCACTCTAGAGCAGCTCGGTAAAGGTATGTACATGATCGAATCGGCCGGTTTCCATGGTGCCGAAGGTCTTAATGTGTTGAAAGCCGCTGCAGAAGGTGCAAAGGCCGATGGTGCCGATCTTAATGTTGTTGCAGATGCACTTACTACGATTCTACATAACTACAAATTGCCCGCCTCAGATGCAGTATCTGTTACTAATGAAATGGTCACAGCTGTTGCTGCCGGTAAAATGCACATGCAGGATTTTGCCAGCAGTCTATCTACTGTGCTGCCTGCTGCTAACGACGTAGGGTTATCGTTTGCTCAGATTGCTGGCGCAGAAGCCACTCTAACAGCTGGTGGTGTTTCAGCTAATCAGGCTACTCAGGATCTTAATGCTGTGATTCGCGCGCTCGAAAAGCCTACTCTGCAACAGACTAATGCAATGATGCAGATGGGCTTGAGCTCACTAGACTTGTCAAAAAACTTAGGCGCAAAGGGCTTAACTGGCACCTTAGCCCAGATTAGCGATGCCATTATTAAACACATGGGTCCTGACGGTCTCGTGCTACAAGGTACATTGCAAGATGCTACTCTAGCATCTAAGGATGCTCAGACAGAAATTGCAGCTATGCCACCTAAGCTACAGGATCTCGCTAAATCGTTTCTAGACGGTACTATAACCTCTAAAGACTGGCATAAGTCACTTCAGGCACTCACCCCCACACAAGCAGCTATGATGACTCAATTCGCAGTTACTGCTGACAAGGCAAACTCTTTTAATAAAGAACTCCGTAATGGCACTGAAGCATCTAAGACGTTTTATTCTGAATTATCATCATTGCTTGGCCAGACTAACGCCGCTAACGCAGCCTTCATGCTTACTGGCAAGAATGCCGGTACCTTTAATGATAACGTGAAAGCCATAGCTGATTCGGCTAATAACGCTGGCTCTGACGTCAAGCACTGGTCATTAATACAAGGCACATTCAATCAACAATTAGCAGAATTTAAAGAAAAGATCCAAGTGATCAGTGTCGATATCGGCACTAAATTCCTGCCTGTTATTGCTCAGATAATGCCTCTCTTAAATCTTGTAAAGATGCTTGTCCCTGCTTTTGGAGCATTAGTACCTGTGGTAATGGCTTCAAGCGGGGTACTGCTGCCGCTTGGTCTTGCAGTTGGTGCGTTAGTGGTCGGGCTTACGGCTGAGAAACTGATCATAGATAAAGTCTACGATTCCACTACCAAGAATATCCAAGCTACTCAGGAAGCCACTGCCTTTACTGATAAATATGGTAGTTCTGTAGATATGCTGAAAACATTTCAGGATAGGCAAGCTGCAGCCCAGGATGCAGTGAATAAACTTACTGCCGACCATAAGGGAATTGTAGATAAGGCGACTGCGGCAAGTGATATCTTTAAGGTCTCAATTAAGGATGTAAGTGATAAACAACTTGCCGTTAATGATGCGCTTAAAAAATATGGGGACAAGTCTCCAGAATGGCAAAAGGCTACAGATAACCTAAAAGGTTCCAATGATGACTACAATTTATCACTGCATAATACTTGGCAGGCCAATCTAGATCTTCAGATTCAACAAGCTAAAGAGGCAAAGGCAAAAGAAGAACTAGCCTTAGCCACCAAGCTTAGCGCTCAAATGCAAGATATTTATAACAAAGGGATAGATACAACAGTTAACATAATTGGTAAAATCGGACCTACTGCCGCAGGCCAGATAGGCAAAGTAGACGATTTAAGCATTCATGTCGGAACGCTCATAAAAAATGCTAGCGGTATAAATGCGACAATACAAAACGCAGTAGGAACAGCTGACCAGTTAATAGGTATAACGACGGCTAAGCTCAGCGACCTTCAGACACAATCTACCAAACTAAATACGGGTTTGCAGAGTGCTGGTTCTAGCTTGCAAGGTGGATTTAACCCCCAACATCGAGCTAGTGGTGGATCAGTACAGGCTGGAATGCCATATATCGTTGGTGAGGTTGGGCGCGAATTATTTGTTCCGAATCAGAGCGGTACGATAGTCCCGGCCAACAAAGTAGGTACTGGCAGCCAAAATATTACTATCAACATCACTACTGGTCCTCTTTCGAACAATGTAGACGTTCGTAGTATGGCTCGTACGATATCAGATGAAATCGGTCGTTTGAACCGCAATGCCCTGAACGGAGCTTACTAAAATGGCGCTTACTTTTCAAATTGGCAGCTTTACTTTAGATGCGACCAATAATATTACGGTTGCTGGGATCAATTATGATGATGGTACAGAATTAAGGCTGAATACTTTACCCGTTGCTAGGCGTCCAGGGGCTAAAGTAATATCCGCCGTCTATCAGGCGCGCCCTATAAAACTCTCCGGCACGATAACTGGCACATCCTTAGATGATGTGCAAAATAAGTTAGACACTTTTAAGTACAATACCAGTGGTACGCAGCTCAACTTAGATATTAACGACGGGATCGTTAATAGACGGTTCATCGTATCGAGTAGTGGGCCATGGTTAGTACCGCGAGAAGCATTTTCAGTGACACTAGCACACTGGGAAATAACCTTTGAAGCAGATGATCCACCGTTTGGGCTGGAGGCTGTGCAAGGAGCTGCAACGGCTAATGTAGTTAATGCCTTGACGTTATCCGGCATGAACAGTTCAAACTATACCGGTACATTAAGTTTTTCTGGCTCTGCACTTCCAGATGTCAAAACGACTGTGACAATCGCTACTTCTGGATCACTGAATGCTTTTGATATTGTCGATGTCGTCGGTGGCCGAACTCTCACCGTCTCTGGTAATTGGCAGAATAATGATATTGTTGTGGCTGACTCAACCAACTTTAGAGTGACACAGAATAATGTGCCACTGGACTTTGTTGGTCAATTTCCTCAATGGCAAGCGGGATCAAACAATCAATACGGTTTTAACTTTTATACTACCTCTGGTGAGACGCTAGATCAATTCCAATTACAATCAGCTGGTAGCTACGCAGTATTACTTGGCACTAATCGCTATGCCCAGAGTTTTGTGCCTGGTGGTGGCAACATAACTAGGTTGGGTCTAGTACTAGCCTCTGTTGGTACTGGGCAAAATGTGCAACTTACTATTCAGACAGATTCGGGAGGTGCGTCCTCCGGTACGATCTTGGCTAATAGTACCCAGACCATAAGCTCTGCTAACATGCAGACAATCGCCAACTGGATCAATGTAGCCCTTTCCCCCAATGTTACCGTGTCAGCTGGTACGACCTATTGGATTGTCTTAACCCCCACATCGAATGATCAAAAGAATTATGTTCTGGTCTATTACAATACTCCTAACAACTATGCTTCTGGTAAGTTTAGAACATCTATCAACTCTGGAGCTACATATACTGACGTTGCTTCACCCAATAATGCTAGCTTAATGTTTAAAACTTATAAGAGTGTTACTAGCACTGATACCAATACCACTATTGATTATGGCGCGAATACTGAAACATTTGCCAACACAACCTACAGAGATGGAGGTACTACCACAGCTAACTGGGATACTACCAATAATCGATTACAGTTACCTTTAGCCGCACCGCCGGCTACGCCATACATACAGACTGCTCACGCCGCGACTGCGGTCGGTGCCAGCAGTATAACCACTCCCGGGATAACGACTACAACGGGGAACTTTATAGCAATAACCGCTGTTAGTAATAATCCTGCAAACTCAACTATTACGGACAGCTATAACAACACCTGGACTAAGGCCGTTAGTCGTCAAGATGGCACTGATGAGGTATCTATCTATTTTGCGACTAATATAATTGGTGGCGCCAGCCATACATTCACTCATAATACCTCTGGAACTACTGTACGGCTTCTTATAATAGCCCAGGAATTTACAAATATAAGCATAAGCTCACCTCTTGACCAAACTGCCATGGCGATATCTTCACTTGATTCAACTGCTACGCCTACTACCACCCAAGCTGGCGAACTTGTAATAGGCTCTTGCCTCAACAAAGCTGCTCTAGCTGCTGGAACTGGTTACTCCAATTTTGATACCCTCGTTGCCGATTCTGGTGGGTTTAATATTAATGGTGCCACAGAGAGCAAAGTGGTCTCAACAACTGGAACCTACAACGCTACGTTTACCGGTGCCAATAGTAACGCAATATCAGTCATAGCCACTTTTAAGGCGGGATATGACTCTACCAAGAACATCGGACAATCTCTAGCTTTACTCACAAGTAATGCAGACGTTTTGGCCGCTCAGATACAAAAGACTGATACCACACCAGGCTCAACCGCAGTTGCTTATAAATTTTCTGGTGATGGCACTACTTTCCAGACCTTAACGCCTGTAGGCAGTTTTAGCGAAAGCAGCTGGACGCCCGTAAACACTATTGGAACATCACCTCGTTGGAATGCCCTATTAACAGGCACTTTTGCTGCCACGCCAACTACTACCAGAATACTATCTAACTGGGTCTATGGCATCTCTGTGGATGGTACAGCTATACGAGGAGCCCAGGCTGTCGTACCAGTCGCTACCAACAGCGTACAGCGCTGTGATATTTATCCATATATTGTAGGTGTGCCAGGCAGTATGACACTTAGGATTGAGACAGATGCTTCAAATGCTCCCTCCGGCACACTAGTCAACGCTAATGCCACTATTACCGTCGCCCCGCCAGCCGCTGGTTCATGGGGCTGGTTGAGTTTTAATTTCCCCGCAGCCTTTACATTAAACGCGGCAACTAAATACTGGATTGTTTGCAATGCGGCCGCAACCCTAAACACTACCAACAAATGGCTGCTGCGAGCCAACAATAACCGATACCCGGCTGGATCAATGGCCAAATCCACAAACTCTGGTAGTACCTATACTCTGATTACTACCAACAACGAAACCATGATGTTTCAACTATTTATGACTTCAGCCGGTGGCCTATTCTCGGCCAATGCCAGTATCGATTACACCAAGAGATATCTCTAATGCCACTGATAAATAACAAAGACTATTACATAAAGGTATACCGTAGCGGAACTAACGGTAAACTTATTGATACTATCTATGATTTTAAGTGGGATAGCTTTAGGAAACAGATTAATGGTGGTTTGGGCGATTTCAGTTTTACGTTATCAAAACCGTTTGATAACTTCGGCCAAGGTAATTTAATTGCCCACAATAATCAAGTCAAGATGTATGTAACGGATTTCGAGACTGGCCCACTAGGTCAGCTCATCTATAGTGGCTGGATATATGCCATTGAAACCACCATAGATGGGGCAAAAGAAAGTGTAACTGTCCGATGTTATGGTAACGTCACCAAAATGGCTACTGCCATCTTGAGAAGTGGTAATACAGTTATCTTGTACACCAGCCCAACAGGCTTGACGGCCACAGCACCGGCTACTGCCTCAAACATCGACACTAATTTTAAGAGCATCCTAGATCAGTACAACGCTAACTCTACTGTTGCCATGGTGCAATATAATGCTTCAGACATTGCTGCACCAAACCAGATGATGACTTATACCCATGACAAGGATTTCATAACTGATGCGTTGAACCTATGTAAAGATTTAGCCCCTGCTGGCTGGTATTGGTACGTCCCCGAAACAAACCTTATCAAATTCCAGAATAAAGCCACCACGCCTCGCCACACCTTCACTTTTGGCAAAGACTTCACCAAGCTGACCATTCTGAACAATGCTGATAGTGTATTCAATAATCTGTTATTTCAAGATGGCCATGCTAGTTTAACCATACTTAAGCGTTACTATGACCAAGCCAGCATCAATAGTCTCGATGATAGATGGATTACCTTTAGGGATACACGCATCTCTAGCCAACAAGCCGCTGATAACTTTGGTAATGCCTACATTACTAACGTTAAAAACCCATTCAAGCGTATAACAGCTAGGATTGTTGATAACAATATCGATCAGAAGATTGGTTACAACATTGAGCTTATCCAGCCCGGCGATACTTGCCAGTTCAAAGGCTTCAATGCCATTACCTCCCAAAACTTCAATAACAACATGCAGATCGTGTCTGTTGATTATTCAGCTGACTATGCAGATATTGAAGTTGAGCAGTTAACGGATTCGGCTGCCCGTCAAACTTTGAACGCCTACAATGTTGCTAACAGGGCACTTGGCACAAATGGAATAGCCACCTATTCTTAGATATTGTCACTGTAAGTAATAATTTCTCTGCTTTCTACTTAAAATTAGAGTAGAAAGAAGAATAAATTATGCGGCACGGTTGGATCAAACACTTCATACATGACTTTGAGTCAAACCCAGAGTTGCAATATAAGATTCATATGTTCTTTACCTACATTTGGCTAGTGAACATGGTAGTTGCTGTCTCAGTCTTCATATTTGCGCAGCCGTTTTGGCAACAGGCCAGCGTCCTGTACCTAGTGCTCGTGTCTCTATATGCTAATTTCGCAACCGATTATGGCGCCGTCAGTGCAGCCGAAGCTGCTTTTAAACCCAACGAAACACAAAAGGATGCTAAATAATGGAGTACCCAATCAATCTAGGCCGCTATGACCCTGAGATGATAGCCAATATTGCGCCTGAAGACGTTGAAAAAGGTGGCCCAGGGAGTGGTAGAAAGCCGGGCAGCCATGCTGGTTTTAAGCAAGGCCACGTTGTTAGCCCAAAAGCTCGTGCGGCAGCATCTGCAAGAATGTCAGAACGCAACCGATCACCTCAGTCTCGCGCAAGAGCTTCAGAGCGAATGAGAGCTGTGCACCAAGCAGCTAGAAATGCGAAGGGATAATATGAAAACCCCACAAGAGATACAGGACTGGTTGCAAGGTGGCTGGAAACAAAGTCAGTATGCAAAAACCGACGATCGAGGCCGGTTGGGTATCGATACCGATGGAGTCTATGGCTTCCAGTGTAAGGATTTTGTTAATGGTTATCTAAATTTTATGGTTGGCTGGATGCCGAGCGGTAATGCTATCGACCTTTGGTCAATGGATTTGCCTGCCAGTATAGAGCGCATTGCCAACACACCAGAATTTATACCGCAGTTAGGCGATGTAGCGGTGTTTGGCGAGCCTTATGGTTATGACCAAGACACTACACAATATCTAGGCCATACGTGCGTGATTCTCAAAGCTGACATGAACCAATTTGACTCTATAGATCAA
>DATMOD010000024.1:0-7626 GCA_035568355.1 Patescibacteria group bacterium
GGCTGGCTAATTGGAGTTAGCCTATTTAGTTACTTATTCGGTACGGTTTCGCTAACTGCCGCCGAAACTTTTAGTAACTCTAGCCCTTTGCGTAAGGCCATAAGTATAGTTGGTGGTGGCAGTAGTAGTGGGGCCAAATTATTTATGGGTTTTATTTTTATTGTCATCAGCACGATGGTGATGGTGATGGCTGCAACTCATTTGGCGGCGGCACGCGAAGAAGAAGCCCAGGGCTTTTTGGATAATTTATTAGTTAGGCGGGTAACTAGAGCTAATTGGCTGCTGGGCCGCGTAGCACTGGGTGTTGTTACTTTTTTGGCTGCCGGGTTGTTAGCAGGTCTATCGGCTTGGCTAGGTGCACATTTACAGAATTTTGATATCAGTCTAGGTAGCTTATTAGCTGCCGGGTTTAATGTTGCCGTACCGGCCGTATTGGTCCTAAGTATAGGTGTATTAGCATTTGGGTTCTTGCCACGAGCAACCAGTTTTGTAGCCTATGGAGTGATCGTCTGGTCCTTTTTGGTAGAAATTATCGGTTCATTTGTTAAGGCTAACGACTGGCTACTAAACACATCAATCTTACACTGGCTTGCCGCTGCCCCGGCGGTTGACCCGCACTGGGATAGTCTAGCTGTTATGCTGCTGATTAGTCTGAGCCTAATATTAATTGGTACTTTTGGATTTGTGCGACGTGATTTAGCTTCAGAGTGAGGGTTTATGCTTGGTGACCTGTTGCCACAGCAATTCGTCAGCTTCAAAACTCACTACCTCAGGTTTTTTGTTTGCCTGACGGGGTGGAGCTAAAGCTCATCTCGTTTGTCACGCAAAAAACCCGTCCATTGTTGCACTAATCGCAGAGAGGTCTTTAACGGTACTTCTATGGCGATATCTAGCAAGAAGGTAACTAGATTGACGCGACTGTACTTGTCGGTTATCCATTGGCCGGCTCGAACGAAGGGTGTCATTAAGAAGCTGCTGATAATGTCAACTAGGC
This sequence comes from Patescibacteria group bacterium, assembly GCA_035568355.1. Lineage (GTDB taxonomy): Bacteria > Patescibacteriota > Saccharimonadia > Saccharimonadales > EFPC-124 > DATMOD01. The sequence goes on from DATMOD010000024.1 coordinate 995, forward strand.
GTGATCGTTGATCGAGCAGCTCAAATTCATGAGCAGTTCGCACAAGTTTTAGCCCCAAGAAGCTGACAGTTGATAAGAACACAAAGAATACTAAACCTTGGACAATATTAAAACCGATTCTAGCTAATGCCCCTACAAGCAGCCCGAAAGACAGCCCGAACATTATTATATAGATCGCACTGAATACACGGCGAATTGCAGGCGATGTCTCTTGGCGACGGACAGTATAGGTTATAGGAGTTTGCCCTGGCTGGTAAAAAATACGATCAATATGGTTTTTGATGGCCTTTACATTATGGGCGTCTGGAGTAGATATACTAAAACCCACCAAGGCCATATAGGCTGGTGGGAATAACAGATTGAACATGAGTGGTAAAATTGCCACGCTATGTACGGTTGCTAGATCGTATGGAACCTCTAGGCTAAGACCTATAATAGTTTTAGTTATAAAGACAAAAACAACACTACGAATTAAAGCGCTTCGCAGGCGTTTTCTGGTAGATCGATACGCCCTGGCAATCTCAATATCAGCCAGAGAAAGGAGTTGGGATCGATCATTTATAGCGCTAGCTGAGTGTGGCGTTTGTGCGATTATACCTATCAAGATACGGAATGTAGGGCAATAGCGGCGTACAATTCGTGATAGCTTGATAGTCTGTTCGCCCTTGTAAAGTTCTTCTACAAGCTCATTGAGCCGTATGAACTCATCCAGCTGATCCAGCGATTTGCCGCTTTTGTGTAAAAACCAATAACGCGTAGTAGCTAGGTCTGATTTGAGTAGGGTTTGATGCACGACTGTGTAGAGCGCCATGTCATACGTCCACTCGTCTTTGAATTCTGGATAATCAACTTGTTGTAAGGCATGCAAAAAATGACTATGCGCAAAAGCTAAAAATACCTCTTCTTTAGGGCGGGGGTGTAATTGGCGCTCAACATCCGTCGAAGCTATTTGAGTAATCCAGCGCATAGCGTTCTCTATCGGTACCTTCCCGATAGTTCGTAAATGCCAATAATAGGCGACATACCATTGCAGAGATTGGTCGATTTGACTAATCGAACTGAGGGGCACGGCGTCATTCTTAATGTAGCCAGACTGTGTTAGCTCAGTGATCAGCTCCGTACCAATCTCTTGTTTAGTGCCCTGGACCCTTAGTGCACGTACTCGATGCAAAAACCGCTCTATGGCACGACGAAGCAGCAGGTGGTCTTCAGTATACTCGGCAGCATTACGCAACTGCTCGTAAGCCACATACAAACCGCTCCCAACATGGTTCACGTGTAGGGTTTCTGTTGGGGTTGGATGGAGAGGTGCGCCTGGAGCTTCAAGAGCTTGAAGATGACGAGCTAGTTCGCTAGCCATTGGATCGATGGATTGTGACATATGGTTCATTATACTACGGCGTGGCACTGAAGAGTTTGTAGCAATACAGTATTTCTTGAATTAGTACTGAGAACGGGCTTCAACAAACCTAATTTACAATTCTCTGCGACACTTTCTTATGTCCAAACTTCAATTCAATAGACATATGCTTCATTAACAACTCATAGTTTTCTTGGGTCGCAATTTTTTGCCAACCTTTGGGGCCGATTAAAATGTGAGTATCTTCGTAGTTTTCTTCAAAACTAGGTGCTAAATTTGGGCGATTGTAATACGAAATATTGCGAAGTACAGACATGTGACGAGTGAAAGCATCATATTGCCGCAAGCTTTGTATGACTTCCTGACAGGCCTCTAGATTATTAGAGAGGCGCACATCATTGTCATAAGCATCGGCCACTTTGAAGGCATTGAACAAGCCAGTTACTTTCTTAGTGCTCTTGAAATTTTCTCTAGTACTATAGTAGCCATATCTATCTGAAAGAGCGCCATGGATGTTATACATAATCAGCCATGCGAATTGTCGAAAAAGTGGTATCAGTACGCGATGCTGTATAACAAAATCTTTATTAAGGGTCACGCCAAATTGTAACTTGCGAGCCGGTAAAGATTTTCCTTCGGCGATATAGAAAGCAGGTCGTGTTGTTTTGCGGACTTTTTTGGTATCAATAAGTTCGATGTTATCTGCATTCTGCCATGTCTGATTATGTAGGTCTATTAATGCTTGTCTCACAGTCTCATATCCAAGACTGCTAAGCGGCGCTTCTTCTTCGGCTAAAATCTGACTGGCAGCAATTGCTATATTGTCTTTATCAAGTCTGATGGTAAGGTTAGGTATTTCTTTGGCTAGAATAATAGCGGGTTCAGCGTACAGCTCTAGGTCTAAGTATGCTGTGCCGTAGAGTGTCTTACCTACCAATGAATAATCCAAATATTGGAATAGATGCTTTTTGTAGAAAAGCTCTTCAATGTGTGTGTAGAATATATGCTCATAAAGATGGGCAAGATCAAAAGAGTTTGATTGTTTTATCAAGATCAGTCGCTTCATATAATCTCAAGTATAATTGATTTAGCCCGATATGTAGAGCAGCCCCACCCGAAGAGCGGTGTGCTCATTCGGGTGGGGCTGGTGTTGTTCTGGAGGTAGGCCTTGTTAGCCCTGTCCGCCACCGCGCCTGTTGGTGCCGTGGTTTTTGCCGGTCTGGCGCTTCGCCGGCCTAGCCGTCGTACGCCGAGTGCTCTGTGCACGGGACTGCTTGCTCTTGTTGCCGAACAAGGAGCCCCCCGTGCACCTCTTGCAGGCGCAGAACAAGCCGTGCTTCTTGGCCATGACTACCTCTTTTGACAAGCGACAACGAAGCCGTCGCAAACACATGCCAGGCAATTGCCTAGCATGACAAACTATACTATAGTTTGTTTATCTAGTCAATACTGAGAGCGGGCTTCAACAAAGGTCAAAGCATAACCTACTCGGCCAGCACGGCCAGCTCGGCCGATGCGGTGTACGTAATCTTCGTAAGATTGAGGTGTAGAATAGTTAACCACGTGGGTGATGTCGGCCACATCGATACCGCGGGCTGCAACGTCGGTAGCAACCAAGATTGTAACGTCGTTGGCCTTGAAGCGTTGTAGGGCTCGTTGTCGTTGGCCTTGAGATTTGCCACCGTGAATGGCGTCAGTTTTAAAGCCTCGTTCTTGTAGAGTCAGGTGTAGTCGTTCGACGCTACGCTGAGTTTCGTCAAAAATTATGGCCTTAGAGACGTTTTTATCGATTAACAAATCGTGCAACTTGTCTATCTTCTGTTCTTTAGAAGAATAGGTGATAACGTTCTGGTCGATAGTATCAACCGTATCACCGTGTTTGACAGATATTACTACTGGCTCAGTAGCAAAGGTTTCGATAAGATCACGAACCTTGTTGTCTAATGTGGCTGAAAAGAAGAACGATTGTCTCTCGGTAGCAGCTAGGCTTAGGATTGAGCGAATATCGTTCACGAAACCCATATCCAACATGCGGTCGACTTCGTCTAATACTATAACGTTAAATGTCGAAAGATTTAGACTGCCACGGTTAAGATGGTCCTTGATACGACCCGGAGTGCCAATAACAACTCGTGGTCTGTCGCGCAAATCACGTAACTGAGGCATCATAGGCGCACCACCAATCAGGATTGCTCCAAGAATACCACTACCCTTGGCAATAGCCCGGCATTCTTGTTCGATCTGCTGAGCTAACTCTCTGGTTGGAGCCATGATTAAGGCTTTAGAGGTAGGGTTATCGAGTAGTTTTTGTAGAACAGGCAATGCGAAGGCAATTGTTTTACCCGTACCAGTGTTGGCGATACCAATAACATCTTGTCCGGCAAGCCCAGCTGGGATAGCTTGGTCCTGAATAGGCGATGGATTGGTGAAGCCCTTTTCTTGAATGTTTTTTTGTAATAAGGCATGCAAAGCAAAGTCACCAAATGTGTGCTTGGGCACGTAAGCTTCGGCAGCGACAACTGGTTTAGCTGCTTTTACAAAACGAGAAGGGTTAATATAAGTTGAAGTAGATGATCTACCGCGAAAATTACCGCGTGGTGCAGACCAACTACCTTGGCGACTCTGAGGGCGTCGCGTGCGATCAAAAGAATTATAAGACATAAAAAAATCCTAGCTTTGTTTAGTTTAATGGATACGATAACTCGACAATGAACATCGAGTAACCTACCTATTAAGCTCTACAAACTCGGATTCACTGTAACGATCTACAGTATAATAGCACGAATATTGCAATTATTCAAGTTTAGCCCTGCGGATTGTATTAGGGCTCAGGTACGAGTTTGACATTAGAATGACTAGCCAGTTGGGTTATCCAGATCTTATGGCGGTCTTGATCGATCGCAATAGCGGCCTGCTCTTCACTGTCAGTCTTGATTCTGCCTACAATACAATCAAGGATATTGTAGATTGCATCGATACCCTCTTTGAGTGGCTGGATTTCTGCTTTCAGTCTAGAGTCAAAATCGTTGGTTAGATGAGTTATTATTTTAAGGGACTCGTCAGTGATCTGCTGACTGAGGCGTTCTTCAAGATGTTGCTCTCGCTTGATAGCGCGATTATCTAGCCTAGATTCTTGTTCAGCGAAACGTGCACCTAGTTGCTCATCTTGTTCGATGAACCTTCGTTCAAGACGCTTGTTTTGCTCAGTGAACGCTTCTTTGAAAATTCGTCTAAGTTGCTGCTCGTTCATAACAAGTATTATTGTCTGCTTGTTTAACAAAGTCAACAACAATTATCATCATCAAACTCGGCTAAGAGACCCTCTAGCACGACAAGGTAGTGCTAGAGAAGAAAGAATTATACCCTGACCGCAAAAGTTGGTGGTGGCCTCCTCGTTTAGGCATTTGCTATCTAGCAAGGAGATTCTTGTGTACCTTGATCACTTCAGGGATAAACGATATGCTGATTAATAAAGAATATCCATCTTCCAAAAGCAATCATATTAAATAATGGGTATAATGTAGTTATCCTGAGGTAACATCGATGATATCGGCTAAGCATTTTAAGCTGTTGATAGATAAGCCAGTAATCGTAGTTGCCCAGTACGTAAGTAGAGATGCTGGACAGGTTTTATATGGAAACAACATCACCCAAAGACAAAGTGCTGCCCAATGAGATACGACGCCAGCTAGGCCGTCTCGTGGCGCTTCACGACTATCAGGGGACTGTATGGGATTTTGATGAGAACCTTGCACCCCCCTCCACTATGTATGCTGTCGACCGCATGGGTACAGAGACATTTAATGGGCCGAAAATTGCAGAGAGGGCTGTCGACGCTCACACTCTTTCTTTGGATAGTATTGTCGTAGGCAAAGATACAGCCGAAAAATCCCGAGCTCTTCGTGCTATACATGATGTAATTGTTGGTGAGGCAGAGGATAAGGAGGGAGTCGGCTGGAACGAGTTAGCGTTCGGTCTTCTCAAACGGTCCGGAGAGCTCGTTGGTGACGAGAAAACAGCTTGTATAGTAGGCGCTGTAGCCTGTACGCAATTTGCAGTTAGTCAAGCAGATCGCGAGGATTTCTTACGAGAGGTATATAGAGATGGAAGACAGGCTGAGGTTGCTCAAGCTTGTAAGGATTCATCGTTAGTTTTGCTTATCGAGGATTCAGAGAGTGAGGACAGAATAAAAGGGGTACATTCTATTCATGGGTTTGCTGCTGCATTCGAGTTTGGACCAGACGAAATCCATGAATTCTTGGATGATCCCCGGGGCGTAGCAGATGATCATATATCACCTAAGAAATTACAGAAAACGATCTTTGAACAAGCTTCGGCTGGCACTATAATCTCAGAGACCCAACATCAAGCAGAAAAAGCAAGTGTGAACGGAGAGCAAGTGGACCGTCTCATTATGGACCCACTTAAAATTGAGCGTTTTGCTATCCAACAATATTATATAGACCAACAAATGAATGCACTTTTCCCTAAGGGAGTCTCGTTTGAAAATTCACCGTTTGTTCAGAAGCTTGCCGCGATGCGAGCACAAAACAACACTCTCGGCCCTGCAGATCTCGGCGACATTACACGTTTGACTGTCGCTGAAGTCGCTCAGAGGTTGGATAGTGACATAATGCAAGCTGTTCGAGATTTGAGCCAAACTGTAACGGCGCGTTTTATGCCCCCTGAAGGGGCTATACTGGCTACGCCAGGCCTCAGCGAAGAGCAACGCGCTGCCCTAAGATTTAGAGAAGTTATAGTTAAGATGGGACGCAACGAAAGGCTGGCTAAGTATTTGGACTACAAAGCTTTTATTACTAAGCTAGGTAATGAGTCCCCTGTTGACGGTAGGCCGAAAGAAGTATGGGAAATCTCCGAGGAAGGTGCGGCAGTGCCGGCTGTCTGTAATACAATGCTGACAAATATTGTCATGGCCGCTCTGCTCAGCAGCGAACACTTGTCTCCTGAGGGACTTCGTGATCTTGCGCAGAGTGATCGTCGAAGATTTTTAGCTCTGGCGACAGTGCACATACGTGCTTTGCCTTTAGACCGGGTAGGGACCGAACAGGTCAATATACAGAGGGATGCGGCGGGAATATTACGGTTTGAGGGAGCTAGCGTTTTGGGCAAGAATGCCTCCGATTACTACTCGGCGATTGCACTGGGTTGTCCTGCATTGCGAGTAATTCATGGCGATCGGAGACTCTTAGATATACAACAACGCCTGGCCCATGGCAGCTCAAATTATATCGACCATATATTGGCTGCTGCA
>DATMOD010000025.1:0-8625 GCA_035568355.1 Patescibacteria group bacterium
AAAGAAGGCGAGTTCGCTGGTGAATGGCATTGGAACCGAGAGAACGGCCAGCCACTACAGCATGGCAATTTTACAGAGGGCAAACAACACGGGTACTGGAAGCGCTACCACGACAATGGCCAGCTTATGGACGAAGGTGAATGGAATATGGGTAAGCGTACTGGTGAATGGAAATTCTACAATAAAGATGGCACATTGCGCAAAGTACAGAAATTTAAGTAACCATTCGCTAAAGTAACCGCAGAGCTATGGCCTATACAACCTTATAGTGCAAAGTAATACAATTTTCGTTTAACTTTTCACACGATACCAAGTTCAACTTAGTATCCATTGTGCTGCCAAACAGAGTCAGGCCTGTACCTAAGAGAATAGGCTCGATTGTTAGATACAGATCAGTCACAACACCAGCTTGCATAAACAGCGTGTTGATTTGTTGACCGCCACAGATAGCAACGCTGGTGAAACCTTCATCACCTAAGCGTTTTACAAGATCTGCTGGCGGTTCCGTAGTAAATTCCGTGGGGTCAGCGCGATCATGCGGGAAGGCTTCTGGTCTAGAAGTATAAATAACCATCTTGCGCCCTGGCAATTTGCGGCCAGCTTTTAACATAGTGGCGAAAGTACGCGAACCCAACACCATCACACCTGCTTCTTTAGTAAGCTTCACAAAGTGCTTAATGTCTTCTGGGCTGGTCCAATCCATAGAGAAATCATCAACATCGCGGGCTAGAAACCCATCGGCAGTTAGCGCAGCAATAACAAAAACTTTCATCTGGTCATATTTTGGCACACAAGGTACTCTGTAGCAATGGATGTGGAGGTGTTGCGTAAAATTCTGTCTATGTTTGAGCTTGATGCCCGGCGCATATTGCCTGTACAAAAAGGCTACAGAAACCAATCATATGCAATCAAATTGAGCAACGACGAGCTAGCAAACCTGATTTTGTACAAGATAGAGCCAAATATTCTAACAACTATTGCTAATGCTAATGCCGTATCGAACTTTCTGGCTGATAAAGGTATGTCCGTTCGACAGACATTAGATAGCCGCATCGTCTGCCTTTCTACAGATAAAACAAAAAGATACGGTGCCCTATACAACTACTTGCCTGGCCAGACTATTCCCTGGGAAGCCTACACTATGCGTCATATAAAATTGCTGGGCAAAACCATGAGCGATATGCACGCTTTATTGGCAAAGTTTGAAGGTGATTTGACAGAAATTGCATTTGACAGCTTGGCCCTCAACCATCGTATGCAAACCTATTTTACAGACCCTAATGTTATGGGGGCTTTATGGGCTAAGCTGAATCTTAAGATTCGACATACCAATTTTCAGCCCCTGTTACATATCTGCCAAAAACTACCAGATCAGCAGGCTCTGCATATGGATTTTGTAAGAGGTAATGTTTTATTTGAGACTGTAGACAATGGCCTAACTATAAGCGGCATTCTGGATTTTGAAAAAACCGGTCGTGGCCATGTCGTATTTGATATTGCTCGGACTCTTGCTTTTCTATTGGTCGACTGTAAATACAAAGATGAGACCAAGGTACGCAAATACTTTTTGCAATCGGGCTATAGTAAACGTGGTGCATCACCCTACGCTACACTAGTCGTAAAACAACATGATCTATTAGAAGATCTACTCGATTTCTTTCTAGTACACGACTTTTATAAATTTTTACGTCACAATCCGTATGAATTCTTGCCCCAGAATGAACATTTTATTCGTACTCGTGATTTACTCTTACGGCGACACATATTAGAATGGGATGAAACTATGGAGAGGTAACATGAATAAGGCGTGGAAGAAGCGACTGATCTCACAGAGCGACCTGATGACATTGCACGAGAATCTTAAAGATAAAGGTAAGACAATTGTCTTTACGGCGGGCTCGTGGGATTTATTACATGTAGGCCAGTGTCGCTATCTTGAAGAGTCTAAGAAAGAAGCCGACATTCTAGTTGTAGGTGTCAGCAGCAACGCTGCGATTCGCAAGGTTAAAGGGCCGAATAAGCCAATTCTCGATGAAAAAATCCGCGCGGAGATGCTAACGTACTTGCGTAGTGTCGACTTTGTAACCATTTTGCCAGAGCCCAGTTGCCAGCCTTCGCTCGGCTTACTCAAACCTGATGTTTTTATTACAGTCAGAGAAGACTGGGCCGCCGACTATGAATCCTCCAAAGAATATAAAACCGTTACTAAATACGGTGGCGTAGTCAAGGTTGTCGATCGTCAGTCAACGGCTTTGTCTACCACTAAGATCGTCCAGCGAGCTATCGGCGGAGAGCTCGGTGATATTTTTAAAGATTTTATGGAACTGCGCAAAGATCCGCTAAAAGAACGATGAATCTAACCCCTGAACAGCACCATAAGCAAGAAACCTATCGTGATGCCAGATTCACCAAACAATACGATGGCATCTGGCAATCTGTCGGCAAATGCGTATTTTGCGACCTGCGCGAAAAGTATGTTTTTTATGAAGAAAACGGCATGGTCATGACAGTCCAGCTTTTTGCCTATATTGATGGTCATTTTATGATAATGCCTCGTCGGCACGTACGGTCACTCAAAGATTTGACTCCGCTTGAATGGGAAACTGTCCGAAAATTTATGTATATGGGCAAAAAAATAATCCGTGAGGTACACGGGATTAAAGGCATACAAATGCTTTTGCGTGATGGCGGCATAGTGGCCCAGAGCACCGTTTCGGATCACCTACATATACACTGCATACCCTTCGATGCACCAGATCTAAGCGTGTGGAACTATCGCAAACTAAAATATACCCCTCTAGAGAACGCTGCGATCTATAAAAAACAGGCCGCCAAACTTGCCGCGTTAGATACTAAGTTCGAGAAAAAGTACAAGGGGCAAGAATGAAGTTTGATTGGAATGAGCTAGCTTTTAGCAGCAAAAAACCCATTAATAACTTACAGGCAATTTTTATTGCTGCGCCGCGTGAAATGTCAGTAGCTCGCTTTAATCAAATTGTAAAAACTTACTTACCACAAGGTAATATAGTTCTAGGCCTCGCCAAAGAAGATTACGTGTTGGGCTTTGAAAATCAACCACAATTTAAAATGCTGCAACTAACCTCCCCTTCCCCCGTCATTCCCAACTTGATTGGTAATCCAGGACAAAAGGAATCATTATTGACTGGATCCCCGATCGTAGCCGGGGATGACGTAGCACAAAAAGGCCAGTCAATCGAAGATCAAGTTGCCAAGATTAACACAGCTGGGCTAAAACATACAATCAGTACACTTAGTTACTTCCAGCGCGATACAAAATTCATTCTAGAGAAGCTAGATTTTGCAAAAGTATTGTTTATTAATGGCTCGTGGAAATATCTGTTCCATACCCTACCCCAGTACTATGTACTAGCAACACGGCTCGTACCTTACGAATTGTTGTCCCCATTTGCTAGCGAGCAAGAGGCTCGGGCTTACGAAACACAGATACATCACCTAATCCCCGGCTCAATCGGAGACCCAAGAGATCTATACACAAGCCCAGAAATGCTAGAACATGCCAGTCAAGCGGCTTGGCAATCGTACGACTACGGTTTCCAAACAGGCATTAGCTTAGGTATAAAACAAGGCGCCAAATACAGACTTTTGGTGACAGCCTTTAACAAAGTAGTCCCCTTCCAAACCTATGCTATGCACTATGGCGCCGCGCGCGAAGCCAACTTTTCACCTATGAATGACCTTAATTACTATGACACGGTGCACGCCGAAGTAGATTTTATCGTCAAAGTCCAAAAAGCCAAGCTAGACCTAGCTGGCACCACGCTATTCATTAACCTGCTGCCCTGCCCTAGTTGTGCGCGCATGCTTACTGAAACCGATATATGCGAGATTGTATACCGCGAGGATCATTCCGACGGTTACGGCGTAAGGATGCTTGAGGCAGCTGGTAAAAAAGTCAAACGACTCGTAACATGATTATTATAGAATATAGCAAAGGCATCTATGACACACCCCGAATACGAATATCTTAAACTGATCGCCAACATCTTAAAGGATGGTCGGAGCAAACCCACACGCGGTATCCACGGCATTAAGTCTGTCTTTGGAGCACAGCTGCATTTTGATATGCGCCAGGGATTCCCGCTACTGACTACAAAAAAAATGCCCTTTAAAATTTTGTTACATGAGCTATTTTGGTTCATCTCTGGCAGCTCAGACGTTAAATATTTGCATGACCATAAAATATTTTATTGGGACGGATTCTTGCATGAAGGCTCAAATGACTTGGGCCGAGTTTATGGCGTACAGTGGCGACATTGGAAGCGCCCCGATGGCAGCGAGTTTGATCAGCTACAATGGGCAATTGATGAGCTTAAAAACAACCCCGACTCTAAAGCAATAATAGTTAGCGCCTGGAACACCGGCGAGCTAGACGAAATGCGCTTACCGCCTTGCCATACCATGTTCCAGTTTGATCTCACTAAAGGTAAGCTGCGTTTACATTTGTACCAACGGTCTTGGGATGTGTTTTTAGGTGCACCTTTTAATATTGCCCAGTATGCCTTACTACTGCACATGGTTGCGCATATCATTGGTGCCGAGCCACGCGAACTTGTTATCTCGGCAGGCAATGCCCACCTTTACAATAACCACTTAGACGCCGCCAAAGAGCAAATCCAGCGCAAGCCTCTCCCCTTACCTAAACTTAAAATCGTGGGTGACGTTAAAAATATTGATGATTTTAAAGAAGAAAACTTCTTGCTAGAGGGCTACCAGTCCCATCCACACATTAAGACCGATCTGGTTATTCTGTAGACAAACTTCTGATCTTACACAGTAGTGCAGTTTGCTCTAAAGACGAGCACCGGAGCACAGTTTTTGGGGCGAAATGGGCTGTTTGCGTAAGTCCAGTATAGGCTTGATTTTCTAGTTGCTGTGGTGCATACTTAACCTAGTTATGACTAACAAAGACCTTTTGCAAGACCTCAAACAATTTATTACTGTCACAGTGTCACAGCAGATAGCTGTTGTGATAGGCAACATGGCTACAAAAGATGACCTGAAGCAACTTAGAAGTGATTTTGAGCAATTCGACGAAAAACTTGATGCTATACAAGATGCCCTAGGTGAAACACTCCAAGACCAAGAATTCCGACTGCACAAACTAGAAAGCTGTTCGGATTAGAGCAAGCAAAAACAAGGCATACTTTGACAAACGAAAACCTACTCCAAGACTTAAAACAATTTATCACTGCAACGGTGTCACAACAGCTTAAATATGGCTTGTTTACAATTCAGGAACGCCTGGATACCATTGAATCGACGATGGCCGGCATGGCAACTAAAGAAGGTCTAGTGCAACTAGACGAAAAACTCGATACTATTCAAGATGCGATCGCCGAGACATTCACAAACACTGCCAGACTAGAGCGCAGTAGTGCATAACGTGTCATAAGCTACTAGGTGCTCACGACACATTCGCCCTAACGTAAACCGTTCTTTGAACTGCTTGCGACAAGTGTGTCGATCAATAGTAGCTATGTGTTTTATAGCCCCTGCTAGCCCGTCAGCATCGGTCTTTTCTACCACAAAGCCCGTTACATTGTTTGTGATGACTTCTGGTATCGCGCCAGAGTCTAGGCCGATTACTGGTGTGCCGCAGGCTAGAGCCTCAATCATCACCATACCAAAAGGTTCATCAAATAATGATGGAACAATCAGAGCGCGAGCATTACCCAAAAATTCCTGCTTCTCGGCATCATCACTAATAAACCCTACATATTCGACGTCTTTACCCAGATGTGGCACAATAAATTCCTGCCAATATGTGTCTTTATGTGTGCCAGCGTAGTGTTTGCCGGCAATTTTTATAGGGACTCCAGCGCGCTTAGCGGCCTCAATGGCTAAATGTACGCCTTTAGGTTGAATGATCCTGCCCAGATAAGCAACGTAATCACCTGATGGTCGATAATTGGGTTTAAAACGATCCGCAGCTAAGCCATGGTAAATATTGCCAACCCAATTTGTGTTTTCTGGCATGCCCTTGCGTTGCGCTAATGACATAGACAGCCAATTAAGATGGGCATATTTTGGGAAAACACTCTTATACTTCACTAAAAAGTTGAACGGGTCATGATGAGTAAATACTACTGGTTTCTTGCAGAGAGCCGTGAATGGCAAAGCAATATCTTCTTCGTTAGAGTAAATATGCACGATATCAAGCTCATCTTGATTGGCCATTGTAAAAGCTTTAGCTATAAGCTCGCTCTGTACCTGACGAGCTAGCGTCACAAAGGTAAATGGATGCTTTTTTAGTAAGTCCATATAGCTATCACCGCGAATAGCTAACTCTTGCCCGAAATAGCTCATATCCGCCGTAATATTAGGCACGCCGACATCAACTGGGCCCGGAGTGAGGAGTGTCACGTCAACACCCAAAGACAATAGGCCTTCCGCTAAATCTATAACCAATCGTCCAGGCGAAAATATTACATGCGGCAGAATCGCCCTATGCATAAATATGTGAGGGGCAACTAGACCAACTCTCACTATTTTGTTTTTGGAGTCTCAGTCTTAGGCTCATCACCCAAAAAGCTAAGATCAATTTCGTCTTTTGTATCGACATCATCGTCACCGTAATAAAGGTCTGGCTGGGAGTTATCTGTACTTGGCATGGTATTTACCCCATTTTACATTTACTTCTAATCCTAGAATTATGATTCTACAGTACTCATTTGTAAAGCTAGATTACAACGAGTTAGGATTTTCTTCTCTGAGTAGCATCAATAAACAAGTTGCGAGTTACAAATGTCCCAAGGCGATGTGGGCTGTGTCCGTAGCCATGCCTCTCGCCTTCGAATGGCAAAACTTCTAAATTAGATCCTGGCAACTGATCAACAAGTTCACTTGAGTTAAAGCCATACGTAATTAAATCTTCTGTGCCATAATTTACGCCAGTTATTAAACCAGATACTTTTTCGTGAGCACCGATAATATCCGCATTCAATCTTCCCGCCGCCAGGCTCCTAAGTATCACAAAGTTTGTGCGGGATTGCCCAAGAACACCTCGCAGGGTTTCAGAGCCACTGCGTACTGGTTCAGCGGCCTGGAACACTGCCTGTCTATCCTCCTTGTAAGGACCTGTGTGTTCGCGCTCCTTTATAAAACTGCGTAGAAGTGTTGAGCTTGGTTGCTGCACTGCGTTGCCAGGCGCACCAATGGTCATCGAAGAAACTATTAAATCTATGTTGGGCGCGAAACATCCAGTCGCAGCAACCATGGCACCTCCGTAGGAAAATCCCAATAAAGCGACCCTCCCGACATTAGGTAGTAGCCGTCGTAAGAGCTCTAGATTATTACGGGCAATCGGGCTCATGTCCCCTTTTGCAACCTGCCTGCGGTCCGTCGGCGAAAGATTGACACCAGCCTCACCCATTGGCGAACCAAACAGGTAGAATGGCAAATTAAGGCCGTGCTGATCTGTCATGCCAACCTCATTTGCTAGCATTTGCATATACGCCGCGGTTACCATGGTATCTTCTAGCGTTCTGCTAAAAGGCGTTACCATGACAAGAGCTTCTTCTCTGGACACCTCCGAAGGAGCTTCGCCAGCCAAGGCCGCATAGCGAATGCCAGTTTTTTTATCAATACCTACACTATTGTTTAGCTTGCCAATAAAGTTCTGGTAGCCAGTGCGGCGGGCGATATATTCAATCCTTTCGGCTGTTTCGCACGCAACACCGTACGGCCCACTTAGATCAGGATGAGAACCAAAATCAGCATAAGAAACTGGGGGCTGTAATATAGCCATAATTATAAATTACTATACAATATAATTAGATTTAGTGCAAGTATTATATGTTGTCCCCTCTTTTTATAGAGGGCGGCCCTCCATTGGCGTGACAACATGGCTTTATCGTATCTGTATCTATATAATCGCACTAGTCCGTAGTAATATGTGTAAAAGCGTAATCCATCAACTAAATCGTAAGGTAATCATGAACATACTTATAACTGGCGGCGCTGGCTACATAGGTAGTGTTGTGGCAACACAGTTACTTGAGGCTGACCATAATCTAATTGTGCTAGACAACCTATCACAGGGGCATGAAGCTGCAATACCAAAAGGTGTGCGTTTTATAAAAGCAGACATCGCCGAAGTTAGCTCGCATATTACACCCGATGATCACATAGAGGCAGTGTTACATTTTGGCGGTCTTATTGCTGCCGGCGAGTCGGTAATAAAACCAGAGCTATATTGGCATAATAATATGGTAGGTTCATTACGGTTACTAGAGACTATGAGGGTACTCAATATTAAAAAGCTAATATTTTCATCTACCGCGGCCGTTTATGGTAACCCTGTCCATATACCTATCACAGAAGCTGATCCAAAAGACCCAACTAGCCCCTATGGTATGTCAAAACTCGCCGTGGATATGGCTATCGGCAGCGAATGCGTGGCGCATGGTTTAGCCGCAACAAGCCTTCGCTATTTTAACGTTGCAGGAGCTTACAAAAATTGTGGTGAAGGTCACAATCCAGAAACACATATAATACCCCTAGCTCTAGCGGCGGCGGCCCAACAAACCCCTTTATATCTATTTGGTAATGATTATCCAACAGATGATGGTACATGTGTCCGTG
>DATMOD010000026.1:0-2709 GCA_035568355.1 Patescibacteria group bacterium
ACGGCAGACCCGAGAGGTATTGATCAGTCTAAAGCCGGTGTTCAGGGCATAGCTTGTAAACCAATCAATTTTGGGATTCCAAGTAGTGCCCCGATTGGTTCTTATGCTTGTGCAGCTACACTGGCATTGCCAAGCGACCCATTGTTGAACACAACATTGAATGACTACTACGCCAGAATAACGCCACTTTATGGTGCAACGCATTTTAAGTTAGAGCTACAAAAAAGCGGCAGTGGTGTAGTGAATTTTAGTGAAGTTCAACCAACAATCGATTCCACTGGCAAGACAAAAGATGCATTTAGACGCATTCAGGTTCGTGTGCGTTTGGATTCGCCAACAAATACTCCAGAATATGTAGTGGAGAGTGTCAGTGATATCTGCAAAGACATGAAGATCACTGATAGGGCTGATGCTGGGGGATACTACGTTAACAATTGTCCAGCAATTCCCTAAGATGATTCTTGAGATAGGGATTGATGAAAGCGTTGATGGACTTCTTTGAGCTGAGTATCGGTTACGTGGGTATAGATCTGAGTAGTAGCAATATTACTGTGGCCTAACATTGTTTGGACGCTGCGTAGATCAGCGCCATTCATGAGCAGACTTGTAGCAAATGAATGGCGAAGGGTATGTGGAGAAACTTTTTTACTAATTCCGGCAAGCCTAGAATAATGCGCTACAATCCGCTGAATGCTACGCGGGGTTAGTCGGCCAAAGTCGCCATTGTTATTGAGCTGTTCGCCTCCACCGTATCTTATAAATAGTGGCCTAAGATTATCTGTACGTGCTTGAAGGTAAGCCTCCACTAATAATACGGCGTCAGTGCCAATAAAAGCTGGTCGGTCTTTTTGGCCTTTACCACGAACCATAAATTCGCGTCGCTTAAGATTGATTGTGTCTTTATCTAATTTAGCTAGTTCAGAGACGCGCAGACCGCTAGAGAATAATAAACCGATTATGGCACGATCACGCAGCCCTATTATGGAATTGGCATTTATTGTTGTGAAGAGTCTATCAACTTCTTCGTTGTTTAAAAAACTTACTTGCTTGCGATTGATCTTCGGGAGCTCAACTTTATCGGATGCCATAGCTTTAATACCACGCTTAGAGCAGAATTTTAAAAAACTGCGCAGAGCAATTAGATGATACGATTGGGTAATCTTTAATAGTTCTTCGTTATTTTCATTCTTATATCTAGCTAGCCAAAGGCGCCATTTACTTAGCAGATCAGTATTTAATTTGTCGATAGTTATATTGCCGGCGAATTCGACCAGCCTATTAAGATATAAGTGATAATTCTCGACAGTTTTTTGGGAACGATTTTGTTCTACCTCAAGATATTCTAAAAAATCTATAATTAACTCGGCTATATACATAACCTCTTTAGTATAACATTTTAGCTGTATGAATTGAGCTGTAGCGTAGACCCACCCCCACTTTTTCATAACCACGAGCTGTCCACCACTTAACCTAATATTTAAAGATTAGTGTCTCGTTAAAGAGAGGTTATGAAAAAGTGGGGGTGGGTCTACGCTCTGGCAACATCCTGAATTCCAGGGTGACTCCTTGGAAGTTAGTCCGTGAGCGTGATAAAGACAGGTATGGGCAGAGTTAACGCAAGGGGTTTTTATGGGCAAGGCTAGTGTTAGCTTGATTCATCTGGCTAATATAAGTACAATGTCGACCAGTATAATAATAGTTTTAACGAGGTTATAACAAATGTCCGATTTGCATCCAGCACTGCATCCAATAAAATTCCAACGTACTTTTTGTATGGTAAAGCCTGACGGTGTTATGCGCGGGTTAATAGGCGATATAATTTATCGTATAGAAAAATCTGGTCTTAAGATTATAGCCATGAAGATGTTGTTGCCAACCGAATCACAAATCCGACAGCACTTGCCTGTTAGTGATGAGGTTTGGGTTCACAGGCTTGGCGGAAAGAGTCTAAGTGGTTTTGAAGGACTGGATGTAACTGCTAAAGAGGTGTTGGGGACTGATGACCAAACGACAATTGGCAAGGAAGTTGCCGAGAGCCTTGTAGCGTATATGATGTCTGCGCCGGTCGTATGTATGGTTGTAGAAGGAATTCAGGCAATAGATATGGTTCGTAAGCTAGCAGGCCACACACTGCCTTATAAAGCAGATGTCGGTACTATAAGAGGTGATTACTCTGTGGATAGCCCATCAATTGCGAACGCCGAGAAGCGAGCTATACACAATCTGTTTCATGCCAGCGAGAATATCTCTGAAGCTCAAAACGAAATGAGCCTATGGTTTACAGAAGAAGAGATTCAAAGCTATGCAAGGGCGGGTGAAGACGTAATGTACAGCAAACATTATTAGTTGAATTTAGGCTTGGAGAAATCCAAGCTAAGATGCCTCGGTAGCTCAGTGGATTAGAGCACCTCCGTCCTAAGGAGGGTGTCATAGGTTCGAATCCTATCCGGGGCACCACAGTAAAGCGACGGTCTTTTGATCGTCGCTTTACTGTTTACTGTGGTGGGATCCAACTGAGAGTGGCGACTTATATCCGTGGCATGGAAGTCTATGTTAGTATTATAGGTAGATTGACTATGAAGAAACTGTTAAACAAGTTGGCGAGAGCCGGTCGCAAGACGAACTCTAAAAAAATGCAAGATCTTGTATCTGGCACGCAATGTCGTATTACTAACGAGACAGTTGCTGAGCATCGCGAAAGGGTATTGT
>DATMOD010000027.1:0-31037 GCA_035568355.1 Patescibacteria group bacterium
GGAATCCTTATTGGTGGCGATTTATACATTGGCGGCTTGATCGTAAACAATGCCGCAATAGTGGTAACTCTGTGGTACTTATACAAGTTCTGCAGAGAACGTTGGGGGCGGAGTGTTGCTTTAAGAGCCACAAAATATCTAATAATCTTCCCTACCAGCTTTTACCTGTCAGGCTATCTAACAGAGTCGCTATTCGTAATGTTGAGTATTATGACATTCTATTACGCATATAAACGCAAATGGCTAGTAGCTGGACCATTGGCTGGATTATTATCTATAGCTAGGCCAGTTGGAATTCTAGTGATTGTGCCATTGCTTTTACTCTACCTGTTAGAACACTGGGACCAGACGCCTCGGCAAAGACTAAAAGAGCTATTAAACTTAGCCTGGATTCCTTTAGCTTTTGGAGCTTTTTTATACCTACAGTGGAAGCTATCTTCTGAATGGCTCGTAATGGCAAAGTTCGAGGAGCTGGGCTGGCATCGTCACTTCATAGACCCGATAACTTTCTTTCGCCAAGGCATAGTAAATTACACCAACCGCTTTTTAATGGCAGCAGGCCTAACACCCTACTTGCTGTTGTTGTTTGTTAGACACAAGTTAGGCGCTCCTCTTGTCGCCTGGGGGGTGCTCGCTATGCTGCCGGCTATCTTAACTGGTTTAGTGGGGCTACCAAGATACGTTATAGCGGTTTTCCCCATGTTTATTGCCCTTGCCTTTTTAACAAAATCACGCAAAGTTGATGAGTTTTTTGTAATGTCATTTTCTCTTTGCCAAGGAGTACTGATGGTGCTCTGGGTTATTAATGCTCCATTCTTGCAGTAGCTGCAGATGGCTGAGGCTGAAACCAGACGACCGCTTTTTACAAAGTTCTTGCGCACATTAATAGCCGGCGCTGCATCAGCCGCCGTGCTAGCAGAATCTTTTATAATTCTAAATGATACCTTACCTGTTGCGTCGCCATATATAAAGCCCCGCCTGGCTAACTTGCTAGCCTTTATAGCAGCCACGATAGTGAACTACTTGCTTAGTCGACTGTGGGTGTTCGACCGAGGTAGCACGCGTTTACATCACCAGATTGTTCAGTTTTTTATTGTAGCGGTCATTGGGTTGGTGGGCGAATTTACGATTTTTAATATCATACTGTTAAACACTCAACAGGCTTTTATCAGCACGGTCGTGGCAATGGGTATGATGTTCTTTGTTAACTTCTATCTAAAACAGCGTCTATTTGATCATAAAGAGCGACGGCGACGCCTAAAAAAACTACACAGCTTATATGCAATATTGCCTTGGCATTCCAGGCTACACATGTTTATACGCTGGCACAGCTGCCCAATAGAAGCAGCCGATACCTACCTCCCCAAGTCGGGTAAGCTATTAGAGATTGGCAGCGGCCGTGGTTTAGTAAGTATATGGGCTGCTATCTTACGGCCAAACCTTGATGTCCATGGCGTTGATATAGACGTGCGCAAGATTATAGATGCTCAAGCCGTAGCCGAATCTTGGGAAAACTCTAAACAAAAAATTACATTTTCGCGTGTTAGCCCAAATGGATCTTTACCACCTGGCCCCTGGCAAGCAATAGAGATTTTTGACACAATTTATCTTTTAAAATACCAAGATCAGCTAGATCTTCTAGAAAAATCCGCTAAAATACTAGCCAAAGACGGTGTTTTAATTCTCAAGCACATGAATGACAGGCCCCTTTGGAAGGTGCGTTTTATGAGCCTGCAAGAGAAGATATCAGTTAAAGTTATCGGTCTTACAGTTGGTGTTTATCCCTTTACTTTTCTATCCCCGAAGCAAATCACAGATCATTTGCAGACCCTTGGATTACAAACTAAGATAATACCTATCGATAAAGGCTATCCCTATCCACACTTGTTGATTGTAGCCCGTAAATCATAGACGCTTGTAGGCTTTCAAGAATTCTCGTGCAACTCACTATTAGCAATGTCTTGGATTCTTTTGAATATAATCTCCAGGCTCTCTCGAAAACCTTCCTCGAACGCAGCTTTGATAGATGTTGATTGAGCACGGAAACTATCGACTCTGATCAACACAACAGCCGCAGACTCGCCAACAAAGCCGTTCGGCTTCAACTCCGCCCCAATACAATTATCACACAGTACATCGTCCAAGACGGCTTGTATGATGTACTGGCATATATCCAGTAAACTCGCACTATTTATACTTTCTGCATTGTGTGAGCAGACCACCTCAACAATATCGCTGCGTAGTTCTTCATTCGCAATAACATGCCTTGCTTGCTCCAGCAGTCTTAACTTGTCATCACTCAGTGGCCTTTGCAATTCGGCACTAAAAGCCTCGGTAAGCGTAGCCTCTTGAAGAATCTCATCACTCATACGCTCTTTAAGTTTTTCTTGGCGCGCCTGATCGACCACACTCAAAATCTGCGTAGCAACGAGCGCGCCTTGGCGTTTAGATTCATCAAGCTCATCTTGTTCAGGTTCTAGAGGCGTATTCTCTAATCTAAACTTATATTCAACGTAACTTTGTGCGGCTTCACAAATCCTATCCTTGATCTCTGGTTCAAGCGGTATATCTAAGGTATTTGCAGCCTGCACAGAATCAAAGGTTACCTCTCTAAAAACACTGTTCATTGCCAAATTAAAAAGAGTACTCTCTAGCACACCCACAAGATTTGGGTTCTGAGCTACCCAGCTAGGGTTAAATGGTGAATCAGACTGTTCAAAAATCCCCTTTATAACAGATAAGTGAGCAACTCTTAGCTCTTCGTCTAGATTTTGTGCGCATGCTTCTGCATATTCATCCAGCATAGTTTCGGCATGTCTTTTGACATCTGGATCAATAGTCTTGCTCTGCCCTGTTGCCGCCAAGGCCTTTAGAACCAAATCAGCTGCGTTTTCTTCCGAGCAGACGACATGTGGCTCAAACTTGGCACGCGAGATCAGCCCCTCTGGCTTAAGCAAAAAAAGCATACCGAGCGTCGCATCTAGCTCAGCACGAAGAGGAGTATCGGGATTCGTTTTGCGTCGGAGACCTCTAGTAGCTTCAGTCACCGTATGCAATTCACCAGGCCCTAAAACTATGTCGCCTTCTTGAGTAGGTCTCATAGTTCGCGAATTCTATATTGACAAGCCGCAAATGTCAATGCGCAATAGGCCAAGCTGAATAGGTGATAAATCTACGGTAGTTAAACTATATATTGCTGGCTGCAGCCGCAATTAAGCCCACAAAAAGCGGATGCGCCCGAAAGGGACGTGATAAAAATTCTGGGTGTGCTTGAGTAGCTATAAAATAAGGATGGTCTTGATGTTCAACCATTTCTACTAATTTATGATCAGGCGATGTACCGCTAATAATCAGACCGACTTTTTCAAGTTCTGGTGCAAACTTTTGGTTAACCTCATATCGGTGGCGGTGGCGCTCAACAATCTCCTTCGTACCATAAACTCTCTCGGCCAACGAACCGTCTGCTAGCTTACAGGTATAGTTGCCAAGCCGCATCGTGCCACCCGTGGACTCTTTACCACGCTGGCCTTGCATAATGTAAATAACATCATAAGGAGTATCATTGTTGGCTTCTGTAGTATTGGCGCCAGCCAGTCCAGCTTGCCTGGCGGCAGCTATGACTGCCATTTGCAGCCCTAGGCATATGCCAAGGTATGGCACTTTGTTTTTTATGGCATAATCAGCGGCCATAATCATACCCTCTAGCCCACGGTCGCCAAATCCGCCAGGTATTAATAATCCGTCGAACTCTTTGAGGCCATCAGTACCTTCAGTCTCTAGTTGCTCGGCCGATACCCATTCAAAAGATAGTTTTACCTTTTGCTGCCAAGCGGCAGACCTGAGTGATTCTACAACCGAAAAATATGTATCGTCATTATCAAGATATTTAACAACTAGCCCAATTTTGACAGTTTTCTGATAATCACCAGTTGCAGCAGCCACTACCTGTCGCCATTTTGTCATATCAGCCGCTTTAGATTGCAGGCCAAGCTGTTTGCACACAAGATCGCCAATACCATGCTCTTCAAGCGTTAGAGGTACCTCATATACAGTCCTGGCGTTAGGTAACAGAACCACACCTTCTGGCCGTACGCCACTGAACATACTAAGTTTGTCGGCTATGCCATTTTTGGATGGCTCTTCCATTCGCGCCAATAACAAATCAGGCATTATCCCAAGCGATCTTAAATCACGGACTGCATTTTGGGCCGGCTTGCTCTTAAATTCTTTGCTAGTACCCAGATAGGGCACGTAAACTACGTAGGCAAAAATACAATTTTGATAGCCAACGCGGGAAGCCAACTCACGGATGGCTTCTAAAAATGGCGAGGCTTCCATATCGCCGACTGTTCCACCAATCTCGACAATATGCACATCACTGCCCTTTCCAGCCGATATGATAGCCTCTTGAATCGAATTAGTAAAATGAGGCACAAGTTGTACAGTTTTGCCGTTCATTTTGCCAGCTCGCTCTGTCTGAATAAGCTCAGCTAACAGTCGACCGCCCATAGTCGAACTTGCCTGGGTCATCTCTATATCCAAAAAACGTTCATAATGGCCAAGATCTAGATCTGTTTCTGCACCATCACGAGTCACAAAGCACTCGCCGTGCTCGGCCGGGTTTAGAAGTCCAGCATCAACGTTTAGATATGGATCACATTTTTGGATTGATACCTTGAGTCCACGAGCCTGCAATATAGTGCCGATAGAAGCGGCAGTAATTCCTTTGCCGAGTCCAGAAAGCACGCCACCTGTAACAAAAATATATTTAGCGGAATGCACACGCTCCATGGGCGCGATTATAACATAGTTTTGCCGATAGCTAGCTAAAACAATCCAAGCGCAGCTAAAGGGTCGTACCCTTTAGGATCAGGTTTTATGTTATGGTAAGTATATGATCGAACCAAGCATTTTCACTAGAATTATCAATGGCGAGATTCCAGCCCACAAGGTCTACGAAGATGATAAAACGCTGGCGTTTTTGGATATTCATCCTGCTCAGCCAGGACACACTTTAGTAATACCCAAGGTGCAAGTTGATCGGCTAGAAGATCTAAACGAGGATGATTATTTGGCATTGATGTCTTCTGTTAAAAAGATCATGCAACGAGTGGTCGAGATATTCGGGTCTGAGTATCGAGCCTGCCTTAAGCTAGAAGGCTTTGATGTCCCCCACGCTCATGTACATGTGATCCCCTGTCTAGAAGCTAGAGATTTTTGGGCTAAGCAGCGTATGGACGTTGAGCCAGACCATGATGCATTAGCCGGAATAGCTGAGCGATTAGCATTTTAGCTTGAATGGCACTGCCCTGGAGTTATGCGCAAAAGTCGGCTAGTTTTCTAGCGTAAGACTGTCAGCTCGTTATTAAGTCGTTGCTCAAGTGCTTTTTGTTCGGCTAATTGGTCCTTAGTTTGCTGTACGACCTCTGTTGGAGCATGGTCCACATAGCTTTTAGTAGCTAGCCGTGCTTCTAAACGTTTGATCTGAGCTTGGCTATCCTCTATTCTGCTCTCCAGTTTGGCGCGATGCTTGCCAAGGGTAGATTCACTAACATCAAGCCAGGCCTGGTGTTTGGCGACCGCTAAATGGAGACCACGTGGTGAATCTATCTTTTTAACTTCTTGCAGTGAGGCTAGTTGCTTTAGGAGTGAAGCATTCTGCTCTATAAGAGCATCACTAGAATAAACCAGAGTCTGCTTGCCATCAGCAAGCTCGCCAGATATGTACCTGGCCTCAGTAACGATTGTTTGCAGCTCTCTAAATTGCTCGGCTTTGCTTTTGTCGTAAGCTAAGACCTTCTTTGGCCAGTCAGCTTGCATCAAAAAGCCTGTCTGCCAACCAAGAGTCTGCCAAATAGTCTCAGTTAAAAATGGCGCAAAGGGATGGCTAAGTTTGAGCACTACCTCGAGTACATAGCCAAGAAGAGGTTTATTGGTGTCGATCTTTGAGGCTTCTATGTACCAGTCGGCTATGTCGTTCCACACTAAATGGTAAACAGCCTCGTAGGCCTCAGCAAACCGGTATTGTTCAATCAGTTTAGAAATATTGTGCGACGCTTGGTCTAGCTGTTGCAGCACCCAATGGTCGGCAATTGACTGTGGCGTCGGTAGGCCTTTCGACTGCGACTCCCCTACCTTATCTTCTATAAAGCGAGCCATGTTCCAGAGCTTGTTACAGAAATTGCGGGCTGCGATGACTGGAGCCGGGCTAAAGGCTTGGTTAATACCAGCGCTACGATTGGCGATTATCCCCATTCGCATGGCGTCGGAGCCGTACTTAACCACAAAATCCTGCGGGTCCAGAACGTTACCTTTGCTCTTGCTCATCTTTTTGCCATGCTCGTCTAGCACCAGACCATGGAGATAGACATGTTTGAACGGAACTTGATCTGTTCTGTAAAGCCCCAGCATTATCATTCGTGCCACCCACGAGAACAATATATCACTACCAGTTTCCATAACGTCTAGCGGATAAAACTTAGATAACTCGCCTTTTTCTAGATAGTCCGTGGTTATGAACGGCCATTGGCCAGAGCTGAACCAGGTATCGAAGGTGTCTGGATCTCGCTTGTAGGTTTTACCCTTGATCTCAATGGTTTCTTGATCAACGCGCGTGTCAAAGATCCAATCAGCAGAATCTTTGATGTTCTGAAAAGCTGGGATTGGTATTCCCCAAGCTATTTGACGACTAACGTTCCAATCACGCAGGTTCTTGAGGTATTGAATCAGCACTGTGCGTTTGCTAACAGGTGTAAAGCTGATCTGCTTTGCCTCTAATGCCTCAATAGCTCTTTTGGCTAGCGGTTCGACATTAACAAACCATTGGTCGAGTAACATAGGCTCAATAACAGTCTTACACTTATAGCAGACTCCTACCCTATTTTTGTAGTTTTCGTCAACTCTAACTAGTAGACCTCTATCTTTTAGGGCTTTGGCTACAGCCGTTCGAGCTTCTTGGATCGTTAAACCTGCAAAACTGCCTGCTTTATCTGTCATTTTGCCATCGTAATCTATAACTCGAATAGCAGGCAGATTATGTCTTTGGGATATCTCCCAGTCAGTAAAGTCGTGCGCAGGAGTAACCTTAACCGCCCCCGTACCAAAGCTAGGATCCACTGCGTCGTCGGCTACAACTTTGACTTTGAATGGGCCGTTTAGACCTTCGATAGTGAGCTCTTTGCCAACGTATTGTTTGTAGCGCTCGTCATCAGGGTGGACGGCCACACCAGTATCACCAAATTTTGTTTCTGGCCGGGTAGTAGCGAGCTCGAAGGGACCGTATTTGAGGTAATAAAGGGGTGTGACGCGATCTTCGTACTCAATTTCTATATCGGCGAAGCCAGTGTGGTGTTTAGTGCAGTAATTAACCGGTCGTTCGCCTCTGTAGATAAGGCCTTCATCCCACATTTTTTTAAACGTTTGATAGGATGTATCTACAACTTTTTTATCGAGAGTAAAGGTTAGACGTCCCCAATCTAGACTGCCTCCTAACTCTCGCAGTTGCAGTTCCATATTGCCACGATGGGCCGCCACAAAATCCCACACCATCTTATAGAGCTCATCACGTGAATAATCAAACCGACTTTTGCCTTCTTTTTCTAGTTGACGCTCAAACACTACCCAAGTCTCAAAACCAGCATGATCCGTCCCGGGTATGTAAACTGTAGATTTTCCCAACATACGGTGGTATCGAATTAGGATATCTTCGGCAGCCACTATTAGTGCATGTCCAAGATGGGCCCTGCCATTGGCATTAGGTGGAGGCAACACAATACTATATGGCTTACTTCCCTTCTTCGCCACCGGCGCAAAAGCCTTGGCTTGCTCCCACTGAGCGTAAATATTGGCTTCGTACTGGTTTGGTTCGTAGATTTTTGCGAGTTTCATAAGTCCATTCTACCAGATGTTGCCGCATCAATGCACTAACCCCTGACCCACACTTACTTTTTCATATCGAGAGGGTAAAAGCGTAGTGCAACCGGAACGAGCTTTAGCTCGTCCCGCGTGTAACGCACTCGAGAGATGAAAAAGTAAGTGTGGGTCAGCACTAAGCTAACTCACGTTTCAATAACACCTGCCCTTTCATTCCTGATTAGTAACTCAATCTAGGGGCTGCTCCTAACTTTGCCCGCACAAAACAAACCTGGCGTTTCACGCGAAAGCCAATCAACACACACCTTTTAGCCAGAAGGATTTCTGTAAAATCGCTTAAGTTTGTTTCGAAAGCGAGTGTAACACAAAAAGGGTAACGTCAAGCATAAAATTAACAAAACATACAAAATTACATCGATAAACTTGGCTTTACCTCAAGAAGATATGGATTACAAGCAGGTTGATGTTTAGATTGGTAGTAAGTGAGTGTAGCTATCATAGCTGCGTTATCAGTGCACAGAGAAGGGGAGACATAATCTATACCTATCGTAAGCCTATCCGTTAGTTGTCGGCGCAATTCAAGGTTGCAGGCTACACCACCAGCAATCACAACCGAGTTTGGTAGATACTCATTAAAAGCAGCAATAGTTTTGTCTACCAACGTCTCAACAGCAATTCGCTGGAAGCTAGCTGCAATATCGTTGCGCTGTGACTGCGTCAGAAGCTCTGGGATTTGCGCGGAAGGGAAGTCATGAGTCTTCCCACATATTGCTTGTGCTTGGCGTAGTACGGCCGTCTTAAGGCCCGAGAAGCTAAAATCGTATTTACCGTCCATTTTAGCCTTAGGAAAGTTGTAAGCATAAGCATTGCCTTGTTCAGCCGCTACAGAAATCTTAGGTCCACCAGGATAGGGAAAGCCCAACAATCGAGCAACTTTATCGAAGGCTTCGCCCACGGCGTCGTCTTGGGTTTGCCC
Organism: Patescibacteria group bacterium; assembly: GCA_035568355.1. Lineage (GTDB taxonomy): Bacteria > Patescibacteriota > Saccharimonadia > Saccharimonadales > EFPC-124 > DATMOD01. Next base: position 8,849 of record DATMOD010000027.1, read on the forward strand.
AAGAAGCGTGTAATCTCCGTGTCCTCGGAATAAAACCAGCTGACTATGCAAGCCACTAACAATGAGCGATAGCATTGGGAACTCTGGTTGAGGTTCGAGCAAAAAATTAGAATAGACATGGCCTTCTACGTGATGGATAGGGTAGAGTGGCTTGTTCTTAACTATAGCTAGTGTACGGGCCGTCATCACACCAATAAGCAGCGAACCAACCAGTCCTGGCGCGTATGTTATGCCGATTGCGTCAATGTCATCCCAAGTAGTTTTAGCTTGAACCAAGGCTTCTTCTATCACAGCCAGTACGACTTCTATATGGCTACGCGCCGCAACTTCTGGCACCACTCCACCAAAAGCCTTATGTATATCAATCTGACTTTGCACTACGCTACTAAGGCATTCGTGGCCATCACGCACAACGGCGGCTGCAGTTTCGTCACAGCTAGATTCTATACCTAATATCAACATCTTTAACTCCAGTTTAATAGATGTAGCTCAATTGGGCAAAAATTGGTGATTTAAATGATGTTATAGATCTGACCCCACGCTCACTATTCTATCCTCGGGTGCGTTACACGCGGGACGATCTAAAGCTCGTTCCGGTTGCACTACGCTTATACCCCCTTGGATAGAATAGTGAGCGTGGGGTCAGGACAGAGATATTGCCAGGCATGTGATCATGATATTATAGAGGTTGTTTGATTAGTGTTTTGTGAGAGGGTAGTAATGGCAATTAAAGAAGTGGTTAAGAAGTTTGTACCAAAGGCTGTCATCCAACCTTTATTAAATCCATACCACCTATTAGAGTCACTGGTGGCTAATATGCGCTATGGTTTTCCGTCAAGGAAAATGCAAGTGATAATGGTTACTGGTACCAACGGCAAGACCACCACGTCAGCCATGATGGCCAGTATCTTAAAAGCGGCGGGCCATACAGTGGGCCTTTGTAGCACAGCTTACTTTGAGGTGGCGGGGGAGAGGATTGCTAATGATTTGAACTTTACTGTCACCAATCCTTTTAAACTACAGGCTTTGTTGGCAGAGATGCGAAAAGCAAAAGTAGACCATCTAGTGCTTGAAGTGACCAGCCACGCCATTATTCAACATCGTATTTGGGGCATACCCTGCGATGTAGCTATCATGACCAATTTGACTCAAGATCATCTAGATTACCACGGAACAATGGAAGCTTACGCTAAAGCTAAAGGTAGACTTTTTGCCAGACAACCGAGATTAATAGTCTTGAACCATGACGATGAATGGTTTGACTTCTTTAATCAATACAAAGCCGGCGAACAAAAAATGACCTATGGCACTGACCCTAAGGCCGAGTGCCGGATCGTAGGCGCCAAGTTACATGCTCGCAGTAGTGAAGTTAAGCTTAAAATTGATCTCCAGACCGAGTTGAACTTTACAGTAAAACTACCTGGCAAATTTAATGTTTACAACTCCACTGCTGCTGCAGCAGCAGCCTATCTAATGCATGTCGATATCGAAAAAATCGAGCAAGGCCTAGAACAACTAGACAGCCTACCAGGTCGCCTAGAACACGTTAATGTCGATAAGCCATTCGAGGTGGTTGTGGACTATGCACACACACCTGATGCCTTTAAAAACGTACTAGAGACTATGCGTCATTTGACCAAGAATCGCATAATCTTGGTTTTTGGCGCAACAGGGGATAGGGATAAGACTAAACGGCCGATCATGGGTAAGATTGCTACCGAGCTAGCTGACCGGATTATTGTGACCGACGAAGAAACCTACACAGAAGATCCCGCCGCCATCCGCAAAATGATTATGAAGGGCATAACTGACGCTGGTGGCGAGGCGATGACAGAAGAGATACCCGATCGTCGTAAAGCTATAGAAAAAGCTCTAAGCCTAGCCCGTCGCGGCGATACTGTATTACTAACCGGAATGGGGCACGAACAATATCGAATCTTAGACGGCAAACGCGTTGCCTGGAATGAGGTGGCCATTGTGAAGGAATTACTAGAAGGTTGAGCCCAGCGGCAAGACGCAAAATCCTCTCTGTTAGAAGACAGTCTTCTAGAAATATCATCAGCCTAAGCACTAGAATATCACTTGACGCATTTATGAACGAATACTGACACGTTGTCCATATTTAATCTATGCTATACTCATGCAAATACGCTCCTTGATCCTAGCTCAGGCGAACAGTGTGAATTATGAATAATCGACAACGCGAAATAGCGACTTCATTTTTGGTGCCCGGGGAGGAGAATCCTGAACGGTGGTCTGATGAGGCAATAAAGACAAAAGAAGAAATCATTGAGGGTCTAGGCAAGAGAGGCCTTAAAGCAGTCTTATCTAAATTGTTGATGTCAAGAGATCTTGGGGCATTAGTCAAAGACCGCGTTCTTGAAACAAAGCACACAGGAGGCTGGGAAGGTAGCGATGGTGACCGTGGTGAGCAGGTATGGCAACTCATGAATCCACAACATACTCTAAACAACACGGAGATACGTTCACAGCAAACAATAGATCCGGACAGTTAATGCCTAATTTTTCTGACTAGTCTATAAGAGTGATATCGCACAATCCTCACCGGTAGCTCCCAAGTACCGAGCGTTTCTTTAACCTCGCCTCCAAAGGATTTTTTGAATTGTGTTACGCCAGCTAATTTATGATCAGGCTGATCTGGTGGAGCAATCCCGTAATAGTCGAACAGTTGCTTATGCTCGGCTTTAGCATCAAAAATGACGTGGCCCATAAGCGGAACGCCGGGTTGCAATTTGCGAGCTGCGTCTGCCGAAGCTGCATGAGCATAGTAGCGGGCGTTAGAGTTTTCGAACGTTAAGCAAGCAGCTGCTGGCTGTTGGTCATGTATTGCGTAAAAGATCTTGGCGGCACCGAGTGGCATCAAAGTGCTGGCCATAGTCTTAAAATATTCGCGGGCGTGAAATACTACATTATGTCTTTTGGCTGTCTCTTGCAACATGTCTAAGAATGGCTCAATATCTTCAGGATTTTGACTACTCTTAAATGTAAAACCGAGTTCTGAAGCCCTACGGTAAAGTCGACGGTTGGTAGAGGACATCTCTATGAGCAGATCTTCGTCTGACCTAGATAGATCTTTTAATAGAGTAAAACGTGGCTGGATATCACGATGGGCACGTTGCAGATGCAAAGCTCGCAGGTCTTTTTCGGTTATTGGGCCTTGCGGTTCGATACGAATAAAATCAGCTTTAAGTTTTTTAGCACAACTTTTTATAGAGGCTAGGGCTTTAGATAGATCATCCGCTGAGCTAACCGTTGGGCCATAGGGGCAATAGAGATATTTGCCGAGCTTTTTGACTTCGAATGTGGCCAGCCAGCTCCAACCAGCGTCTTGGGCGAAAAAAACTCGTTTGTTTCTGGCTGCCAAAAAAGCCGCCCAAGCCGAGCTTTGTAAAAAATGAGCCGCTCGCTCTGTTTGAGTCTTGTCCCAATCTGGACCAGGAGTGTCTTCTTGCCAGTTGACCATGGCTTGATTATAACGTTCTAAACAGATAAAAAGCAAAGTCGTACAAAGCAGAGTGTATAATAGCAGCATCTAAAGGAGACCAGTTATGAACGCCGACATATTCAAAGCTTATGACGTTCGCGGGAGAGTAGGGACAGAACTAACTCCAGAAGTCTGTAAAAAAATTGGCCAAGCTTTTGCTGATTGGTTGCCAGAAAAGGGAGTAGTTGCTGTTGGTCGTGATATGAGGCCCGACTCTGCCGAATTAGCTGCAGCCGTCATTGATGGTCTGCGTGCTCAAGGGCGAGAAGTTTTGGATATCGGCCTTGTCACAAGTGACATGATCTATTTTGCTGTTGGCCATTATAAACTCGCTGGTGGCGCTGTAATTACAGCTAGTCATAATCCCGGAGATTATAACGGTATTAAGTTTTGCCGAGAAGAAGCTAAGCCAGTTGGTATAGAAAATGGCTTATTAGAAGTCCGTGATTCTGCTCTAAAAGGTATTTTTAATAATCCAGATGCGCGCGGGGAGATAACTACCAAAAATATTACTGAAGACTGGATAACTCACGCTTTAAATTTTGTCGATGCAAAGAAATGGCCATCATACAGGATTGCTATTGACGCCGGCAACGGTATGGCCGGCGCTATTATTCCATCGCTCGAGAAGTATGTATCGCTCAATATTACGCCGATGTACTTTGAACTAGATGGCACCTTCCCTAATCACATAGCTAATCCTCTAGAACCAAAAAATCTGATTGATCTACAAGCAAAAGTCAAAGAAGACAAACTAGACTTTGGAGTAGCCTTCGATGGTGATGGTGACCGACAGGCATTAATAGATGAAACTGGAGAGCCCCTTAGTGGCACGGTTATGACCGCTATGCTGGCAAAATACTTTTTGCAGAAAAATCCTGGCGCCACGATCCTTTACAACGTTATATGTGGTCGAGCAGTAAAAGAGACAATTGAAGCACTTGGTGGGCGAGCTATTCGCACCAGAGTTGGCCATAGTTTTATAAAGGCAGATATGCGTAAATATGACGCTTTATTTGCTGGCGAACATTCAGGCCACTACTACTTTAAAGATAACTTTTCTGCCGACTCTGGCCTAATAGCCGCACTAATAGCCATACAAGTTCTAGCTGATAGCGGCAAGAAACTTAGTGAGTTAGTCGCAGAGTTTAAAACCTATGTTTCGATTCCCGAGACAAACTTTACTGTAGACGACAAAGCCGCCGTTATTGCTGAGCTTACAAAGGCGTTTGGTGATGGCGAGCAAGATACATTAGATGGTTTAACGGTTAATTATCCCACGGCATGGTTTAATGTTCGCCCGAGTAATACCGAACCTCTCTTGCGGTTAAATGTAGAAGCGCGCACTAAAGAAGAGTTAGATTCGTTAGTATCTAGAGTTAGAGCAACGATTGAAAAATAGACCAAATTACAGCATATAAATTACAAATTTCAACTCTTGGCACTCCACTTGTTAGAGTGCTAATATAAGATCAGCGCCTGTGGAAAACAGGTTTAGGAACTAATTAGGAGGTTGCAGAATGAGCGTACCAATCAAGCCACTGGCTGATCGCGTTGTAGCGGTTAAAGAGGAACCAAAAACTAAGACCGCAGCTGGTTTGTATCTGCCAGATAGTGCCAAAGAAAAATCATCAGTGGCCATAGTTAAGGCTGTAGGGCCTGATGTTAAAGGCATAAAAGTAAACGACAGAATTCTATATAAAGAGTACAGCACTACCGAGTTTAAGACAGACGGTGTTGAGTATTTAGTTGTTAAAGAAGAAGACGTCTTAGCGACAGTCGCGTAAAGTAATAAAATCGAGGAGTTTTAAGATGGCTAAAAAAGTTTTTTATGACGATGATGCCCGCCGTCGCGTACTTGGTGGTGCCAAAGCACTCTACGACGCAGTGCGAGTGACTATGGGCCCGAAAGGCCGTAACGTTATTATCAGCAAGAGTTATGGTGGCGTAACTATTACGCACGATGGCGTAACAGTTGCTAACAGCGTTGATCTGCCAGAAGAAGACAACGAAGAATTAGGCTACAAAGTTGGTGCCGAGCTTATCAAGCAAGCTGCTAAAAAGATGAATGATGTTGCTGGTGACGGCACAACAACCGTTACGGTGCTGACTTACAACATCTTGTCTGAGGCTAACCGCTTGATTGCAGCCGGCCACAACCCAATGGAACTACGCCGCGGTGTAGAGCAGGCAGGCGCTGAAGTATTGGCCAAACTAAGCTCTATAGCTGAAGATATTGGCAGCAACAAAGCTCGAGTTGCCGAAGTAGCTACAATCTCGGCTGGTGACACAGAAATCGGTACGTTGATTGCTGACGTTATCGGCAAAGTTGGTAAGAATGGTATCGTAACGGTAGAAGAAGGCCAGGGCCTACACCTAGAATCCGAAGTAGTAGAAGGCTTTACTATGGACCGCGGTTTTGTTAGCGCTTACATGGTAACTGACCCAACCCGCATGGAAGCATCTTACAACAAACCAGCTATCGTAATCACCGACAAGAAAATCAGTAGCGTACAAGAGTTTTTGCCAATGCTAGAAAAACTAGCTCAAGCTGGTAAAAAAGATCTAGTACTGATTGCTGAAGATGTCGAAGGTGAAGTGCTAGGTACGTTAATTCTTAACAAGTTAAAGGGCGTGTTCAACACTGTAGCTATTAAAGCTCCAGCTTTTGGTGATCGCCGCAAAGACGTGCTGCAAGACTTAGCTGTTCTGACTGGTGCAACAGTCATTACCGAAGATCAAGGCTATAGCTTTGAAGACGCAGACCTCAGCATGGTTGGTACCGCACGTAAGGTGTTGGTTACAAAAGACGACACCACAATTATCGAAGGTGCCGGCAAGCCTAGTGATATCGACAAACGAATCAAACAAATCTTGGCTCAAGCTCAGTCCGCTACTAGTGAGTACGACAAAGAAAACTACGAAAAGCGTGCCGCAGCTCTAGCTGGTAAGGTAGCCGTTATAAAAGTTGGCGGCGCAACTGAAACCGAAATCGAAGAGAAGAAGTTCCGTGTGGATGATGCCGTAGCAGCAACTAAGGCTGCTCTAGACGAGGGAATTGTCCCAGGTGGTGGTATCACACCGATCGACCTGAGCAAGACTATCGTTGTTGATGGTACAGATAGTATAACTGCCGGCCGACAGATTCTTAAGAACGCACTATTGCAGCCGTTCCGACAGTTAATGTCTAACGCTGGGGTTAATCCAGACGAAAAATTACCGCTGGTTATGGCGAGTAAAAAGGCTGGTCAGGGTTTTGACGTTAATGACCCTGCTCAATTAGTAGACATGAAGGCTAAGGGTATTATCGACCCAGCCCGAGTGACAAAAGAGGCAATCGAAAAAGCAGTCTCGATTGCAGCCACAGCTATGACTATGGGTGCTCTAGTGGTAGAGATTCCTGCAAAAGAGTCAGCACCAGCCGGTGGCGGCGGCATGCCTGGTGGCATGGGAATGATGTAGCCCCGAGCTGTCGAGCCTAAGAGCTTACAAAAAAATAGGGACGCAACCAGCGTTCCTATTTTTTTGAGTAACCATACCTAAAAACTAGCTATTTTTGGCCGCCGAAGTAATCAACTTCTTTAATTATATCGAGTAATGCTTGGGCCCGTCTGCCCTCATCACTTATCTGTTTGGCAGCCTCATGAGCTGGGGCAAGCAGAGACTTATCGTCTGTCGAGCGAATTATGAGCAGCAGAATATCAAACTTTTCATCTGGTGGCAGATTTAGTTTCTTGACTAGAGGTCGAAGTTCTTCGAGGGCTGATTTCTTTAGAGTCCCAAGCTCTGCATCAGCTGGCGGTAACGACTGATCAGAAGCTGGGATATTGTTAACCGGTGGTAGTGGAGGAGTAGCAATAGCAGCCGGCGCTGGAGCGGCACTATAGGCACTACTGGGGGCTACATAGCTAGAGAAAGCTGGTGTTGGTGATAGTTCTTGGGGCTCATCAACAGGCTTACCCGGCGCTGGAGTTTCTTCGAACTGCAAACCAGCTGATTCGACAGCACTCATTTTAGGGTGGCTATCTTTGGTCCCACCAATCCCAGCCAGAACTTTAGCTAACTCGTCGTTATCTGAGGTTACAGTTTGATGCGGTTCATCTTGCATAAATCCCACCCTAATTTATTGCTACATTAGCACTTATTATAGTACAGTCTAGCATGTAGTAGCTTGAAAGCTCAAGCACAAAAGATTCTGAATCTACAGAAAGGAACCACATGCTATCGCTACTAGATCAACCGCAACGTATAAAACAATTTGATTCACAGAATGCCTTGGGGGTTGCAGCCACCGAGCCCTCCCAACTTGGGCTGATATCCGAAATTATTAATCCAATCTCGGCTGCCGAGAACGATGACATCCCAAAACAGGTTATAGTCACAGGAATGGGCGGTTCGCCTTTGCCAGCACTGCTAGCCAAGACTTGGCTTAACTTGCCAGTACCATTCGAGATAATTCGTGGCTACGATTTGCCAGCTTATGTTGGCTCACAAACACTTGTGATTGCTGCTAGTTATTCGGGTAATACCGAAGAAACACTTAGTGCTCTTGCCGGTGCCGAAAATCGTCAGGCTAAAATTGGTGTCATTACCTCTGGCGGTAAATTACTTGAGATAGCTAAGACAAAGAACTACCCGCATGTGGTACTGCCAGCAGACATTCAGCCTCGCATGACAGTATTTTATGGGCTAAGAGCGCTTGTGCGATTTTTTGAATCCTTTGGTATGGCGAAAGGTAAATTTGATGAACTAGGGGATGCCATAGACTGGTTGAATCAGGAGGTTCAACAATGGACAGCCGATAAACCATACGGCGAAAACCTCGCAAAGCAATTGGCAGAACAGGCTGTCGGCAAAACCACCATCATCTATGCTGGACCACTAATGGCTCCGGTAGCTTACAAATGGAAGATCAGTTTTAACGAGAACGCTAAAAATGTGGCTTTTTGGAATGAGCTCCCAGAGTTTAATCATAATGAATTTATCGGTTGGAGCTCGCACCCAATAGAGAAGCCTTTTGCTGTCTTTGACCTGATATCTAGCTTTGAGCATCCCCGGGTATTAAAGCGTTTTGAAGTCACAGATCGTTTACTGTCTGGCATGCGTCCCAAGGCCACATCTGTACAAATGCAGGGCGATTCAATACTCAAGCAAATGTTGTGGGGCACAGTGTTGGCTGATTTTGTGACAATTTACCTGGCTGTTTTAAACGGCGTCAATCCTACACCAGTTGATTTGGTTGAAAAGTTAAAGACAGAACTATTGAATTAGTTATTTAAGTTTTAGCTCAGGTTTTTTTTGCGCAACGTCATTCCCAACTTGATTGGGAATCCAGTAAAAAAGGAATTCCATCTCTGTCCTGTGAGATATCTCCAGACTCTTTAATTGAAAAAGCGCAACGCCTCGATAGGATCTTTACGGGCAGCTTTTATCGCCGGCGCTAGACCAAATGTAACGCCGATTATGGTTGAGACCGTGAAGGCTATTAAGGCTATCCTCCAGGTAATGATTGGCAAGAAGTCTAGATAAGTGCCAATAACAAAAGCCACACCATAGGCTAGGACTACGCCAATTAGGCCACCAACCACACTCATGGTTAAGGCTTCTATCAAAAACTGTCGTAAAATTTGAGCACTGGTTGCGCCAACAGATTTGCGAATGCCGATCTCTCGGGTGCGCTCTGTGATTGATACTAACATTATATTCATAATTCCGATGCCACCAACTATTAACGATACCGATGCCACGGCAGCTGTTAGTGTAGTGAGAGTCTTTATTAAATCATTGGTAATTTTGATTGATTCTTCAGGATTTAGAATCGTGAAATCTTCTTCCCCCCCGTGATTGGCTAGAATTGCTTGTTGCAATTGCCGACCAATATCTCGAGCATTAGCACTAGTCGCTACACGAACGTTGACTTGTTGTATTTGAGCTATACCCTGATTGAAAGCCTTGCCAGCGTCAGTCTGAATGAATGCTGTGCGATTGAAGTTATAAATGTTACTAAAATTAGTCTGGTTATTGGTGCGGTCTAACACGCCGATAACAGTAAACTCTTGGCCCCTGATTAGAATTTTATGCCCAATTACTGTATCTGAACCCAGCATCTCAATAGCTAGTTCTTGACCTAGAACCACGGTTTCCCGACTGGTGGCAGTATTTAAAAACTCACCACTACGCAGTTTTAATTTGAATAGTTTATCAAAATCGGTATTTGTAGCAATAATCGACATACCCTTAGCCGCTGTCGTTTTGGGTACCGTGTTGATGCTGCCGTTAATAACCATGATTGGGCTAGCCATGACTACACCCGGGGTCTTTTTGACAGTCTCAAAGTCTTGTTCGCTAATCGTTGAGGCGCCTAGCGCAGCTAGAAAATTATAATTAGTTATAATGCCGTTTTTATCACGCGAGGCTTGTCCGGGCCGTATAGTTAACATATCGCTACCCAGCTGGCTAACTTGATCTTGGACTTTTTGCTTAGCACCCTCACCAAGTGACATTACAACTGTTATGGAGGCTACACCAACCATGATACCGAGCATGGTCAAGGCAGTGCGAGCTTTAGTCGCATACAGTGCTTTTAGGGCAATTTTTATATCAACCATGATATCTTATTGCCTCCGCCTAGATTTTCGGCGAGTTGGTTTTTTGTGTTTAATAGCTATGGCTTCAGTAGCTTCAATAGCTTGCCGAAAAGTGCCTAAGGCTCGCTTTTTAGTAGGGTCCTTGGCTTTTGTTGGTTCCTTAGAGTCACTAGCAATCCGACCATCGGTCATTTGAATTATTCTTTCTGCATAGACCGCGATTTCTGGATTATGAGTCACCATGATTATGGTGTTGCCTTGATGGTGAATATCTGCCAGCTCTTGCATGATTATCTCGCTAGAACGACTATCCAGATTGCCTGTCGGCTCATCAGCCAGGATGATTGACGGCTTGGTTACCAATGCTCTGGCTATAGCCACTCGCTGAAGCTGGCCACCAGATAGTTGATAAGGCATGTAGTACTCACGCTCGTGCAAGCCAAACGTTTCTAGCATTTTACTAGCCCGACTTAACCTGGTGGAGTGTAAAAGAGGCTTGTAGGCTAGGGGTAGAGCAACATTATCAATGATGTTAGATTGGCTAAGAAGATTGAAGTTCTGGAAGATCATGCCTATCGTGTCTCTGCGTATCTTAGCTCGCTTGCGTTGACTAATTTCCGAGACAGTCTCTTCGTCTAAATAGTATTCGCCGTGGGTAGGAGTATCTAATAAACCGATAATGTTCATGAGGGTTGTTTTACCGGAACCGGAAGGCCCCATAATACACACGAACTCACCCTTATCTATGCGTAGGGTGATATTATCCAGCGCCACGGTGGTTATATCGCCCATACCGAATAGTTTGCTGAGGTTGTAGATTTCTATGACTGGTTTCATTTGATTTTCGTGGACTCCCAAACCTGATTTTGGAAAGCCTGAGTCTATTAGGACTGGGTCTAATTATAGAGAGGACGATCAAAAGAAAATAGCTCTATTTTAACAACGTCTTTGCGGTTATGGTTAGATTGTTAGATATTGTGATTTAATGCACGAATCCACCCCCACTTTTCTTCAAACGGGTGACATCCGGTGGGGCAGCACCCAAAATTGTTTTTACTAATGTAAAAAAATTTAAGGGGCAGACTGGATGGCAGGACCCGTGCAGAAATAAAAGTGAGGGCGGATCAGCTTAATGCATTACCTGGGTTCCGTAGCTGATATAATGTCATCTACGGAAGGGTGTCTGAGTGGTTTAAGGAGCACGCTTGGAAAGCGTGTGTGCTTGCAAAGGTACCGTGGGTTCGAATCCCATCCCTTCCGCCACATAATAGGCTCATCATTTATGGTGAGCCTATTATGTGGAAGCCAGAATTGAGGTTCGAACCGCAGGTCGAGAACTGCCAGTGGCAGTTTGAGGAATCCTTGTTAAACCAAGCACAAAGTAGCTTGCTACTTTTGCGAGCAGAGAATGACGAATCCCAAGATATGCCAGTACCAATTTTTTGGGAGAGGGAGGGATTTCGACACTCTTGCTCGTCTTCGGGACAAGTCCCTCCAGACTGCGGCCAAGCAATGAAAACTCAAACTGCCACAGGCAGTTTTCGCCCTCTCGGGTTCGAATTCATTCTATCAGTCGCTCAAATATAAACACCCACCATAGATGATGGGTGTTTATATTTGGCGGAGAGGGAGGGATTCGAACCCTCGGTGCCCTTGCAGGCACAACGGTTTTCGAGACCGTCCAGTTCAACCACTCCTGCACCTCTCCTTAGATAGGAGTATATCAAAACAACTATCAGATCATAAAATACGCCCCAGCAGCGTACGCCATTAGCGACAGATTGATAATAGCTACACTTATAATAAATAGCTGTTGTTGCCGAACATTTATAGACAGCTTAGGTATTTTGCGCCAAACCGGCAAGCAGAGTAACAAAAGTGCTATCGGTATAAAATAGCGGCCCTGGAGCCCCGTTACATAATCCTGTGTAAGAGCAGTGTAACTAAGATATAGCACTGTAGTCACTATAAAGAGCACCAGCAAACTGATCAGAGCCGTAACAATAATTTGCCAAGTTCGTAGGGAGCCCGACAGTGGTTGTTTCTCTGCATTATCACCGCGCTTGATTGTACGCAACAAAGCAACCACTATTGCTAGATAAGCCAGAATCTGAAAACTAACCGGCAAAAATGGGCCTCTAGTACCCAACTTGCCAATCACACCACCCAACCAAACAGAGTTAGTGACTGGGTCGTACAAATATGTATTTATGAGTGTGTTCATATAGCTAAACGGCATCTGCAAGATGTATGCTAGTTGTGCCTCTGGCTGCACATCGTATCGCCCCTGGATAACAGCATAATGCAGGCCGATAGCCGCCACTTGTTGGTTCCACCAAGCCGCCAAGCCAATAGCCGCAATAAATATTACCGCCAGAACACCATAGCGCAGGATAGGCTTCTTAATGATCTGCCTGCCAATAAATACAAAACTAAGCAGACTGAACACCACATAGACTGGTTTACAAAAAGCCAGTAGTAGGCTAGTAGCCCCCACCCATGCTATAGCTGGCCAATTATCGAACTCACGCCGTTTACTAACCCCATAGCGCACCATTACAGCCATAAAAAGCAACATTACACTGTTAGTAAATGAATCAGCCGAGAACGAGGCCGCTTGTTGTACTACACTTGGCAGAGCGCTCAACACAAATAACAACGGCCAAGCCCTTCGAGGCAAGAGAGCATAACTCGCCATAACAATTATGGCAAAAAACATTAGGGCACAAAATCTAGCTAAATTAAATCCGTCGTAGATTGATAAATTAAGCGCCTTGGCCACATTTAAACCAAAACTCTGTGGTACATAATTAATAGGGGAGTAAAGGGCTATATTCTCAAAATCAAATTCCTTAGTTGGTTGATCTTTAATGTCGCTAAAATTTACAGATTTAAAATGTTGGTTTAGAGCACTAACATTCCGATTGCCCGTATCTAGCTTGGAATCGTAAGAGAGCATAAAGCTCATGACTGACTCCGGCAAACGGTAGCCAAATCGCCCATTAAGACTTTTTTGTATCACATACCGACCCTCAGAAATACCATAAGCCCGGGCAAAATGCCCTTGTTCGTCTGGCACCTGAAACGGCGGTATAGAAAAGACAAACCATGTGCCAAAACCAATCACCAATAATAAACTCAAGGCTGGGTAGAGCCAAGATTTTAGCAATGGCAAGAGATATTGTTTGATTGAAGCTTTGTCTAACAAAATAACCACTAGTTTTTTACTAAGTGGCTTTATGATAACACAGTTTATAGAGTAAACAACAGATTGAATAACAAATTGGTACACCCGGCGCGATTCGAACGCACGACCTTTGGCTCCGCAAGCCAACGCTCTATCCAGCTGAGCTACGGGTGCATATTGGGTTCACCCAATTAACAGATAGGACTATACCACAAGCCAGCGGTCATTAAAAGTGTATCTTGCTAAAGAACTTCTCTACAAAGTCTGGCTCGGTCTGTTGCATAGTAAGATGGCTGCTTAAAATATCTACTATCTTCTCGCCGTTCTCTTCCGTAAAATAAATATGGATTGCCGGCATAAACCGCTTGACCGGTATCAAGGCGATAGAGTAGGAAGTCCCTTCAGATGTAACTCCAAAAGATTTAAATTCACTAATCGCATAAGATTTTTGATCTATCTGCAGTTTGCTCGCATTAAGCACGTAATTTAGAATTTGTGGCTTTCGGTTAGATACTACCGCGAGAGCTACAGCCATCACTACCGCGAGAAGTATAAAGGTAGGGGAGCCAACTCGTATAGATACAATGATGATTACTAGCATCGCTACGCCAAAGCCTAAATACCACCCAACACTTTTAGTGTTATGTGTATACTCAGCTGCACTCCAACTGATCGGCTCCATAACATCTAACTGTTTTTGAGAATCAGGCTGCAAATTCGGCACTGGTGCTGGTGGTTGAGGTTGTTCGTCCATTACTTATTATTATAGCATTAGCTTTTTACTAATTAACAGTAGATAAAGGTTAGAGGATTAGATCGTAATTAAGTTTTATCTTGTTGCCCACTTTTTTGATCCAATCTTGGTGACGATTCAATTGGTGATTTTGAGCAGCTCGTTCAATCTCAGCGGTATCGAGACGAGCGACTATTCCATCTAGAATCTGAAAAATCCGTTCAATTTGCGATTTATCAGCCTTGGTTTCAAGTTTTGCCTCAAGCTGGTCAAGTCGCTTGTTCATATATCCATAGAGCTTGGCAAATTGAGCATCCAGAATATTATTAAGTTGGGCTTCGTTCATAGAGTTTAGTATGTGCGGTGTTGTTTGAAATTACAAGAAGGAATTTTGAAACAGCTTTGTGTTCAGACTAACTATACGTGACACAGGGTCCCCCCTGTTAGAAGACTGTCTTCGAGATACATATCATGCAAAACACGGCTAGTCATGGCTCGACCCATATGTATTTTTTCATAACCACGAGCTGTCTACCACTTAATCTAATACTTTAAGACCAGTGTTTCGTTAAAGAGGGGTTATGAAAAATACATATGGGTTGGGCCATATAGAGAGATTTTGTTCTCGACCTGCGGTTCGAATCCCGCTCGATCAATTTTGGTGGAGGAGGGATTTTCGACACTCTTGCTCGTCTTCGGGACGAGTCCCTCCAGACTTCGGCCAAGCAATGAAAACTCAAACTGCCACAGGCAGTTCTCGCCCTCTCGGGTTCGAACCCCATCATTTCACCGCCAAAGTAAAACACCCACCATAAATGGTGGGTGTTTTACTTTGGCGGAGGAGGAGGGATTCGAACCCTCGCTAGAAATTGCTCCCTACTAACGATTTAGCAAACCGTCCCCTTCAGCCACTTGGGTACTCCTCCGTAAGAGCATGGGGAGATTGTATCATAAAATTGGGGATTGGGAACGTCTGTAGACGAAGGATGGGAGGATTCGTCATTCTCCTACTGGATTGAGTCGCTATTTAGGGTTTAAGGGATTTTCGACACTCTTGCTCGTCTTCGGGACGAGTCCCTCCAGACTTCGGCCAAGCAATGAAAACTCAAACTGCCACAGGCAGTTCTCGCCCTCTCGGGTTCGAATTCATTTTGTCTGCTACCAAAATATAAACACCCACCATAAATGATGGGTGTTTATATTTGGCGGAGAGGGAGGGATTCGAACCCTCGGTGCCCTTGCAGGCACGACGGTTTTCAAGACCGTTACCATCAACCACTCGGCCACCTCTCCACATATAGCTAGCACAATACCAACCTTAGTTTTTATACTGTGGGCTATAACAGAGCTATTTTAACACGGACCCCTGGTGTTTAATACTCATAATTTTAGCGCTTGCTTAGCTACGACTACTGCATCAACCTGTTTGGCACCAATCCTATAAAGTTCAGCTGCAGCCGCCTCTAGAGTAGCGCCAGTAGTTATTACGTCATCAATTAACAGTATATGCGCGCCACGACAATCTAGTCTTGGTGATGTATAAAATGCGCTCTTAGCCTGTATCTTCCTCTGCTTACGGCCCTGGCCTACTTGACGTAGCTTATTATTACGCCTTAGTAAGCTTTTACATTGCAGGCCAGTTAAATGCCCTAGCTCCTTAGCTAACAGCAATGCATGATCATATCCTCGCATGCGTACATGATTTATGACAGTTGGTATAGGCACTAGTAAAGTATCCGGGGCAAGATAGGGGAGGCTATTAGCCAGATTATGCGCCAATGGCCTAGCTGCTGCTTTAACATGGCTAAATTTAAAACGGCGGATTAGCTTAGCGATCACTCCTTCGTAGCTATTTGCCACCCAAATATATGATAGGGCAGTGTGCTGTCTGCAGTGTATACAAACAGCCGAACCTTTGGTCGGCCTATCACACAGCGCACACATAGATAGGAGCGACGGCGATAAATCACCCTGGCAACCTGTGCACAAAACACTATCCTCATCACCACAAACTATGCAGCGATGCGGGGCAATAATACTAATTAGTCTTTCTACTATCGAAGTCGCCATCAAAAAACTCCTATCAAGTATCAGTATACGTTTTGCACTTGGATGTGACCCAGTACGGTTTTGCTTGTCCTTGGGACAAGTCCCTCCAGACTGCCACGGGCGGTTCTCGGGCACCAGTACGGAACAGACCGAGGCGTACTTTATGTACGATGAGGGAGTACCGTAAGCTGGTAACGTAGTAGCACACCAAGTGGAAGGGTATGCTATTTAATATTGCAATACTTTGTATTATTCCGCTATAATAATCTACAGTATTACTGTGAGTGACCAAATATTCGAAAGTAGAGGAGATATGGCAAGAGTACAAAAACGGAATGATGACCTTTTGATGGAAGATGAGTTGGCGGCAGCGTTTCTAAACGACGACAGTACCTCTCAATCCACAGACGACTCTCAAGCTCCAGAAGATGACTGGGAAGAAGAGCCGATCGAAGATGGTCAATTAGCAGTTGATGTCTACGAGACTGCCACTCAATTAGTTGTCAAAGCTCGTACCTCAGGCGTTAATAAGCAAGATCTTGATGTCAGTATCTCTGATGGCATCTTAATTATCAGCGGCACTCTAAGTAGTGGCGATGATGACCAAGTTGAACAATGGCACATACAAGAATGTTACTGGGGGCCATTCTCACGAACTGTTGCCCTACCAGTACCAGTCAAAGAAGAAGAAGCCGAAGCTGTTCTAAAAGATGGTGTTTTAACTATTAGCTTCACTAAAGTTAAACAAGAACAAGCAAGAAAAATCCAGATCTTGTAAGGCTCCGCTCCATAGAATACGTATTTCGCACTTGGATGCAACTACATCGGTGCAAAACGCGCACACTATAAAATTAAAGCCTCTAACTAAAATAGCTAGCCTGAGTGGGCTAGCTATTTTAGTTAGACAACTAGATGGTTTGGTAGGTGACTAGGGTCCTACTACCTTACTGCCGTTATCGAGCTGGCTAGTAACGAAAGTGACCGCCGCAAAGGCTACGAAAGCTACAACAATACCAATAACCGCATATAGAATCGTGTTTTTAGCCGAAGTAACCGCACCTTGATCACCAGCAGATAGTACATAGCGTATACCACCAATAATCAACATTATTACCGCTACAGCACCAATAATAAACAAGAGTATATTAGCTATAAGAGTAAACAAGCCATTTTTACCAAACAGCGTGGCGGTACCAGCCTTGCCGCTAGGTGCAGCACACTCGGCGCCACCATTTATACCAGTTTTGCTCACATCGATGGTATCAGGACAGGTTGGAGTTATAGCGTGCGCCACAGTCGGGGCAAGCATACCAATGTTTAAAAGAGCGACAGGCACAACTAACAGGCCCCTTAAGGCAAACAGTCTATTTTTTATATTCGTACTTAATTGCATGGATCGCTCCTTAATTGGTCTATATGACTATTATGTATATTTTAGCACGCATTTTTAACTATGCTAGTGCTAAACAATTTTAAATGTAGTTATCACAAAGTTTACTATCGCATAAGATACAAAACTTACTACCACTCCAACCAATGAATATATGATGGTATTTTTAGCACTATTAATCCCAGCTTGGTCACCGCCCGAGAGCGTGTAGCGCAAGCCACCAATTATTACCATAATCACAGATATCGCGCCTACTAAAAATATTAACCCGTTGGAGAGTGCCTTCAGAGTACCGCCAATTGTACGCTTACTGGCACTTACGCACTTGCCACCGGTCCAAGTACCGTTACTGCCTTCGCATATGGATTGCTCTGGGGTTTGAGCTCTAGCTATATTTGGGCTTAAAACCAACAAGCCAGCCGACAAACAACTAATTATTAATAGTCCTGAGGCGTAATAAGATAAAATGTCGCGTAAGTAGTTCTTCATAATCTTAAAAATTCGTTAACACAAAGTTCACTATAACGCTGCCCATAGAGGCAACTACCACTCCAACCAATGAATATATTATGGTGTTTTTAGCAGTGTTAAGATTAGCTGGCTCGCCATTAGACAGCGTATAGCGCAAGCCGCCTATCGTTACCATAAGTACCGACACACCACCAACAGCTATGAATACTGCATTCAAGACCTTGTTCCAAAGACTACCAGCCCCAAACAGCGTCTGACATCCAGCAGCAGGCGGCTTACATGCCGCAGCCTTACAGACTGCTGTTTTATCGCCTGGCCCACAAGCCTGAAACACATCTATAGCAGCATGAGCTGGACCAGCCATGACTAAAGCTATTAAGAAAGCCGAAGCAATAGTTGTAAAAAAAGATAATCGCATAATTAACTAACCGCCCCTAAAACAAATTGTACAATAGTAAAGGCTAGTACAGAAATACCTAGTCCAATAGCTGCGTACAATATGGTGTTCCTAGCTTTCTGAACGTCGCCCGGATTGCCATTGCTAATAATAAACCTAAAACCACCAACTAATAGCCAGAGCGTCGCCCAAAAACCCATAAAAACAAAAATTAAACTTACAATAATCTTAAAGGTATTAGCATCCAAAGTAACTAACGACAGACCTAGATCTTTATGTGCAATTTGGGGTGATGATGGGGAGGGAGCAGGAGTCACACCATAGAGCCTCAAAGATATAAGATTAATTAAACTCATCATGTAGACGTAAACTTACTAGCTATGTATTGAATTATTGTCACAGCACTTACGGCAATTACCAAACCTATTAGTGCGTCACGTATAGTGTCCCTAGCCTTAGTGATATTACTAGGCTCGCCTTGGCTCTTTACAAAAAGTATACTACCCCAAATCACCAGCCCAACTGACATATAGCCGGCGATTTTAACTAACGCATCTAGGATTGGCAGCGCTATTAGCCAGACGTCGTTAAGCTGTTTAATGACGGGTCTACTATTAGAGTCCTTAGGTAAACAAGAGTCCCAAGTTTGAAAGGTTAATAGATCTCGCGCCGAGTTCGGTGCTCCCGAACAAACTGCCAAGGCCTTATTAGGACTAGCGATAGTCAGGCTAAAAAAACCTACTAGTGTTACAAAACCGACCATAAATAAACGGCGTATCATTTAAAAAGTCCGCCTGGGACTAGAAAATTGAATAACACCGCTAGAATAAAGAACAAAAACAACCCAATTACCGAGCTGATCATTGTAACAATAGCTTTCTGGATTTTACCCGGGTTGCCTTGTGCTAAAGAATATCTAATCCCGCCCACAATAATTCCTCCGACTGATAAAATCCCAGCACCAGTAGTCAAAAATTTAATAATTCCAAATAAATATGTAAAGATGACGTTTGCGTTACCGCTACCACCTATAGGAACACAGTTCGTAGGAGTACCCTTGACATCTATGGCGATAGATATCTTAACGCATCCAGCTGGGGGGGGTGGCGGAGCGGGCACCGCAAAAGCTATGCCTGGCACCATAAAGATAGTCGCAATAAATATAGCAGCCAGAGCCGCTATGCCAGAACGCTTGTTTAAATTAACTGTTATAGGATTGCTAGCCATAATCAATATCAAATACCTTATGTATAAGAATATATATATTCGTTCAATTGCGCAACGCGCACCTGGCCGCATGAGCTTTTTCACGCTCAGTCATTCCCAACTTGATTGGGAATCCAGTACAAAGAAGAATTCCATTTGTGTACTAGCTTCCGCCTAGGTCGTGAATAACTACATACAGGCGAGTCAGCCGCTCGTGCTTACTACTAAATATTGCCTAGTTGTCTCGAATAGCCTCTTGAATAACATAAGCGCATAGTGTTTACTAACAATAAATGGTTCATCGATTAAAAAGGGTAGGTAAGGCAGTTCGCGGACGACTAAAAAGCAGCGCTTTGGTCGGCCTGGTTCTGTTGTCTGTAGTCGCCTCGACTGGTGCTGCGTTTCTCAATACAAGCACGGCCCATGCTGCTGCTGCAGGCGTATATTATGACCCCACACTCGTGCAAAAGATTAAAGCCTACGTATTTGCAGAGGCATTAGCGGCTTGCGTTAGTGGTGGACAGTTCGCCAATAGCGGCGGTGTGATCACTACACAACAGCTCATTAGCGGAAACTGGTTTGGGACCAATTCTTCGGCGGTGGGCGTGACACATCTGTTCAAGCAGGACAACGGAACATATGAATGCCAAACTGCCAGTTTTGTCTTAGAAGCTCTTACGGCCCAGGGATTTGACCCAAACAACACGATTGCTGCAGCATGCCAGTTGGGAGCAAAAAGAGACAATGGCTCAGACTGCTTTCGCGGAAATGGTGATCTATTTGATATACCCACTAATACCGGCACAGTGATAGGTGCTAGCGAGAGGCAGAGAGCAACTATTTTTAATGGCGATAAGGTCGCGAACCTTACTCCTGAAATGAAATACCTTATTGCCGCAGGCTCGGTAGAGCTCGGATGTCTTGCAACACCCGAGCTAATATTCGCTAGTGCCACGCCCAATGACAAAGCGAGTGTAGGCCCCGGCGGCAACGACCATCGGTGGACAATGCGCGTAGTCAATGCAGATTCACTTGTAGCGACACCGCCGGAAAGCCCGCCAGGAACCACGAACACTATCTATCAATCAGCCTCTCATACCCGCACAAACGAACAGATTACCACTTATTCAGATACAAATAATCACAATATAACAAAAAACTGCTTAGAACTCGCTACCGAAGCCAACAACTTTGCTGCTGCATATGTAGCTTATTTAAAGCTACATCCGCCACCAGCAGGAACTGGCAATGGATCAGGGTCTGGCTCAAGCTCAACTTGCGATAGCACCAACGGCGCCGGTGGTCTTGCTGGCTCAACTGATTTTGTACTTTGCCCAACAACAGCCTCTGTGATTGATTCTACGAATAGTCTAGCAAAACTCATCAGTGGTTTTTTAACAGTCTCGCCATTAGCAACTAGCTCAGTTATTTATGAGTTGTGGAAGAGCTTTCGCGATTTAGCTAATGTGCTGCTTGTCATGTTATTCTTTGCCATTATATTTTCACAGGCAACTTCAATCGGCATTAGTAATTACGGCATCAAAAAGGTACTACCCAAGTTAGTTTTAGTAGCAATTGGTGCTAATTTATCCTTCTTCTTAGTAGCATTTGTCATTGACTCGTTCAATATCATGGGAGGAGGGTTAATAGCACTAACTGACACCACATTACACAATGCCAACATCAGCACTGGGGCATCAGCAACCGATATTTGGGCGGGCGTAGGGCTTGGCGTGCTAACGCTGGCTCTGACCGCCCATTTGTATCACTCGGGACTACTGCGAATCATTGGTCCAATAATCGGGATTGGTTTTTTGGCTGTATTACTGTTCTTTATTATGCTAGCCTTAAGGCAAATGATAATTATCCTACTGGTCGTAGTTGCCGCCCCAGCTATTGTGCTATCACTTTTGCCAGGCACAGAGTCCTACTTTAAAAAGTGGTGGGGGTTATTGTTAAAGATGCTTATTATGTATCCAATTGTTGTTTTGATACTTATCGCTAGCTCAGTCGCTGGCAACATATTGGGTCAAGCCTAGTAATACTAAGTTAAAACTTTAGGGGAATAAAATGGATGAACTATGGAAGGCAATTATACCCTGGTTTTTAAGAGTCTTTGGTACTGCCATCGGGATAGGTATTGCATTTATGTTCATAAAAAGTGCCACGTTACCTAGTCAGCTAACAGGGACAGTCAAAAGAGGTTGGTCGAAGGCAAGAAAGAACTACAAAGAGTCCGCCCCTGGACAATACCGCGCCAGGATAAAAGCCAATGCTCAACGAGCAGTCGAGACGGGTAATTTTAGTGGCACAGCTAAGAATCCCCTAAATTGGACTAAGCTAGGTGGGTCCAGAATAAATAGAGGTCTCAACAGAAGTAGGTTTTATAACGCAGCAACTCGCGGATACGGTGCTGCGCGTTCTTTGGATATTAGAAATCAGAACCTAGAAGCACAAAAGAAGTCACAGGATGAATTCGGTGGAGATTACGAACTCGAAGAAGCTTGGATTCAAGATGGTGGCGTTGCGGGCTCACACTACAGCGGCCTTAATGAGGGTCAAAAGAAAATATACGATCAAATGGTACGCGATGGTCGTGGCAAGAATGCCAACTCATTCATAGCAGCCATGCGCGGAGTTGCTCAATCGGGCCGAGGCAACCAA
>DATMOD010000028.1:0-5639 GCA_035568355.1 Patescibacteria group bacterium
CTGGCCCACTAGCACTACATCGGCTATCATTTGGCCATCATGCATAACCTGAGTGCCAACTGGTACGTTGACCAACAGATCTTGCCCGGCTTTACCATGTCGGCGTCGCATGTCGCCTCGTTGGCCATTTTCTGCCTCTACCTCGTGTTTAAAACGAAAAGCCGCCAGAGTATTAACATTCTGGTTACCTACAAAGATAACACTACCACCACGGCCGCCATCGCCGCCATCAGGGCCGCCTTTATCTACGAATTTTTCGTGCCTAAAGCTAACATGGCCATTACCGCCATCGCCGGCCTTAACTTGAACTGTAGCTTTATCGACAAACATTGAGCTTTATTATAAAGCATTAGGAACAGATTGACTAATCAGACTGACCTGCACTATCTTTTTTCTATCCAAGGGGGTATAAGCATAGTGCAACCGGAACGAGCTTTAGCTCGTTCCGCGTGTAACGCACCCGAGGATAGAAAAAAGATAGTGTAGGTCAGCTAGGGGTTTTGTCACTATCACAATCCTAATCGCTGCGAACAGGCTGGCCAAGGTTGCCAGCCACGGCGCTGATAGGTCTCATAGGCTTTCTGGTCTTGAATGCTGGCGGGTGCTTCGCTTGGGATAGTGTAGCCGCCATAACCAGCCCAAGTACTAATATTAAACTGGTAGGCACCGTAATATCCGTTGCCACTGTTGCGGTCGTAGTTGCCCCCAGCCTCGCAGCTTCTTAAGGCGGCAAAAGCTTCATCGATATTACCAGCAAAACCCTTACGCTTGATCCCAATAACTTCTACTTGATCTTTAGGTTGGATAGTCACGACACTTTGAATTTCTTTGCGAGATACCTCTTTGCCATTTTTTAGATCTATTTCATAAGTGACCACTCGCTTGCCAGGTGTGCCAGCCTCTTTAATCTCTTTGTAACCGACATCTTGGTCTGCATCTTGGATCTTTTGGACGCCAAATGTGACCGCCTGTTCTTCGTTGATTGTCTGAACGCCGTTACGATAAACGTCGACTGTCGTACCGGCACTAAGAGGTGTGTCAACCGCAGGCGAAACGCCGTCGCTACTGCCGATTGATATTTTTTTCTCTTTTAGCAACTCGGCTACTGTCTTAGACTGCGTGTGTATAGCGATAGCTTGGCCGTACAATACTAGTGATACTGGGGTGGAACGCAGAATAGTCAATTTTAGGCCGATACCGCCTTCTGCTAAGAAATCATCGATTCTGGATAAAGTGAAGATGTCTTCGTTATATGTAACCAAACCAGCTGCTTCAGCAATCTTTTTTGCGCTTTGGTAGGGGCTCATTATTACATAGCGATGTTCGCCATCTATAACAGTTACTGGTCTTGCCCGGTAGACATTAATAGTATAATTCTGGGCGATCAGTTTAGTGTCTGCACCTGGCTCAACACTATCATGTGCGCCAACTGATATGTTAGCTCGCTGGAGCACTTCACTAACAGAGGTGGCATTAGTAGCTACGATTTGCTCTTGATTATCATGATAGATAGTGACGATTCGTTCGTTGCCAGCATGTACGGGGTTCTTTAGTAGTGAGCCAAAAAACAAGCCAAACAAAAACAAAGTCGCAGTGACCACGGCAAATCCTGTAAACTTCCTTACAATGTATGGTATGTTCATGAAATTAACGTGGTGATTATAACAAACAATGCTAGTTACCAGCAAACTCACCTCTGTTAATATTTGCCTGAGACAAGCCATATGCTACAATAAACAGCAATCAAATATGAAACAACAATTTTCGCAGTTTCTGCTCAGGTGGGCTCTTAATGGTTTTGGATTATGGATTGCGGCACGTTTGTTGGCAGGCCATGGTTTTATGTATGACGCCGGTCAGGGCCTAAGTCTATTCTTTTTTGCTGGGTTGGTATTATCTATAGTCAACGTTATATTAAAACCAATAGTCGTTATCTTATCTTTACCAGCTATTCTACTAACCCTCGGCCTGTTTACTTTTATCGTGAATGGCTCTATGGTTTATCTGGTAGGCAGGCTTGTGCCAGGTCTGGAAGTCCATTTTTGGGCTGCAGTGCTTGCTGGTATGGTCATCAGCTTGATAAACTACGTACTGACAAGCCTACTAGATTTATCTGCAAAGGAAACAAAGTGATTAGAAACACCATTTTACCACTCGTAACAGTTGTGTCTGCCGTTCTTATGGTTGCAAGTATATTGCTGCAAGCTCGTGGGGCAAGTTTAGGTGCCGGGTTCGGTAGCTCTGGCGAGTTTTATACGACTCGTCGTGGGACCGATAAAAATTTGTACGAAGCAACTATAATACTAGCAGCCATCTTTGTTGGATCGCTACTAGTAGGTCTGCTGCTTAAATAGATATAAGTCAGGGGTAATTTTTGTAATGAACGCGCGACTGCGTAAATTACGCTTAGTAAACAGTAAGAAGTTCAAGCGCGGTTGGCAAGAGATAGAAAACGCAACGAGTAGGCATGCTCATCGTTTTATCACTAGCCGCTGGAGAAACTTACAAGAAGTCAGACGACATGCGGTGGGTTGGGCTTTATTAGTTTTGGCTTTATCTATGGCAACTTTTTGGCAAAGTGCGCAGTTGGCTAAATTATATACAGTCGAGGCTCCTAGCAAAAATACCACTTATACCGAAGGAGTGTTTGGTGCAGTCGAGAACCTAAACCCAATCTTCGCTAGTACACCGGCTGAACGCTCGGCTTCACGACTATTGTTCGCTAATCTTTTAGATTACGATGAGCATAGTCAGTTAGTGGGCGAACTCGCAAAAAGTTGGTCAGTTGATGAAACTGGTAAGATCTACACTCTCACTCTTCGCTCTGATGCTAGGTGGCATGATGGAGTGCCGGTCACATCACAAGACGTTTTGTTTACTATGTCGGCTATTAAAAACGTAGACACTAAATCCCCGCTCTATAGTAGTTGGCGAAGTATAGCTGTAGAAAAGATAGATAATCTCCGTGTGCGCTTCATATTACCCGCAGCCTACGCACCTTTTCTAAATTCTTTAGTGCTGGGAATAATACCTGAGCATGTACTTGGGAGGCTGCAGCCGTCTGAATTACGCAATAACGGCTACAATCATGACCCTATGGTGGCTGACGGGCCATTTATGCTGCAGGACGTGCACGCCGTGGATGTAACGCGGGGCCATTACGTGATTCGCATGAGTTCTAATAAAGATTACTTTAAGGGCGCTTCGCAGCTTAGTACTTTTAATCTGCACAGTTATGCGGACCGTGAACAACTACTTAGTGCTTTTAGGACTCAAGAAGTCGGCGCAGTTAGCGATCTAACAACTCGCCAATTAAACTCTCTAGGGCCTATGGATAACATACAACACACTGAATCGCCTTTATATAATGCGGTCTATGCTTTTCTAAAAACTAGCAGCCCAATGTTACAAGATGTCAGAGTTAGGAAGGCGTTGGAACTTGCCACTGATCAAGCTCAGTTAATCAAAAAGCTTGATGGCCGGGTGAGCCCTGTTACGGGCCCGTTATTGCCAGGGCAGCTTGGGTATAAGGCCGAAACACAACAGGCTGGTACTGATTTGACTCGCGCAAAACAGTTATTGGACGAGGCTGGGTGGAAGGTTGGTCAAGATGGCAAGCGCAGTCGAGATGGTCAACCTTTGCAATTGCAGCTAATGACTGTAAGCGCAGGTGACTATCCCCTGATTGCTGAGGAGCTCATGAATCAGTGGATAAAACTCGGTATTAGCTTTAACGCTCAACAAGTGAGGGCTGATGATATTCAACAAAATGTTATTGCTCCACGGGCTTATGATGTATTAATTTACGAGATTGCCATTGGGCGTGACCCAGATGTATTCGCTTATTGGCATTCGTCACAGGCAACTGATCATGGCTTTAATCTGTCTGATTATAAGTCGGCCAAAATAGATGAGTTATTAGATGGCGCTAGAGGTCATATAGACGTTGCCCTGCGCGAGGCTAAGTACCATAGTTTTATACAACAATGGCTGGCAGATGTGCCGGCAATTGGATTGTACAGACCATCACTTAGTTATGTACAGACTAGACACGTTACTAGTTTTTCGCCTCATCCACTAGTAGACCAAACCTCTAGATATTACAATGTGTTAGATTGGTCTGCCGGCAAAGAGCTTTTGCACCCTACTCTTTAAGAAATGGTCACTAACTTTCTATCCCTCGGGTGCGTTACACGCGGGACGAGCTAAAGCTAGTTCCGGTTGCACTACGCTTATACCCCCTTGGATAGAAAGTGAGTGACCAGTTCTTTAAACGGGGCTTCTCGTGGAACCGACTTATCTGGGCATGGGATTGTCAGCTTAACCGAGTTTAGCCATACTTAAGATGGTAATAAAAGAACCTATTGAGCTGTTGGTAAATCTTGTACGAGGCCTACAAGATTACCGTCTGCAAGCCTAAAGATGGCCAACTTACGACCAGGCACGCTGATGACTCCAGTTTTGGAATCACCATTGGTGATGGGTTGCTTACCAATCTCGGCCAGCGTACCACCCTGCACTTCACTCATAGCGATAGCGCCATCTCTAAGCATATTAGCGTGAGCTTTTTCGATATCTTCAACTTCCCAGAACGTCAGTGGATAATTGACCCAAGGCAATCGACTCAGGCGAATATCAATGCCGTCCTTACCTAAAAACGTGACAGAATTATCATTTTGATATACAGGATCACCCAGTATTTTTGACCAAGCAGTCACGCTGGCCATAAGGTCGCGAGTCGGGTAGACAATGGTTCGTATAGTTTTTACATTTAGCATAGAATTATCTTTAATCATTTTGTCCTTCTATTAAATCAAATTTCATTTGGAATGTATAAAACAACGCTCATTAGTTAGTGTATTATCGTCTCGGCAGACTCCATATGTTATATTAGTTACAATGCGCGAGTGGCGGAATTGGTAGACGCGCTAGCTTGAGGGGCTAGTGCCCGTTTTAGGGCGTGGAGGTTCAAGTCCTCTCTCGCGCACCAATATAAAAGACCAGATTTATCTGGTCTTTTATATTGGTGCGGCGTGTTGGGCTTGAACCGATGGGTCGAGAACTGCCTGTGGCAGTTTGAGGAATCCTAGCTTGGCCAAGCATAAAGTAGCTTGCTACTTTTGCGAGCAGAGAATGACAAGTCCTCTCCGTGAACGTGAATAAATTGGACTGGGTTTTTGTTGCTTGAGCATTAGTACTCTCCATATATGAGTTATGGCAATCTGAGTTTTCATACTTTACGCTCGAATGGAGCAGCTTTGCTGCAAATGAGAGGAAGAGTGGTGGTCCTCTCTCGCCTCGTCTTATGTCCGCTTATAAAACTCCCAAGCATCACTCACCATCTCTTTTAGTGATGGTTGTTGTGGAACCCAGCCAAGTTCCTGCTTGGCTTTGTTGCTAGAGGCAACCAATATGGCTGGATCGCCTTCGCGACGTGGTTTTATTGTAACGTTGATTTTCTTGCCTGTTACTTCCTCAACTACCTGAATGACTTCTTTATTAGAGAAGCCCTTGCCATTACCAAGATTATAAATAGAGTGATGGCTAGGTTGCAGGTGATCTAGGGCGAGCAGGTGAGCGCGGGCCAAATCGGCAACATGTATATAATCACGAACGCATGTTCCATCATCTGTCGGATA
>DATMOD010000029.1:0-61555 GCA_035568355.1 Patescibacteria group bacterium
TATCAACACTGTATGTGTTGGCTATGTCGGCAGCCGTTAGGGTCTGCGATTGATCCATGCGCATATCGAGTGGGCCAGAACGTTGGATACTAAATCCTCGTTCGGCATTGTCAAGTTGCGGTGACGAAACTCCCAAATCAATCAAAACCATATCAAAGCACTCACCGTCCGCTACAAGCTTTTTTGCATAAGAAGCAAAATCTTGTTTTATAACTCTAGAACCAGCTTTTTGCAACAGTTCTAGTGTTTGGATGGCATTATCGTCTTGATCTACCAGCGTTGCTAGAGCCGGCGAACCAATTTTTTCGATCACGCCCTTGGCGTGGCCACCATAGCCAGCAGTTAGATCAAGATACGTGTCACCTAATTTAGGTGACAACAAATCAATCACTGCCGAATATAGTACTGGTATGTGTAAGTTTGATCTGGTATTCATATTTGCGAGGTCACCTATACAGTAGTCAGTGTGTTTATTTTAAGAAAGCGTTTTTGTTTTTGATTAATGGAGTCGCGTTTGAATCAATAGAATTTCGAAGAAATCCTTGCTATCCATTAAAGTTTTTTTGAGAGACTTATGTGTGTGAGGTGGAGTTTTTGGGAGATATCAAAGTTACAAGGCCCGATAAAAGCGTCGGCCTCTGTCCCGCTCACTGACTACCATATAGCTGACCTCGAAAAATCTATAGCTATACGGTATACTAAAATGCCCGATTTGTTAAGGTGCATTGTCTAAGCGGCAGTTAAGCGCCAGTAGGCACCGGCCCTTATCGCCACTAGATCTCTGTCTATACCGGCCCATTCAAGCAAATGTTGCTCTATGGTCAGCCTGCCCTGTTTTTGGTCGAGCGAGGCCTCGGTTTTGCCCAGTCGGAACTGAACATTGAGATCTGCGACATGCTCGTCAAGGATATCACCTTGCAGAGCACTCTCTACTTGCTCATCCCAAACCTTTTTAGGGTAAAGATGTAAGTAGTTCTTAAAACCACGTGTCACGACTACCCCGCTCGCAAACTCTGGTCTAAGCTCAACTGGAATTGTCAGCCGATGCTTGTCATCAAGCTTGCGCTCAAAATAATCCACTGTGGTTACCTTTTATTTTTTTGTACTGTGGTTTTTGTTATTCACAACCCGGACCTGTATGTATGGCTTCGTTACCTTGCCCTACATAGGTGCTAGTGTTGCGATCTCGATGGCTTACCCACCGTTACCCACTGCAAACAGTTTACTACCCACCATTACCCACATGCAAGACTTTTTATAACAGATGTTCCTTACGCTAATACGCAGTTATCCACAGAACCGTGGATAACTGTAATGTTTTAGCACTCCTAATTAGGCCCTCACAACAGTGTTGTTGGCGTGCAGCCAGCCTTCGACATTTCCGCAGTCTAGATACTCACCCTTGACCGGCACAACGACAACTGGGTTACCAGTTTTAGAGTAGTTGGTCACAATATCGGTTACATAGTATTCCGTATTCAAGGCCTGCTTCATATAATCTTCGGCAAATTCAAAGATACGCTGGTTAAGTAGATAAAATGTAGCGTTGTTGAGATTAGACGGCGCAGATTCGACAGTTGGCTTCTCTACAATATCTTCTAAAAGCTGCTCGCCGTTTTCTATACGATATTTTACTATACCGTATCTGTACACTTCAGAATGAGGCACTTCAGCGACCATCATGACTGATGTGGCATTGGCTCTTTCTGCCTCGTTAATAAGATGGGCTGCTTCAGAGCCACCACCTGGATCATAGTAAAATTGGTCACCAGATACATATATAAAGCTCTCGTTTGGGTCTATCATCTCTTTGCATAACCATAGGGGTACTGCCGTACCATAAGGCTGATTCCGGTCTTGCACAACATAATTAAAGTTAGCCTTTTTAGAAAGATCGGTTATTAAACTAAGCTCGTCTTGCTTACCCTTGTCAGCCAGGTATTCTTCAAGCAATTGGTTGTGCCCATAGTATGTTCGTATTTGGTCAGATTGCTCACCAACCACAAAGATTATTTCTGTTATGCCCGCTCTTATACAATCCTCTACCACATAGTCAACAATTGGCCGATTACCAACTGGCAACATACATTTCTCTATGGCTTTAGTTATGGGTAAACGCCGGGTGCCAAAGCCCCCTACCGGAATAATTGCCTTAGTACAATTTATAGACACATTAAAAGTCCTCTGTCAAAGTCGTAATGCTACCTACAATACCTGCTTACGTTGATTCGGTCAATGGAGCAAACCCTACTACAATTAGAGCGTAAACATTATATAACAATAAAAGAGTCGAGAGGGAGGGCGGCGGGGTTGACCACGACATGAGAGTCGCAGCCAACCACCCACAGCTCACAACAGCAAGCATACTTCCGTGGCCGCGTAAGCGGCCAGTATTACGACCATAGCCGCCATTGCAGACGGGAGAAGCTCGAGAAACTCGTTGATGAACTCATCGACGAGTCTCGGAACCTGAATATTCCTTAGGTCCCAAACGAGATTCCGGAATATGTCCACAGCCTTCATACACTCCCCCTCGACATATGCCAGAGCGTCGCTCTGGATTTTTATACATTATCATCTTTTATAAGATTTGTAAATGATTTGACTCTAGTCACTCTGTATTTGACAGACCTATCAAAAATTTAATTAATACACCTATTGTTTTTAGCCTAGCCATGCTAAACTCACGGACATGCCAAAACGTAGACGGATAAATCAGATACCAGTAGAAGATCGACCTCGCGAAAAATTGCAACGCAAAGGTGCCAGCGCCTTGTCTGACTTCGAACTACTTGAGGTGATGATAGGCAGTGGCAGTAGCGGTGCGGACGTTGGTCAGATTGCCAAGCAAGTACAAAAACTATTGCAAAAAGGCACTGCGAGCTTAAGTTTAGAAGCCTTGACTGCGGTGCACGGCATTAGCGTTGCGATTGCCAGCAAAATACTCTCAGCTCTAGAACTTGCTAAACGCCATCTAGTGCAAGACAGCAAACCACTGCGGACAATCAATGACATTGTGGCCAGACTCGACGACATTCGTACTAAACAACAAGAATACGTTATAAGTTTATCGCTTGATGGAGGCCATCGTCTAATAGCTAGACGCACCATAACTATTGGCACATTAGATGCCGTGCTCGCCCACCCCCGCGAAGTATTTTCGGATGCGATCGTTGACCGTGCTGCCAGTGTTGTTGTAGCCCATAACCATCCGTCCGGCGACGTCCGACCTAGCCAAAAAGACATCACGCTCACTCAACAATTAGCTGCTGCCGGCCAATTGTTGGGCGTGCCGTTGCGTGATCACATAATAGTAACCAAAACTGAACATTTCAGTTATAGACAGAACCACATGTTATGAGCAAATATTATTACGAAACACTAGATATACCCACCAAGCCAACCCCTAGCTTTGCATCCAATATCACTCGACACCTTCATGCCCGCAAGCATCTCGGCACATCCATGGTTATAGCCAACAATCCGTTCGGTCTAATGAGCGTAATACGCAAACAGTGGTTACGACTTACCAGAGCAGCCCAAAACCAACGAGCTTCCACCCTAAATGCTGACCGTATACTGCGTTTAACCTATACCATAACCCACATGCAACGCATAAACTTTGTAGCCAAAACGCCAGTCGAGATGCCGAATGCACATATCTTTTTTGTAACTCCTGACCAAATATCACAGGCGCCTCGTAATTGCTTTAGTGTCTATGTGGCGGCCGATGTCGATGAGACTGATTTAGCCAAGCTAATAGAACAGATGCCCGCCTCAGGCTTGATTGTCGACTATACTCATAAACTGGATGACGAGAAGCTCGGACTACACCCAAAATATGAGCTTGAAAACAAAATGGATGTTGAATGGCAACACGCCATAGCCTACTTAGAGGAATCAAAGATAGATATCCACGATCTAGTACACAACACAGTGCAATATATGGGAGCCGTAGACGATGCATTAGACATCCTGCTAAACGATGGCCGAACTTTTTTGCAAATAGCCAGCAACTTCCAGCATGCTAGTATGCTAGCCCAACCTGTTAGAACAACCAACGTTATAGCCGAACAATACGAGATGATGGGATTATTGGCTCACCGCGTTCAGGCTCTATCACCTGGTACTTTCACATTACCAATAGATGACGCTTTCCACGAAGAACAAGCAACTTTCTTCTTGCATGATTACATCCCAGACGAAGAATATGACCAGCTTATAAAAACTGTAGATGACTCACCAACCCCACACGCCCACAAACTTATCAATCAAACGCAAACTTCTTAGCGCACACCAATTAAGTTGGAACTCTCGTAACGTCTAATACTGCGCTTAAATAACCATAAAGATACGATCAGCCAGAAAATACTCAAGGCAGCACCAACCACCACAAGTTCCCAATGTAAATTACGCAGAATATCAATCTGTATGGCACCCATAAACAGTCCGGGCACTACTAGTAACAATACTGTGCGCAACGCACCTGTTAAAACTCCTGTTGGATACATGCTTGTATCTAGAAACAAAGAAGCAAGATATCGTACCAAACGGTCACTGTCAAATAAGTAAAATGCTAATAGACCCGGCAATAGCAAGAAGAAGCACCAGAATAAAATACATCCCTCAAATACAACTACCAGAAACAACAGGGTACCAGCCAAGCTAGCATGAGCATAAGCAGCATACCAGATCATTATGCCCAGCCCCATTAGTAAATCGCCAACCGCACTAACTTCAACACTAGAACTGGCGACCTGACTAAGCACAGAAACTGGTTTGGTCAAAAAGTTATCAAACGAACCTTGGTCGACTCGTGTAGATAGATCATCAGATAAGCCGCCACTCATTAGCATTACTACGCCGAATATAAACATATTAATACCTTGCAGCCCAATCAACTCGTAGCCACTCCAGCCGTTTATGTTACCGAAGTAGCCAAACATAAACAACCAAGCCAAAATCAAGGCTGAATTGTTAAGCACCATGCCAACAACCTGAGTGATAAAGGCGCCGCGCAGGGCCGCGGATGCATTAAACTGAGTCCGCAAGCTTAGCCAGTAAATATGTGTATCGTGTTTAAGATTTTTAAAGAAGTTAGCCACCATTGACCTCGATTCTTTTTTCGACCCGAGCCCAAATAAATTGACAAAAAACTAGCAATAACACGGACCATACAACCGCAGAGATCAACGTAGCTGGCAAATTAGCCACCATTGCTGGATTAAAAAGCTGAGTTGGGGCAGCGTACACCCCAAAAGGCGAATATCGAATTATAGACTGAACTACGCCTGGCAACAAAGCAATCGGCACAAAGCCACCGCCAAAAATTAAAACCACTTTATCTGTGAGCCTATAGACCGACTTGGCATCGTTAAGCCAAAAAGCGCTCAATCCAATTGTCAAAAACAAACTAGCCGCGGCGACTATAGCCAAAATTGTCAGTAATATAAAGCTCAGCACCACGACTATTGATATATGTGATGTATCAGGCAACCCCACAAACATATACAGCGCACAAGGGATAGCTACCAAACCGACTAGAAATTCCAGGCCATTCTTGCCAATTAGTTGGCAAACTTTGGTCAAGCGCCAGTCCAGTGGTTTAATTAAGCCGACCTCTACCATGCCGGTGCTTACTTCGTGGTTAACAATTTTAAAGACATTCCTGAGCCCCAAATTTAAAATCAAACCGAAATATATGCCGATCCCCCAAATGGCGTTGGCATATGGTAGCGAGGCATGATTCAACTTCCTATAGGCCACGCCATAGATGGCAGCAATTAGCCCAATCCTAATGACAGACACCGACACGCCAGCAATTAGCCGCTTGGCATTAGCAGCGTCTTCGTGAGCCGAGGTTTTTACAACCTGCCAATAAGCATTAATCATCGTAATCTACCTCTGGTGCAGCCTTCGTGTATAGCTCATGGATTATATCTTCTAGTGGCATGTCTTCTATGGTTATATCTGCCACCTCCATCTGCTCAAACAGTTTTGGGATAAAAGTCTTAAGTTCAATGCGAGCAGTATCAACAGCAAATATCAATCGCCCAGCCTCGGGCTTAGCTTTAACACCGGCCACTTCGACCTGCCTAGGTAAATCCCCTGCCGGTACCACAGCCACAGTTTTAGTTTTTAGATAATCTTTTTTTAGCTGGTCTGTCTGGGCATCTAAAACTACCGTACCATGGTTGATTATCATAGTGCGATTGCAAATCTCTTCGATGTCCCCAACATCATGGCTAGTTAAAAAGACTGTTGTGCCCTGAGTTCGATTGACGTCTTTTATCACCTCGCGCAATGCTCTTTTAGCAACAATGTCTAGACCAATAGTCGGCTCATCTAAAAATATAATTTTAGGGTTATGAATCAGGGCGTTAGCTACCTCTGCACGCATACGCTGACCAAGGCTTAACTTTCGCACCGGCTGGCTAATAAATTCGTCTAACCCAAATTGCTGGACTAGCGTTTTGATGCGCTTAGCAGATTCTATCTTTGGCACTTGATACATACTGGCGGTTAGCTCAAAACTATCTGTTAAAGGCAAATTAAACACTAGCTGCGAGCGTTGCCCAAAAACCGTGCCTATTTGCATGGCCAGCTCACGCCGCTCTTGTAATGGTCGCTTGCCAAGTACCAAGATCTCACCATTTGTAGGCTGCAAGATGCCAGTCAGCATTTTAATAGTTGTAGATTTACCAGCCCCATTGGGGCCAATAAAAGCCACACTCTCACCCGCCTCTACGCTCAGTGAAATATTATCCACCGCCACAATGTCTTTGGTTTGTGGCTGCAAAAAGCCTTTCAGACCTTTGTGAATTTTGAATTGAAAAACTTTAGAGATATTAGTAGCTTGTATAGCTTTCATGACGAACTTTCTTGATTATTTTAGCAAATCTTTTTGTAAAAGAGTGATTTACCTGACCCAGCACTTTTCCGTAATCATGAGCTGTCTACCGCCTAATTTGATACTAAGACTTATATTTTGCTAAAGAGTGATTACGGAAAAGTGCTGAAGGTCAGGTAGATCACTTCCGCAATGTCATACCAATTTAGATCTTTATATATTCGGCAAGTTTATCGATTTTGACACGTTGCTGTTTCATAGAATCTCGCTCACGCACAGTCACGGCGTTGTCTTCTAGGCTTTCAAAATCTATGGTCACACAATACGGTGTGCCGATCTCGTCTTGGCGACGATAGCGCTTACCTATAGACTGAGTCTCGTCATATTCGATGTTGTAATTAGTGCTCTGAACAAGTTTTGTATACACTTCTCTTGATAGCTTACTCAGTTCTGGCTTCTTGCTGAGGGGTAGGATTGCTACTTTGACTGGTGCAAGTTTTACATCAATCTTTAGAACAACTCTTGTTTCCCCATTCACTTCTTCTTCATTATAGGCATCTGTCAGGACGGCCATCATCATTCGGCCAACACCAACCGAGCTCTCGATAATATTTGGCACATAACGCTCTTTGGTAGCTTCGTCGAAATACGATAAGTCTTTTCCGCTCTCTCGGATATGATTTTTTAGATCAAAATCAGTGCGATTGTGAGTTCCCCATAATTCTTTAAAACCTTGCGGGAAGTTAAAGTAAACATCGTGTGCAGCTGCAGCATAATGCGCACGCTCATCTGGTCCATGCTCGTGCCACTTAAGATTATCTTT
Organism: Patescibacteria group bacterium; assembly: GCA_035568355.1. GTDB lineage: Bacteria > Patescibacteriota > Saccharimonadia > Saccharimonadales > EFPC-124 > DATMOD01. The sequence continues at coordinate 7,674 of DATMOD010000029.1, forward strand.
TGCTAGTCCGACTCTCTCGGTCAAGAAATCCCAACAAAATTCTCTCCAACGTTCATATTGCTGTTTTTGCATGTCTGGGCTTATAAAGTACTGCATTTCCATTTGTTCCAGCTCACGCACACGGAAGATAAAGTCACGTGGACTAATCTCATTGCGAAAAGCCTTGCCGATTTGGGCAATGCCAAAGGGTATTTTGCTGCGAGTAGTCTCACGCACATTGTCATAGTTTGTAAAAATACTACCGGCAGTTTCAGGCCTTAGGTATGCCACCGAACTTTCATCTTCAACAGGGCCGACCCAAGTTTTCATCATCATATTATAGAAACGTGGCTCAGTAAGAGTTTTTTTGCCGCATTTTGGGCAAGGTTTATCTTTCAGTAAAAGTGCCAGTTCTTTTAAATCACTCGTGTCTAACCCGGCCAAGTGATCCGCCCTGTGGCGAGCACCACAACTCTTACAATCTACTAGAGGGTCTGTAAAACTATCAATATGGCCACTAGCCTTCCAAAGCTTTGGGTTCTGCACAATGGCACTATCTAGGCCATAAATCTCTGGCTGTTCATAAACCATAGCCCGCCACCAAAGCTGCTTGATATTATTGACCAGCTCCACACCATAAGGGCCGTAGTCCCAAAAACCGGCCAGACCACCATAAATTTCACTAGCTTGAAAGACAAACCCTCGCCTTTTGGCCAAGCTAACAAGTGTTTCTAATGTGACTGTGATTTTTTTAGTATGTGGCATAACATCTTAAATTATAACATCAATTACGACTTAAGGGTTACGACCCTTAAGTATCGATGGTGCGGGCAAGCCACAGGCAGTCGTTCAGCACTGGCTCTATTCCGCTGACATTTTTTAAAAAAGCCGGATTCTTGGTGTTGGCTAGTCGGAGAAACTTTATATGGCGGGGGCTAAAGCGCCCAGAGGGGTGAGCTATAAAACTCATACTTGCAAAGTCAAAATTATAATCTGAGCCTTGAACCAATACCTGCCCATCAGTTGAAGTCGCTAGGTTTGGGCCAACACCCAACATATCTAGAAGTCGAAGCCTAAACCACAGCTCTACTAGTAAATAATCTATATCTAAATCATCCAAATAAGCCAAGCTAGCGTGTAAAAGATGATAGAAATCTGGCTCGGTCACAGTCTCTGTAGCTCGATTTATCATTTTGATGACTTCGTATCCAAACCGCAATCGGTCGTAATCATTAAGAATCTTGCCATAAAAATGGATTAGCCGCGAAGATGTTACTAGCCACATATCACCCCGACCTTGCCTGATAATTAGATCACAAGCCGCAAACAGCTCCAACCCACCGGCCAACTTACTTTTCGGACGTCGCACGCCCTTGGCAATAGCCGTAAGCTTGCCATGGTTGGGTGTTATTAAATTGAGTATGCGATCAGCCTCACCATAATTTGTACGTCTTAGTACTATGGCCTCAGTGCGCAGGCTTTGGTGGTTCATGTTCTAATACCTTCTTTACAAACGACACCAATTGTTTTGGCGTAACAGTGGCTTTATTTAGCACTTCCCTTACGCCGTAGTGCCGTAGAGCGACTTGGTCAACATCTTGCGGCACAGCGTTACTGTACACAATTACTGGTATGCGAGCTAGATCGTAATGCGAAACTAACCCTTGCAAAAGCCCAATGCCATTCGCCCAAGGCAACAACAAATCTAAGATTATTAGCTGCGGTGGCGCATCATCAATACAATCCATTGCCGCGTAAACATCTTGACACCACGTAACCTGATAGCCATTGCTATGGAGCACTTTTTTGTACAGCTCTCCTAACCAAGGTTCATCTTCGACTAGTAATATAGATTGTGCCATTGAACTATAAAAAGCCTAATTGAAGTGACTGAACAAGATCCACTCTAAAATCCGTCCCACCACCAGAGCGAGCCAAACCGAGTTGCCCACCCATAGCCATTGCCAACTGCCCAGAAATGTAGAGCCCCAGCCCGCTACTGCTATTACCACCTTGATTAAAAGCCTGAGATTGATTGCCTAATCGACTCGCCAAGCCGTTAAAATCTGACCGATCAATTCCAGCTCCAGTATCTTGCACGTGCACTCGAACTAAACCGGGTCGTTTTTGCGCACTCAAGCGAATGTCGGTTTTAGGTGGATTATGACGTACGGAGTTGTCTATCAGATTAAAAAACACACTGTGCAATAGACGTCTGTGAGCAACCACTAGATATTGGCGACGAGCCGGCTCAACAATTATAGACTGCTCTCTAGCCAAGGCAAACGGCGTTAATTCGTGAGCAACTTCTTCGGCGATCTGCATAGCATTAACTGGCTCAAGTTCTAGAGCCAAAGATAGCTGATCCATTTGACTAAGACGATAACCAAGTGTTAAATCTTGCACCATTCGGAGAGTGCGTTCGGCAGTATATTGTATACGCTTAGCGGTCTGCTGTAGTTCGTCGGCAGTCAAGATTACAGATGAGTCATCTAAAACTGAAGCCAGATGAGCAATAATGGTCAAAGGGGTCTTAAGTTCGTGGGCTGCCGCAGTTATCAAGCGCAGCTGCTCGCCAGTTGGAATATCACCCGTCATCTACCCCTCACCTTCTGATCTAATATTAGCACAAAACTAAGTGTAGATTGTGCGCACCTGACCCATCTGCACTTTTAAGAATCGCTCCTTAACGAAACACCTGTACTATGCATTATATCTGGGGTTGTCAGCTCGTGATTCTTAAAAGTGCAGATGGGTCAGGTGCGCTAACCAACCACCATTCCCTACTTGATCGGAAGTCTAAGTATGACGTAGTGCCCAAAAAAGTATCGGCGGATGAAGACTTATTTATTGAACTTAAGAGAAGGCAAAACATAATTATCAAAATCCGACACAAAAATTTTAGACTCTGTAAACACCCTCAGGGTTTTGTCACGGATTTTCATAATCACCATCGAACCTTGAACTTGATCGTTAAAACTACCGTCCAACCGTATACCAACAGAACCATCTATAGTAATCGGGCTAGATTTCAAATTACCCTGCCTAACTATGTCAGTGTAGCTAGATAGCACTTGATCATACGGCGTATTAACAATAGATACTCGCAAAGCCGATAGCTTGGTGCCGATAGCTTGCACCACATCGGGCTGAAAATAAGTCTCAAACCCAGAACCATCTGCACCACTATTACCTAAATAGACACTCCAAGTTCTTGGGAAGTTAAATTGTACATGGCCAAGATCTTCTGGGCCATTAAAGGGACGGACTGGCTGCTTCTCTCTCTCAGCAAAATCCTTAGCGTCCGAATCTGCTTGCTCTTTTTTAGCAATTGCTACCGCGCTAGAGATCTTAATATCCACATTATTCTTCTGGTCTGCATAACCCATATACGCCCAAATACTCAAACCGCCTAAACCAAAAACCAACAAAAGTAAGACAACCGTCACAACTACTAACGGGTTAATTATGCCTTGTTGTTGATATCTGTTTTTGATATTCATCTAGATTTATAACGCTTGTCCTTAGTAATTATTATACTACATGCGCCCAGTAATTTATCCTAATAACACTTACTAGAGCTTATATAGATACAAGCCTTCTTTCAAAAGAATCGGTTTTTTATTGGGTAGAGCAAAACCATAACTTACTAGATGGATCGGTTTTTTGTGATCTTTGGCTACACCTTCTAATTTCTTGTTGAGCCGGTCCATAAATGCACCGTTCAAAAAAACATAAATCCCTTCAGTATCAAGTGGCAGAGTACTGAGCCAAAAATCTCGCAGATGGATGTGTGTTAACCCACGATATTTAAGACAACGCAGCCAAGCAATAAGGCACAGTATGGGATTTATTTCGTAACCATGGGCAACCAACCCGCGCTTAGCGGCCGCGATCAAGAAACTTCCATCTCCGGAACCAAGATCTACAACAACACTACCAGCTGGCAGGTCAAGCAGATCGAGAGCCACCCCAATCTGGCGATTATGTGTGGGCACATAAGGCGCACCACGAAAGAAGCCTGCGAATACTAAAGCAAGCAGACCCACACTCAAGAATATTAACGTCATTGATCGAACCGTTTCTTGATTATACTAACTTCGTGTTCAAGTGTAGTCAGGCGCAAATTTATAGTTTGTATTAGCGCCGTGCCATCCTGAAATTTAGCTAGACCCTCTTCGACATCAAAATCGTCTTGATTAAACCAGTCTACTAGTAAGTCTAGTTGTTTTAATAGCTCGCGTAGCGGAACTTCTTTAGACTGCTTGGACATGCTTAACTTCCGCCTCTATATTGGCATATTCTAGTGTTACATTAATCATATCACCCAATTTTAGGTCTTTGGCATTAGCCCTTAGCAAATGGTCTTTGTTATCGCGCACCAGTGCATAACCTCTCTTTAGTGCCGCCTTAGGATCCAATTGCTTTAATAAGATTGAATATTGCTTAGCCTGCTGGCGATAACCAGCTAAAGAGCTCTCTAGTTTATTAACGCATTGTTGCATCTGACCATTCACATCCAATTTTGTGGTCTGCAATCTAGAAGCTAGCCTCCGGGCACAGACTTGTTGTTCGCGGACTATCTGTTGCAAAATAACATCGCGCGCCGGCACCAGTATCTCAGCAGCATTGCTTGGTGTGGCCGCCCTGACATCCGCTGCTAGATCGCATAGACTTATATCAACCTCGTGCCCTACCCCTACTACTGTAGGTATCCGACTAGCCGCTACTTCGCGCACTAATAGCTCTTCGTTAAAAACCGATAAGTCTTCGTTACTACCACCTCCCCGAATCAACACTAGCGCTTCTACTGGCTCTGCCTGCTGATTAAAATAATTCAGCGCCCGAATGATTTGCTGGCTGGCCGCAGCACCCTGTACTTGCACATTAGCAACCGACACACTGGTGCCTGGCCATCGGTTGTTAAGGATCTTTATAAAGTCACTATAGCCTGCTGATTCTACAGAAGCTATCAAGCCAATCCTCTCTGGGGCGAATGGCAGAGATCGCTTTCGCTCAGAAGCAAATAGGCCTTCGTGATCTAGCTTAGCCTTCAGTAGTTCAAACGAGCGTTTTAGGGCACCTTCACCCACTAAGGTTATCTCACGCACTGTTAAACTAAACTTGCCACCGACCGTCAAGCGTGGCTGAGCATATATTTGCACCTTCATACCATTTTCTAGCGGCATGCGTAGCTGATAGACCATCATAAAACAACTGAGCAGGGCCTCACTGTCTTTTAAATCAAAGAACACAAATTTACCCTTGTTGACTTTGAATGATGATATCTCACCTTCGACCATCACGCCCGGATAAGCATATTCTAATGTCTGATTAATTAGCGACAGGCATTCACTAACGCTAAAGACAGGCCTATCTGTCGTCATAATTCCTCAAAGCCTTATGATAAAACAAATAACCAGTAATGAGCGCTATGGTCAATGTGACTACTCGGGATACCAATGTAGCACTAAGTGCCAAAGGCCCAGACACACCGGCAGCTATTAAAGTGGCCACCATCACCGGTTCGTAGACTCCTAAACCACCCGGGAAAATTGCCACCAGACCAGTAATAGTCGCGAGCGCGTAAGCAATAATTACTGCCCCAGGGTTAATCCACGCACCGTGAGCCACAAAAGCCACATAGACCGTTGCTACCTCAAATACATTAGCAGCCAACGCCCACCCAAGAGCTGGCCACATTTTATGCACATCTTTACGTAATAACAAATAGTCTGTGTGTAGTTCTTCGAATGTTTTTTCTACTCGCTTAAGGTTAATACTCTCGGGGTGAGCCCGCCTAAAAACATGCAGTACCCAATTGACTGCTCGACTGATAGCATGTGCGAATTGCTTGATACGATTTATTGAGCCTATTACATAAACCAGTACTAAAGTGCCAAAAAGAATCGACAGGGTTAGCGTAGTCGCTAAAAATATAATTACTCCATTGGCCTTATTCTCAATTGCCAGCATGATGACAGCCACCAAAAGCAAGATTATAAAACTAACAAAAGCCAGCATGAATCGCATAAGGTGCGCGAGTGTCGATTTAGCAGTCGATATACCATACTGTTTTAAGCGCAGTGTCAGATAAGAAAAGCCAGACACTCCCCCACTGGGGAAAATATGGTTTACAAAATTGAGTTCGACTACTGCCTTAAATAATACTCGTTGCGACAGTTTACCGCCCGTAACGGTAAAATAGTGCCCCAACACACGCGACACAGCATAGAAAGCTAGTCCCTGCATTGGTAACATCAAAGCTAGAACCCATAGATTTAGGTGTCGCAACTTTTCTACAGCTACTAGAATGTCGCGCCTAGCCAAAAACAAAACAACAGCCACAGCCAAAAAGGCCACTACATTCAACCAAAATTTAAACCGTGGTAACGTCTTCTTACTCATTGGATATCATTATAGCAAACCCAGCTGACGCAAAATTCCCCCTGTTAGAAGACAGTCTTCTAGAAGAACTGTATAATAGCCGTATGGTAATTTGTACACTTGGTCGCCAACCTGAACTTGGCATGGCAGAGTTGGAGTCGCTTTATGGCGCATCTGCTCTACATTCACTCAACAATCAAGTGGCGTCAGTTGATGTCGAGGCACGTGACATCAACCAAAATAACCTAGGCGGCACTATAAAAATCGCCACGCCGCTTATTACACTAAACACCACTAAATGGGACGCTATAATAGACGCTTGCCAGCAACAACTAATCAAGTTGGCACCAAATATACCTGAGGGCAAAATTACCATCGGCCTAAGTGCCTTGGGCGTCAGGGTCAACTCCAGAGATATGCAACGTGCCGGATTAAGTCTTAAAAAAAGTTTAAAAAACCTTGGGCACAGCGTAAGGCTAGTACCAAATGCTGCCCCAGAACTAAACAGTGCTCAAGTGCTTCATAATCAACTTACTGGACCACGCGGTGTAGAGTTACTGCTTATAAGTGGTGGCCAGCAAACACATATCGCCAGGACCACATCTGTACAAGACATAGATGATTACACTAGACGTGATTTCGGACGACCCAAACGCGATGCTCTTGTTGGCATGCTACCACCAAAATTAGCTCAAATTATGATCAATCTAGCCCAAGCAAAGCCGGATAATGTTTTACTCGACCCGTTTTGCGGTACAGGGGTAGTCTTGACCGAAGCTGCCCTGTTGGGGCTACGCCTACAAGGCAGCGATCTTGACTCCAGAATGATAGATTACACAATAGCCAATCTGGACTGGCTAAGCCAGACTTACGGCATAGTCCCCAGCATTATTGATTTATCGGTAGCCGATGCTCAGCAACACAACTGGCATAAGCCGATCGATACTGTGGTTTGCGAAACCTACCTAGGCAAGCCGCTGGTCACATTGCCAGACGTTAAGCAGCTACAAAAAATCGTTAACGATTGCGACAATCTGGTCAGAAAATTTTTAATCAATTTACAGGCTCAGCTAGACTCTGGTACTCGTTGCTGCATTGCCGTACCTGCTTGGCAGACACCAAAAGGGTTTATAACATTGCCAGTTATTGACGACCTCAAGAAAATTGGGTATAATCAGGTTAGTTTTTCAAATGGCACTGGCAATCTTAGGTATTACCGTAAAGATCAAATAGTCGCCCGCCAATTGTTAGTTTTAACCCGTCAGTAAAATAGGATCGAGCAACCAGTATGTCACATGTCAAAGCAGGTGGAACCAGTAAAAATAATCGCAACTCACCCGGACAGCGTTTAGGCGTCAAACGTTTTGGCGGTCAAAAAGTCACCACTGGTGATATCATCGTACGCCAAGTTGGCCAAACCAAGACCCCTGGACCTGGCACTTTTATTAGCCGTAACTTCACCATCCACGCTGCCAAAGATGGCGTAGTTGGATTCAAGAAGGTGATGGTTAAGCGTTTCACTGGTACCACTACCCGTCGTACACAAGTTATTGTTGAATAACCAAGAATCTCTACTCTACAGCACAGTTCTTTTTAGATTCTAGAAGTTCAGGCCTAATTTATTAGCTCAGTGTTTTGTGCTTGTTTCGCAAGTTTTTTGTCAAACGTCCAAAGTGGTTCAGCATTATTAAGTTTTGCATATACGGCAAGGCAGCAATCTTCAAATGACAGATTAGAGCGTGCCTCATAAACTGGTAACGCCTGATTAAACAGCGCTCGATTACAGTTAAGTTGGTCCATGCTCATAACACCTTCTACGGCTTCTCGAGCTTGAGCGCGACTAAAACCATATGTCTCCCCTGTTAGAACAAATACAATTTCCATAATGGCAATATCTGCAATCGCAAATTGACCAGCATGGCTTTTTATTAGAGCTACTGCCGATTGATGTTGATCAGGTACATCTTTGAGCAACAACCTCAGCAAAACATTAGTATCTAGCGATCCAGAAACCCGGCTCATCGTACATGCTCTCGGCGATGTTTTTGATAATATTCATCAACATCCGTCACTGGCTTGGCGCCAGGTTTAATGTAGCTCGTGAGTCTAGTACTGAGCTCTTCGATACCCACTGGCTTGGCCAAAGTGGCTGTCTGTGCGGCTTGATCCAGCTTAAGTAATAGTTTGTCCCCCGTCTGGATACGTAGCTTTCGCCGTACTTCAACCGGCAACGTAAGTTGACCTTTGGAGCTAAGAGTGATCATTGTTTGCATGTCTTGATAATAGCATGATGTCTTACTTATTGCAATGTAGTAAGCAATTATCCACTAGGTAAGCTAAGATCTTTACTGGGGGCAAACAAAATCTAAACCTGTTCTTGCGCTTACTCTATTTACAACTTGGTTCCTAGCATGCCAAGATAGTTATGTAACATTAACAACTTGGGGGTGCGGGTATGGAAGAAGAACAAAAATCAACACAAGACTGTGGATGCCAGTGTGAGATGTGCAAGAGTGGTGAGCACAGCGCCTGCACTACTGGCATGTGTCAATACAACAAGCAAAAAAACACCTGTGGCTGCGATTGCGAGCAATGCAAAGCCGGCCAGCATCACAATAACGGCATGTGTAATTACAAGGGCAACGACAGTACTACTTAGAATCTGACCTAAAATATGCTTAAGACTGAGAATATTTTTCTCTGTATAAAGCCGCTTCCAAAAGCGCCATGTCTACTGCCTCTTCTGGAGTATTTGCGCAGATAACTTTCCTTCGATTGCGTGAGTCAAAATATTGGTCTGCCATTTTATCTGCCCAGCCGCCAAAACCTGTTAGGGCGATCATCGGTATATCAGCCTGATAAGCAACAGCGAGCTCATTAAGTGTGCCGGAGCCACCGCTAATAGCGATTACCGCATCACAAGCTAAAACTAGTACAAATTCGCGCCCACCACCACGTTCAAGACCACAAGGGATAATTATATCTGCGTCTTTTTGTATAATATTTTTGTCTTTACCATAGGTAACCCCTACTGTCAGCCCTCCATTGCGTTTGGCTCCTCGACAAGCCGCAGTCGAGAGAGAATCTGCATCTTTTTCAGCCCCAAAGAATAATATGCCGTTTTGGCCAGCGATTAATTCACCTAGTCGCTCGGCGACTTTCTCAAACTCCTTAGAATAATTTAGATCAGACATAGAACCCATGACTCCAATTTGTAATCTACGTTCACCCATCACTGGCTCCTTTCAGCTATAGCGTTAGCAAGGACTTCACCCATCAACCCTCGTTTATATCCGACAAAGTTCGGGAAAGGCATCTCGGGTCGCAACAATTGGAGGTTACGTTCTAGACTTCTCAGACAAAAATCCGATGCAAAATCGACGGGGGTTGAAGACCATTCTAGCCTACTAAACCTGTCATCTATATAGAGAAAACTCTCCTCGTTATCTTTGACTTTTCGACCAGAGCCTTCCTGCGTTGTGAAGTCGCGCTCACAAAGTTCATCCTCCACCTCCTCAAAGTCATTCACACTCTCAGTCACAATGCCACGTGCGGCTAACTTATCACGGCCTTCCCCTATAGCTACACCACAGGCTAGAGCAGCTATTTTAACTCCTCGACTTTTCAACTTACTTTCCAGATAATCCACCATACTTCCAGAAAAAAGAACATCATCCACTAATAGGACTTCTCTACCCCCATACCTTTTGCCCAATACATCAAGCTGTTTAGACAAAGGAGGGAACCCTAGTCTAGAATCATAACCCGCGTCAGACATATCAGGATTTGCAGCGCGCGATATACCTAGACAATAATCAGCTTCAGATGCGCTGATATATCGTTGGTCCAGGCTAACGATAGGAAGTTTTGTATTAGCAACTAATCCCCTCAGACCGCTGCGAATCGCTTCTGCACTAAGCCAGACAGTGTTTTGACCCATTTCGCGCAAGTCGCTATCAAGACTTTCCCTAAATCTGTCTATTTTTACTGGATCAACCGTTCCATCCAACTCTAACTCTCCTGAAATAACATATGGTAACTCACTCATAAAAACTCCGCATCTATCTTTAAAAATATTTTGAGCACAAAAAACGCCAGCGTCGTGCTGGCGTAAATACTTTTATAAAAAACTAATTATTCAGCACGGGCTGGCGGAATATGAGTATGATGCGCATTAACAATTTTAAGAGCAGCTTCATAACCACCACGACCGTTTTGCATCCAATCACTAATACGAGCAATAGTACGACTACTAAGCTTGGTCTTTTCTATAATTTCTGTGTACTTTTTACCCTGCTGTAACATTTTGGCAGCCTCAAAACGTGAGCTAATCTCGATAATTTCTTTTTTGGTCATCACATCACACAAGAAATTTTGCATAGTTTGTGCGTCGCCAATATCAACAATAGTTTCGGCGAGTTGCCGAGCCGAAGCTATCTTCCAGACTGAATCAACAGGTTGCATGCGCTTTACTTTATCAAAGTAAAGCGGGATTGTCAACGGAGGGAATATCGAACTAGGTACAATAGCGACAGTACAAGCAGAGCTAGATGGACGGCTCGTTTTTAGAATCTAGCCCCAGATGGTACTTGATTCTAGCAATTACGTCTCCGATCACAACTTGCGATTTCACAATATAATCATCTGCACCTAATTTCATAGCGCGATCTCTGTCTTTAGGTTGGCTAAGAGCGGTCAGCATGATAATTCGCACATTCATAGTCTCGGGTGTATTGCGCAGAATATCTAACACATCAAAACCCGTAATCTTAGGCATCATAGCATCCAACAACACTAGATCCGGCCTGAACTCTGTAGCTGCTGATAGAGCATCCTCCCCATTTGTGACTAAACGGGTTTCAAAACCTTCCATCGCCAGCCGCGCCGTATAGACATTGGCCAGCGCTGCATCATCTTCTACTAAAAGGATCTTTTTTTTGTCGTCGCTCATAGGTATTAGTGTACTGGAAACTACAACCTGAAACAACTAATGGTTTCTTAAAATTTCAAGCGCTTTATCTTTTTGAGCATCGTGATGATTTTTAATATCATCATCACTTAGCTTTACATCAACATCTGGCTGAATGCCCTCTTTAGATATATTCTTGCCGTTTGGCGTGAACCATTTTGCAATCGTGACCTTTAAGTCGCCCCCACTTGGTACGGTGGCAACATCTTGTACGCTACCTTTACCGAACGTTTTTTGGCCGACAAGCGTTGCGGCTTTGTTGTCGTGCAGTGCACCGGCCACGATTTCACTTGCACTAGCACTAGACGAATCCACCAACACCACCGTTGGGATGCCCTCAAGCTGAGGATTGTCGCCGGCATACATCGTATCTGTCACCTTGGACCCGCGGCGCTGTTCGACAATAACTTTTTTACGGAGCCATAGGCTGGCAACATCTTTAGCGGCTGATATATAGCCACCACCATCGCCCCTTAAGTCTAGAACCACTCCACGGACCTTCTTGGCTTTAAAATCATCAGCCGCTTTGACAGCCAAGCCAGATGTATCATTGGCAAAACGTGATATACGCATATAGCCTATGTTATCGTCTGTGATCTCTGCCTTAACACTCGGATTGGTTAATACGTCACGCACGATAGAGAATTCTTTAAGATCTTGGCCGCGAGCTATCGCCAATTTAACGGTAGTGTCTTTCTCTCCTCTGACTAACGAAACAACTTTTTCTACAGACCAGCCACTGGCATCTTGATCATCAACTTTTAAGATCACATCGCTAGGCAGTAGACCAGCTTTTCTGGCTGGTGAATCATCCAGCGTGGAGACTACCACAATATGATTATTGCGCTGGTCTAATTCGGCGCCAATGCCAGAGAATTTACCATCAAGATCGCTTAAAAACTGTTTAGCTTCAGCGTCTGTAAAGAATGTTGTATAAGGATCTCCGGCTGCGGCGACCATACCCTTTTTGGCGCCGTCGACCAGCTTACTAGCATCGAGTTTGCCATCGTATTTAGATCGCATCATGTCAAATACATCCTGGACTGATGATAGGTCTAACTGTGATGATAATTGTTTGTTCTGGCTATCAGAAAACAAAAAAGACAGGTTGCTTGATCTCGTTCCTAATACAAAGGCCGATAATGATACCACCGCTGTCACAATCAGCAAAGTCCCAAACCCAACTTGCCGTTTTTTAAACACTTGCCTACCACCTATATTCACGCTCGCTCCTAGCTTTTTTAGATACAATCTATCAACCAATGCTACCATTATAGCAGTCTAAAATAAAAATTATTTGGTTCATATCTATAACATAATTAGGGCCTTTAGATCTCTCTAGAAATGGATAAATCTTAAGCCTTGGGCTTGCAAAGTCCCGCTTGATATCATGCGCTGGCTATAACGCCCACTCCAGTCATAATTGTACTCGCTGATAATTATGGATCCGTCGCCATTTACCGACTCAACATACATAGCATGCCCATAATAACCGGCCATCCAAATAGCCACATCGCCAGCTTTTGGAACATTGCTAACTGGTATGCCAGCCGCTTGCGCATTACTCGGCCATTGGTTAGCGTTACCAACTCCACCCCAGTAAGGCATATGTCGGCCGGATGCCGCTACTCTAAAGGCGGCATAAGATACGCACTCGCGATTATACATGCCCCAATCATCAGCCGTACTATCCATTGCTAGATCTGCCCAGAACGAAGGATAGCCACCACCCCGCGCCTGGAAGTTAACATGACCACCACTCCACTTAAGATTGGCTGCTGCTTGTTCTGCGCGCAATTTGGTAATGTTATCATTCTGCTGTTTAATGACTTGCTGATAATTTGCCTCTTGCCCCTGTGTATCGGCAATAAGTTTGTTTTTTTGCTGTTCTTGGGTAATAAGCTGGCTTTGCATGTTAGTTTGGTCACCTAGAGTACGTGTTGTCTCAACCTTTTGCGCATCAAGCTGTTCTTTAAGCTGCTTAACAGATTTCAGTGATTCTTGTATCTGGTTATTCAGCACATCCCTATACTGTTGCTTATCTACAAAATCGCTAATACTCTTACTAGAAGCTACCATCTCTAGCGGAGTTATAGTGCTTTCTAGATAAGCCGAGCGCAAATTTGTAGCCAAGGCGTCTTTTTGGTTGTCTATCTTTTGCTGGTTGTCTGCTATTGATTGGCTTAGCTGGTCTAGTTTAAATTGAGTACCAGAAATCTGTGCTCTAACTTCGGCTTGTTGCGCATTGATAATACCAACTTGATTTATTAGTGTATCCGCTTGATTGTGTAGATCAGCAGCTTGATTTTGATATTGTGTTACCTGGCTCTTAATAGCATTGATCTGGTCATCAAAATGGTCAGCATAGGCAACAGTAGCTGGATAAACCAGCCAGACCAACACTACCCCGATTAGTTTTGTCTTTTTTAGTATTTGCATTTTGGATGTACCCTTAGTATCATCTTGAACTTTAAAGCTCGATCTGTCAATATGCTTACGCTGCCTTGAGCTACTCTGCTATACTCACAGATATATTAAAGGGCTATTTGAGCTATGGACTTACAAGTTGGGGTAAAGGCACTCATTAGAAATAATGCTGGTGAATATCTTTTTATTCGACGCAAAAAACTTATGGCAGGCGATAATCAGCTTCGTTGGGACATACCTGGTGGCCGAATTGAACCCGAGGAGACATTGGTTGAGGCGCTGCGCAGAGAGATTGCAGAAGAAACAGATCTTGAGCTTACAAAGATTATTGAGCTGCTAGATGCCCAAGACATTATTATTCCTAAATCACAGCTGCATGTTGTGCGCCTAACCTACCAAGTTGAAGTAGGCAAAGAATTACGTCTAGGAGACGAACATACTGACCATAGATGGGTATCACTCATGAAATCTACAGACCTATTTGTTGACGCTCAGTTGCATCAAGTACTAACAACGCTACAGAAAACCAACTAACTACGCGGTATCCCTTCTCTGGTATTCATAACATGGTGGGCATTTAGAGAGTATAGATAAGTAGCAAACTTACTCGCGCTGACCAAGAGGTCTAAAGAATAATTATCTGCCAATCGCTTTTAATAGGTCTTTAGAAAAAGCTTCGGGCTCCTCCACTTCTATGACAATCTCATTATATTTCTCATCTTCCAAAGAAATGACAACAACTTTTTTTGGGCGATAAAAATCATAGAAAACTCGTTTGCCTTTGTGATAAAAAGTGCCAGCCTTAACAATAAACGGTATATCGGTGCCAAAGCTCCTAAAGCCATGCCACCAACGCTGCGGTATGACAGAGTCAGCCCTCACATTGGTTATATGATTCAACGGTATCTCAAGCCGACTTCTCAAGGCCAGCACCTTATCAAATCCCAAGATCTCGAGCTGCAATTTATCTGAAGTTATAGTCGGCTGAACCATGCTCTGATTGTACCAGACAGTGAGGTGACAAGTGCAATCACTTCGCACTCTTGCATCTATCTCAAACATATGTTTTAATAACAATTATTCTGCGCCGTCTCCCACACAGGGAAGCGGGTGGATAGAGGAACGGAGCACGACATGGCAAGGCGTAAGAAGCTGCAGCAGCAATCCACGAGCGTGGCCACCCCGGCAGCCCCGCCCGCAGCTAGGTATAGCTGCGGACACACCGCCGACATCACCACCGCAGGTGGTGTGTGCCAGCAAAAAGATGGCGGGGCCCGCTGGCTCAGCTGTGGAGGCATAAGAATCGTGTCGTCTTAGCTCTCCACCTCCCCCCGGCCACGCATCGCGCGCGGTCGGGGGCTCAACCAAAGTTCAGGAATCAAACTGCATAAGAGATTCGAGGATTTTGGTTGAGATAGAGAAGTTAGAGGAAAACCAAAAGTTGCTTTGGATCAATAATAGGTGTGTAAATCAAGTCAAAGCTTTAAATACCGCCTCATAGCTAGAAGCGAAGAGATTATACCTATAGCTATCCCGACTGCAATTTGACCTAGTACTATAAGTACTGGCCATTGACGCATAAAATGAATCGTCCCACCAATTTCTATGCCTTGGCTAGCTATATAATCTGCCTTGGTCAGCAATAAAGCGTAGACAAATGTTATAGAAACAATCGCCGACAACACTCCGTAAAGCGAGGCTTCCACAATGAACGGCCCGCGTATAAAGTATTTTTCGGCGCCGATTAATCTCATAATCTCTATCTCATCTTTGCGATTAAAAATTGCCATACGGATGGTATTAAAAATAATCAATACCGATATAATCACAAATATCACTGCCGATATCACACCGGCCGACTCTAAGAACTGCGTCACATCAGCAATTCGCTTGACAGCCTGCTTTTGTGACTCAGAATTTGATGATTGTTGCCCAAGCAGATCTTTATTTTGATCACTACTAATAACTTTATTCAAATCATCAATTTTATTAGGATCTTTTACTTTAATTTTAAGTGAAGCCGGCAACGGATTACTGCTCAATTGGGTCAACGCCTCTAAACGGGTTAGCTCCGTTTTATTTTGCTGCTGAAAGATAAGGCTAGCCTGGTCTTTTGAAATATACTCTACTGATGTAACAATTGGTACCTTTTTGATTTGGGTGATAAAACGTTGAAGATCTTCTTCGGCTATGCCGTCTTTTAGATAGACTGATACATCAATCTTTTGGCGTACTTGTTGAATAGTGTCATTAAACACCATCCGCGCCAAAAGCGTGCTCGCTATAATTACGAGGGTAATCGTCATTACAGCTGCAGCGGCCGTCGTTAACCAAGCGTTACGCGAAAGATTTCGCACGCCATATTGCAGAATTCTCAAGAAGGTTGTCCATTGTCTACGCATTTTTAAAATCCCATCCTGGCACTAGCCTTGCTTATAGCCACCCTGGGCTACATCAGCTATAACTTTGCCATGATCGATTGTTATAACTCGGCGTTTTAACTTATTAACAATGTCTTGATTGTGAGTAGTAAGTAACACTGTCGTGCCATATCGATTGATTTTTTCTAGCAAGCGCACAATATCCCAAGAGTGCTTAGGATCGAGATTACCAGTCGGCTCATCAGCAATCAATATTTTGGGTTGGCGCACCACAGCCCTGGCAATCGCCACTCGTTGTCGCTCACCACCCGATAGTTCATCAGGGAACTGTTTTTCTTTACCTTTTAAACCAACTAGATCTATGACTTTAGGCACAGTGTGGTTGATCTCGCGATTGGTCATACCTACAATCTCTAGCGCAAAGGCGATGTTTTCGAACACATTACGCTGAGGCAATAGTTTAAAATCTTGGAATACTGTACCGATTTTACGACGCAGTAACGGCACGCTCTTGTCTTTTAGTTCATCGTAATCGATACCACCAACAATAATCTTGCCACTAGTAGGCCGTTCTTCGCGCGTTAAAATTTTTAGCAACGTCGACTTACCTGCCCCACTCGTGCCAACCAGAATAACAAACTCTTTAGGGTCTATATGCAGGCTGACTCGATTCAGTGCTGGTTTGCTATCTTTGCCATAAAGCTTGGTCACACGGTCTAAAAGAATCATCGCTCTTAATTGTAGCACAAGCAAGATGATGCTTCTCGATAAATGGCTTACATACATTACATTTGCCACTATGTAAAGCTGCCATCTCAGGCAAAGCTATCAAATGAACTTTATCTTTGCAGTATTTCTATAGCTGTCAGGTTCCATCGATCGTTAGTGGGCGCCGTGTCATTAATCGTCACTACCGTGCCAGAAGCCGGCGTAATGTTAGTTTGGCGTTGTGCCCAATAGGTATCACCAGATGAAGCCAAAAACTCATCAACCTTGGTCTGGTTAGTACCAACAGTTCGAGCGGTTGCTGAATCCCAGTCGTTACCAACACCCCATACCCACGAGTTAGCAGCTGTGGTGGTAAGTGAAACGCTAGGTGCGCCCGTAGATGCATTAGCACTGGCTACCGCACCATCGACAGCCGTATTAGCGTTAAGGAAAGCTACCACATTGATTGAGCCGATAAACGAGCCGCTATTTCTAGTAGCTACAGTGGCTATGCTAGTACCAGCTGTTGGAGCAACTGCTGTCCAGATCTCAGAAGTACCAGCTTGGGTGTTGGTACGTTGTCGCAACTTCCAGGTCAGGCCGCCCCCACTAACGGATGCGAAGTTAATGGTGCCCGGGTTTGGGCCATCTGAGTTAATAAATGCTACCAGCAGTTCATTAGCTGCCGCCGTAGTCAAACTCGGGGCATTAATAGTATTGCTTGCAGTTGTTTGATGGAAGCTGACTGCTTTATCAACTGCCAGTGCTGCAGAAGCAGCTGGGGTTGTAACTGCCGCCGAATTAGACGCTGGGCTGACATTACCAGCCGCATCACGAGCTGTAACCGTATAGCTATAGCTTGTGCTGGCGACTACGGTGTTGTCTGTGTATGTAGTGCTGGTTCCGGCTGTTGTGCCAACAGTCACGCCGTTGCGGAGTACAGTGTATCCAGTCACACCAACATTGTCGGTTGAAGCTGCCCAGCTTAGAGAAACTGAACTTGAGCTGGTAGCGCTGGCTGTTAGGTTAGCTGGTGCTGTTGGCGGGGTGGTATCGGCAGTAACGACCACGCTAGTTTCGTTAGAGGATGAGCTAATATTGCCGGCAGTATCTTGAGCTTGAACCTTGTAATAATAGGTACCAGCTGCTAAACCACTGTCAGTAAAACTAGTAGTAGCACTGGTGCCAATCTGGTTAGACGCGCCAGGAGTAAATCCGGTAGTAGTAGAGCGATAAACAACATAGTTTGCTATTCCTGCACTACTAGTCGATGCAGTCCAGCTGAGAGTTGCCTTGCCGATACTTCCTGTCCCTGTTAAGTTAGCTGGTGCTGTTGGCGGGGTGGTAGATTCGTAAGCAGCTGGAAACCGAACCATCGAAGCGACCGATGGCACGCCATTACTATTAACAATAAATAGCATGTAGTATCCGGGAGGAGCCGTATTGCTGTTTGGGGGCATCTGAATGTTTAAGCCACCCGCAGTTTGGGTAAAGCTGAGTGGTACAGCTCGACCGTTTTGATCAAACGAATGAGTTGTTGACCCAGTACGAATCAGAGTCACCTTGCTGATACTCGCACCATCTGGCGTGCCAACAAAGGTATTTGACCCATAAGCTACCGTACTAGGTGCTGAACTGATGGTTGGTCGTGCCCCCTTAAAAAGATACGATGGGGAGTAAATCTGGTAACTTTTTTGGTCTGGTACACCGGCGTCACCACCGCTTCCAGATTCAAATATACGACCGTCGGGCATAAGAAGAGCGGTTGAATGATACAAGCGAGCCACACTCATGCTGGCGAGAGTTGACCAACTACCGCTACTTGGGTTCCAAAGCTCAGCCTGTAGGACACCGTTGGCATTGCTCGAACCAGTCTTAGTTGTATCGCCACCCGTAGCCAGCACCGTGCCATCTGGCAAATTTACAAGATTCACAAAACTACGCGGGAAAGCCATGCTGCCAGTTGGTTGCCAAGTTGGGTTGGGTTTACTCATATCTAATGTGAAAGCTGTGTTGCTTGAAGCGCCAGTGTTGCCGCTATCAGCAGCCGAACCAGCCTTCATAAACAGATTAGGGGCATAATTGGCAATGCTGGCACCATCAATTATGCGAGCGTCAATTGTGCTCCACTGCTGGGTAGTAAGATCGAGCACTTTTGTTGAGGTGGCGACTTCGGATGCACCAGCTTGTAGAACCCGCCCGTCTGGTAACTGATACATAAATGGATAGACTGGTATTGACTGAGTAGCGCTAGTAGCCATGTCAGTCCATGTATTGTTCTGGACATTATATATCTCTGGGATAGTAACCAGATCATTTATGGCCGTGTTGTAGCCAGAGGTTGCCATTACTCTACCATCACCTAGTGTAGTGCCCGTAGCGTACCAACGAGGATGGTGCATTGGCGCAAGACTTTGCCAGGTTTCGGTAGTTGGATTAAAGGCAGTTACAGCAGTAGTGCCAAGGCCGCCACTAGTTGAGGTTCCGCCGATAACCAATATGCGACCATCAGCAGTTACTGCTTGCCCAGCACAGAAAAGATCGGCTGCAGCATTCGGTACTTGATTGATACTATCATTAGTCGGATTGTAGAGATATTGTTGCCCACCTTGCGAAAAGTCTCCCTGCATTGTTAGGATTTTGCCAGTAGGCGTTAAGGCAGCGTGAATCGAAACCTCTGGGTAAGTAACCACTGGACCCCACTGTCCAATCAACGACGCATTTGAACCGGCATTAGAAACAGTCACGCTTACACCACTGGTAGTTGCAGTACCGCCAGCTGCATTTCGGGCACGCGCTGATAAAACGTGACTACCATTTACGGTTTGGGTGGTATCCCAGTTTATATTGTAAGGCGCTGTCGTAATCTCGGCTCCCAGGTTTGCACCGTCGAGCAAGAATTGTACGCCAACAACTCCCACGCTATCGCTAGCAGTGGCGCTAACGACCACACTATTCGAAACTGTGGCTCCACTACTAGGCGCTGTCATCTGAACAGTTGGTGGAGTAACGTTAGTGGTTGCTGGTAGAATTTCTATAAGCGACAGGTTCCATCGGTCGTTGATAGGTGCAGTGTCGTTAATAGTCACGGCTGTACCAGCAGCTGACGTGACATTGGTTTGGCGTTGTACCCAATACGTATCACCAACAGGAGCCAAGAACTCATCAACCTTGGTCTGGTTAGCACCAACAGTTCGAGCAATCGCTGCATCCCAGTCAGTACCAACACCCCAGACCCACGAGTTAGCTCTGGTCGTGGTAAGTGAGGCACTTGGTGCACCGGTAGTCGAGTTGCCAGTGCCAACAGCACCGTCAGTAGAAATATCAGCACCAATAAAGGCTACTACATTCATAGAAGCTGTGTAAGCCCCTGAATTGCTAGCCGTTACGCTCATATTACTCATCACATTTGGTGCGACAGCAGTCCAGATTTCAGCTGTACCGGCTTGGGTATTAGTGCGCTGTCTCAGTCGCCAGGTTAGACCACCGCCACTAACACCAGAGAACGTTTCGTTAGTAGATCCGTCAGAACTTAAGAAAGCCACCAGTAGCTCGTTAGTCGTAGCAGTGTTAAAAGCTGGCGAAGTTATAGTACTAGAAGCTGTCGACAAGTGTTGACTAACTTGCTGGTCTACTACCAGGCTAGCCGCCGAAGCTGGTCGGGCAAAGAATATGCTCGATATCCCGCTCGAGCCAAATACTAAAAATATAGACAACCCCACCAAAGAAAAGCGGCGCAGCCATTGATTAAGCCTTTGCATACCCTATACCTCCTGTTTAACTTTCGTTAATCACATAATTTCACATTCTTATTTTTTTGTCTATAATGTTTATTAGCTTAATCAGAATCATGCCTTGATCAACTATACGGACAGCAGTTTACAACAAACCTGGTACCTGACCCACGCTCAGTTAAGAGTCGTCTCTCCATAAGACTCAATAAATCCGTCCAATTTACCATCTAGCACAGCTTGAGCATCATGCTCTTCGTACTTAGTGCGATTATCTTTAACAAGCGTGTACGGATGGAGTACGTACGATCGGATTTGACTCCCCCATTCCGCCGACTGAGTTGGCCCCTTTAAATTGGCGACGGTTTCTTGGTGCTGTTCGAGTGCTAGCTGGGCCAGCTTAGAGCGCAGAACCTTCATGGCGGTCTCTTTGTTTTGTAGCTGACTGCGTTCGTTCTGGATACTAACTGTAATGCCGGTCGGCAAATGAGTCACGCGCACTGCAGAATCAGTCGTATTAACACTCTGGCCACCATGGCCTCCAGCTCGATAGACATCAATCCTAAGGTCTTTATCGTCTATTTGCACTTCATCAGGCGCATCAATCTGAGGCAAAACCTCAACTAATGCAAAGGATGTCTGCCGTAAATGATCGGCATTAAATGGGCTTAGCCGCACCAAACGATGCACGCCATGCTCACCACGTAACTTACCGAAGGCATAGGCGCCACTCACGCTAATCATTACACTCTTTATGCCGGCTTCTTCACCCCTTGATTCTTCAATAAGCTCAGTCTTCATGCCTGAACGCTCTGCCCAGCGCAAGTACATACGCAATAACATTTCTGTCCAATCTTGGGCATCCGTGCCACCAGCGCCAGCATGTAAGCGCAAGATCACGTCGTGATCATCATACCTGCCAGAAAACTGCAAATCCTTTTTGAGCTTAGAATATTGCTGTTCCGCCTCTGCCAGCTGTTCGGTCAGCTCAACAAGCAAAGCCTCATCACCAGCACCCGCTAGTTCTAGAAGATCTTTTGCTTCGTTCTCGATCTTTAACCAAGGCTCTAGCTGCATTCGTAGCTTAGCTTCTTTTTGCACAACCAGCTGGGCTTTAATATTATCTTGCCAAAAATCCGTCTCGGCCATCTGTGCTTGCAAAGTCTTTAGTTCAGCCTGCAGCTTATCGGCACCAAGTTTAGCCAAAGCTTGTTTGATTTGGTCGTTGAGTTTTTGGATTGATTTTTGGATTGGCTGCATTTAGTAACTAGTATAGCTTATGGGATAGGCAATCAGCTGTCACATTCTATCCAGATGATTATAATTTTCGCACTGACGCGATAAACTGATCACCTCTATCATTATAATTCTTGAACATATCAAAACTCGCACAAGCTGGTGACAGCAGAACGACATCGCCAGGCCTAGCAATTTTATGAGCATACCCAACGATCTCGTTCATATTGCTCTGCTCGTCGAATAATCTTACGTCTTCGAACCCGACTCTTTTTAGCGCTGTCTGCAATTTAAAACGCATGTTGCCGATCAGAATCGCCTGCCTGATATCCTGCTTGGCAACTTCTGCGGCCAACTCATCAAAATCCGCACCTTTGTCGGAACCACCCAGAATTATTATCTTGGGTGGTATAAAAGCCCGTAATGCCACGATAGCCGAATCTGGTGTGGTGGCAAAACTATCATCATAGTACTTGACCCCATCCACAGTTCGCACCAATTGCAGTCTATGATTCAAACCCTTAAAATCTTTTATAGCCTCTCTAAAACCTCTGATTGCCTCGCGAAAAGCAGCATCATCACCCACAAGTTGCCAAGCTGCACTTATGGCAGCGCAGATGTTTTCTAGGTTATGAGCCCCAGGGATATTAACGTCGCTGAGCTTACAGACCTCGTAGCCCTCAATCACAATACGATCACCGTCTATGTAAGCAGCCTCTTGAGTACCAAAACGGAACTTAAACGTAGCTGGTGATTTCTCAGCAATACGACGAGCATATACATTGGTTGGATGATAGATGATAAAGTCTCCTGGCTTTTGCCAACGAGCAATATTGCTCTTAGCAGCTAAATACTCATCAAAATCGGTATGAACATCTAGGTGATCAGGAGCAATCATACCAACCACTGCAATATGTGGGCTTTGGTGTAAATCCCATAACTGAAAACTAGAGAGTTCTAGCACTACAATGTCATCGGGCTTAATGTCATCTAGCATATCAAGCACCGGCACGCCAATATTACCGCCGATATGCACACGCTTACCAGCAGCTTGCAGCATTTTATATATCAGAGTCGTAATAGTGCCCTTGCCCTTGCTGCCAGTCACGCCAATTATATTTTTGGATGGGCAGACCTCAAAGAATTTTTTAACAGTTGAAGTTATCTCGCCGTTGGCTTTAATACGATCTGGCCTAATGCTTGGTGTTCGCACTACAATATCAAAATCGGTCAGTTCGGCAAAAATATCTTTGCCAATTAGCTGTTTGGCTCCAGACGGCACATCACTAATCGGATGTTCATCAGCAATAGTCATGTCATAGCCACCCTGAGCTGCAAAATATTTATACGCCGAGTGACCTTCAATGCCAAAACCAGCAATGGCTACCTTTTTGTTCATAACAATAGTATAGCAGTTCACTAACGGAGCCAGCTCTGACCAACCCACACTCACGTTTTCGCACATATCATCCCCAAGCCTTGGCTGGGAATCCAGGACAAAATGGAATACATTCTAACTGGATCCCCGATCAGGTCGGGGATGACGGCAATGTGAGCTTAGAGATAAAAAGTGAGCGTGGGCCCAGCTTCTGCTGAAGTCTTATTTGATCGTATAAGCTCCCGAGGTCTCAAAAACTCCATTGGTATATAACTTGATCTTATAAGTACCTATTGGATGAGTTTGGCCAGGCTTGAGGCTAAAGTTAAAACCAATACGTTGCGCTCCATCTTTTATAATGTTTACGGCGCCGTTATCAACCATAAAATCATCCCGATAACGAATATACTCTATGCGACTGCCTTTTTTAGCGTTATTTAGCCCTACGGTAATATAAATTGTGCTGTCTGTTTGCTTAAAATCAACACCGGGGGTTTTTATATTGCCAGCAGAATCCAGCACAGTGCCGAATCTCAAAGCTTGGACTACCCCCGGGCGCTTAAGTTTTGCAACTACAGCCGGGGTGACAGGTGCGGCTGGCTTGTTACTGTTCTGATAAACATAGTAGCCAGCACCACCGGCAAGCACGATAACTAGTAAGACAATCAATATAACGTCCAAAGACCCTGCCATTGATTCAGACTGTGTCTTTAATCGCTTATTCACTGATTAGCTCCCCCGTTGTTTTGGCTAGCAGCTGGTACCGAATTGTCCATCCCACCCGAGCCAGACGTTCCATCGTCCATTTGGCTTTCTTGCGGACCAACGGTTTGATCAATCTGTACTTGGCCATTGTCAACTTGGCTTTGAACATTCTCGCTGTCTTTTACTTCTTGTTCATAAGCTGCAATGTCAGAATGAGCCTGAGCCTCAGCCTGACCGTCAGCTAGATCTCTAGCATAATCACTCTGTATTGGGGCGGCAAATGCCACACCAGTCGATACCGTTGCAACAAGCATCGCTCCGGTTGTCATTTTTAATATTTTGTTTCTCATAGGTCCCCCCTAATATGTCTGCTAATAATATAGCATAAGTATCAAAATCAATTCAAATGAATAATTTAGAAAGTTGCTCGTGGAATCCATCAAGTTCAGCCTTAGTGCATTGCCCCAATCCACCAAAAGCCCAACGCTTGCCAGACATTAGATTATTAAGCGATTGCACGATTATGTCTTTATTGACGGCTTCGATTGCCAGCGGTCGCTTGTCGTAATCGTTAATATAACCATCAAAAAAATAACGCCCGCTATACCAGTTAGCAATCGAGCCAACGGTCTGACAGCCCATTTGATGTTTGCCCAGCGCAAACTGTTTGGCGGCTTCTATATCTTTTTGTTTGATATCGCCCTTCATGACCTTAGAGACCTCTTGGACTATAATATCGAATAATTTTGGAGCATTCTTTAGGCTAACTTGACCTTCAAAGTCCCACTCGCTCGTACTATCACTCACTTCAAAATGTGATCCCATTCCATAGATCAATCCCTGTTCTCTGGCCTGTCCCAGAATGTGTGAATGCAATGTACCAGTCAACATATGGCTAAGTACTCGCATTGCATCACGTTCGTTATCATGAAACCGCCAGTTAGCCTCAATCGCTAGACCAAATATCATGTTTTCGACATCTTTGCGGACAACTCGAATTGGTTCAGGTGCCCCCACCAGCTCTTCGTGTCTCATAGAAAATCGCTCGCCACGTGGTAATTGCCATTTTTCGAGCTGCTGGATTACAGTTTCGCGTCGCCCGTCTTTTAGGCTACCAGCAATTACAAACCGCATGTTATCACTAGTATGTGTGCGGTGGTAGTGCTCCTTGATGTGCTCTAACTGAACATTTGGCATATTTTTAAGACGCTGTTCATCATTCAAGAATCTTTCACCGCTGGCCTGGCCTAATCGCTGCCACAGGACCATCCAATTATTGTTGAGCAGCCCGGTAAGTTCTTCTTTGACGTTGCCAGACTCTGCCTTAAACTCGCTTTCTAAAAAGAGTGGTTTAGTTATAGCCAATCGCAACAAGCCAAAAATGCGATCCCATTCAAAATCAGCACAATCGGCTACGTATTTGAGACTAACCTTGCCGGTCGATGCGTTAGAATAAGCACCATTTTTTTCTAGCTCGGCATTAAAGATTCGAGCATTATCGTATTGCTCGTTAGCACCCAGAACCATGTGCTCCATGATATGGGCTGTTTCGTAGATATCATCACCTTGGGTATATTCGTCCCCTGCCCTAAATTCAAAGTCGTAACTCATAACCGTGGCGTTTGGGATATGAATTAGCAACCCACGGCTACCATTTTGTAATACAACTTCTTCTACGGAATGTTTCATGCTAGGCCTTAGTTTAACACATTTTAATCTGTTTTTACCTGTCACTTTCTATATAGGCCCAAGCAATTCTAATGTGAGCAATGGCTGAAGTTAAAGTAGTTACTGAATCGTTATAGCGCATTAATATGTTGGCGGCTGGTATATTAGTAGCAACTAAGCAAACATCGTTACCATCGATTTTAAACTCAGCTTGAGAGCTAGTTAGAATAATCTCAAATTTATGACCGCTAGTACTAATTGCCGTACCAGAATCAACGATTGTCTGTGTAACACCAGCTTTTGTAATACATTTATAGGTTGTATCGCCAGCACTGGTGTCATATCTAAAGGACGCATAGTTTCCAGCCGGGTTGGCAGCTCCGGCCATTGTTGTTGAAGTTTGGTCAGTCAAACCCAACCACAAACGTTCGCTAGTAGTGGCTGTCAGCGCTACATAAGTCTGAAAGTCTGGATTAGTTGAGCTATTGTAATTAGTGTTACCAAAAATATTTGTGAAGTTACCACTAACAGCAGTGGTGGCATTATCCAACTGGGCTGGCTCGGTTGCAGTTGTAGCAATCGCCGTTTTAGTACCCGTACCATTAGTGTCGGCTTGGTCTCCCAGATTACTGAACGTGGTATTGCTAGAGCCATTAGCTATCGCACCCGTGTATTTAATATATGCCCAAGGCCTATTACTTGGTTTCGGCGTACCAACACAGTCTGCCCAGCCCCTAGAGCCTTCATAACAACGTGATGTTTGCGACTTAGTATTGTAATACCTAGCACCAGCCACACCTGATGGATCCCCAGCTGTGCTCTTGTTGCTCAATACTAGTAAGGTAGGCGTGCTGCTAGGGCTGACATCCCCGCCGCCGATTTTAATAGCCATATTCGTGGTGTCGACCACAAATTCACTATTACCAGAGGTATCCTGAATCCTGAAAGCCGTTGTTGTGTTAGTACTGTTCTGGAATCCTGCCCCACTAGGCCCAACTGTCATCAGATTGGCTCCACCATTGCTTCGGACTATAAAGATATCGCCGCTCTGCTGGCTATTGCCTTTTACAACAAGCTGAGCAGTATCGCTAGTACCGTTTATATTTATAGCTGCTATAAAAGTGTTAGGGGCGCTTAGCTGAGCAAGATTAGCACCGTCTGATAAAGCAGCTGAGGATATCTGAGAACCATTAATCTGGTATTGGCTACTAGTACCGGTTATATTTACACTACCAGTGGTTGCTGTCAGATTAGCGGCGGTGACATTACCTACGGTTGATATGTTGCCAATAGTAGTCACGTTACCTGCTGAGCTTATACTGAATTGACTGACGGCGTTGACTTGCAAATCAAGTAAGTTGCCGGCTGAGCCAGTCACAGCATTGACTAACAACATGGGGTTAGCCCCATTTAAAGATGATAATGTTAGCTGACCAAATGTTGGTTTGGCGCTAATATTAATATCTTGCACAGTGTTAATTACACCTCCAGCTGAACTAAAATTACCGGAGTTAAACTGAGCGATACCTTTATTAGTGACCGAGGCATCATCAATGGTAACAGTTGCACCTACAGCACTAGAATTTGCCAAGTTAAGTGCGCCGACTTGCGAATTTAGGCTTATCACACCCGAATTAAATAGCTGCCCTTCTGTTGTCGTGGCCAAGCCATTACCAATAATAATAGTACCGCTAAAACCGCCTATGTCTAAGACTCCACTATTGCTGAGTTGAGAACCTGATACAGCTAATCCATCTCCAAGAGTAATTGCACCAGTCTGACCCGCGATACTCAGTATGCCTTTATTAGCGATAGTGAGATCAGTAATATCAATACCTGGACCAGCCTTAAAACTGACATCACCCACAAATCCCTGCATCGACAATACCCCGGAATTCTCAAGCTGACTACCAACTAATTCCAGCCCATCCCCCAACACTAAACTGCCATTCAATATTAACGAGCCCATAACACCTTTGCTGGTGCCGCCCTGCAAGGTGGTGTCGGTAGTTGCAGGAATCGCTCCCAGATCTATAAACTGAACACCATCGTAGTAAGTCAGCGCATGGCTGTCTTTATCAAAATAAAGCTGCCCAGTAATTGGCTTACTGGGCTCTGCTGTTGGTGTTAGTACTATCGAACTACCAACCTTGACCTGCCCGACAACATTAAGATCCTTAGCGATCACAGGGGTTAGTTGATTAGCCTTCAAGTCCTGCAGGCCTAATTCTACAGCCCGTATGCGATCATTGATCTGTTTATTCGGTGTGTCTAACCGGTTAACCGTCTCGGCCAGGTGATTATGCGATATATGAATATATGCAGCTTCAACCAACACCAGAGACAGCAAAAAATACAGACCAGCGATAGCTAGCTTCTCTGTTTTCGGCGACCAGTCCCAAAAATTATGTGCTTTTCGCCTAATAAACATAAACACCAGGCGCTTTTTCAAGCGCCTCCTCACCACCTCTTTTAGCACGTACCATAAGAGACTCGTGTTTATCACTAAAAAGCTAGTGATAAAGTCTCTGCTTATAAGTGTACTTTGCTTATGCTTTTAGGACAACCTAACCAAGCCTCACTTTTTATCTCTAAGCTCACATTGCCGTCATCCCCGACCTGATCGGGGATCCAGTTAGAATGGATTCCATTTTGTCCTGGATTCCCAGCCAAGGCTTGGGGATGACGAGGATGGAAAAGTGAGGGTGGGTCAGCGAGGCAACTGACACTCACATTTTTAGAGGTAAAATCGGATACTACTAATGGTGCTTTTTCTTATTCTGACGTTCTTTTTTGCGTTTTTTACGAGCATCGTCCTTCTTCTTTTTGGCAACATTATCATTAGTGGTTGTGTCGAAATTAACGTTGTGTTCGACTTCAGCAATCTCATTTACGCCCTGCTCGACTGCGCGTTCGGCAGCCCTAGTCAGTTCGGTATCAAAGTTCTCTTCTTTTTCTACAGCTGCATCACGCTTGGTTATATGGAACATAGCCCGCACAACTTCCGATCGTAGGGTTAGTTGCAACTGATCAAAAACTCGCTGTGATTCTTGGCGATATTCTACCAACGGGTCACGCTGGCCAACGCTGCGCCAATGAATGCCATCTCGTAAGTGACTCATGTTCTCTAGATGTTGCATCCACAGTGTATCAAGCACCTGCAGGTAGATCTCACGCTCTAGTTTACGCATCGTCTCTGGACCGAACTCTTGCTCGCGCACCCCATAACGCTTCTGGGCTAGAGACATTGCGACCTTAGATCGTTCCTTCTCTTTAGCACTACGGATTTTTGCAAAATCGTTTTTATCTAGAGGGATAACTGATTCAAATGCAGTCACTGTTTCGCGATCTTCTTTAGGCCAAAGGTTAGTCATAGCGGCTGCTTGTTCTGCCACTAGATCTTTGACACGATCACTAATGTCCCCACTCTCTAAAATCTTGCGTCTAATAACATAGACAGCTTTGCGGTGTCGGTTCATAACGTTGTCATACTGCACAACATTCTTGCGAGTATCAAAGTGATAGCCTTCAACCTTCTTCTGGGCGCTTTCTAGAGTTTTGCTGACTGCCCGGTTTTGGATTGGGGTGTCATCGTCTACGCCTAATCGGTCCATAAGTGTTGCGATTCGCTCACCCTGGAATATACGCATTAGATCATCTTCTGTAGACACATAGAACTGCGTTAAACCTGGATCACCCTGGCGACCACAACGACCTCGTAACTGGTTATCTATGCGCCTAGCTTCGTGCCTCTCTGAGCCAACAACCACTAAGCCACCTAGCTCGCGTACACCTTCGCCTAACACAATGTCTGTACCACGGCCAGCAATGTTGGTTGCTAAAGTAACTGCGCCCTTTTGACCAGCCGCAGCGACAATCGCCGCTTCTCGTTCATTGTTCTTTGCATTTAAGATTTCGTGTACAACACCAGCCTTGGTGAGTGCCCGACTAAGTTCTTCGTTCTTATCGATTGAAGCTGAACCAATCAAGACTGGCCTTCCCTCTTGGTTGTATTCTTTGACAGTCTTGACTATAGCCCGGAATTTGCCAGCCTCAGTCTTGAATATCATGTCTGGACGATCGTCACGCGCAATCGGTTTGTTAGACGGTATCTGTATAACATCCAAACCATAAATCTGCTGGAATTCTTCAGCCTCAGTAAAAGCCGTACCAGTCATACCAGACAGTTTGTTATACAAACGAAAATAGTTCTGGAACGAAATCGTGGCAAGCGTCATGCTCTCTTGCAGCACCGGCACTTGCTCTTTGGCTTCTATAGCCTGATGCAGCCCCTCGTTGTAACGTCGGCCATGCATCAAACGACCAGTGAACTCGTCGACAATTATCACTTCTTTATCAGACGTCACTACATAGCTTTTATCGCGTTTATACAGAGTTTCTGCACGCAAAGCTTGGTCGATGTGGTACACCAGTTTGACATTATCAGGATCATAAAGGTTCTTAATGCCCAGAAGTTTTTGGACTTTCTCTACGCCCATATCCGTTAGACTTACCGCTTTACGCTTTTCGTCTAACACGTAATCTTCAGGGACAAGTTTCTTGGTGATTGTGGCGAAGGTATTGTAGCTGGTCCCACTGTCGCTAGCTGGAGCCGAAATGATTAGTGGCGTACGAGCTTCGTCTATCAAGATTGAGTCGACCTCATCCACAATTGCAAAGTTCAGTTCTCGCTGACGCAGCAAATCGACTTCGTTGACCATATTGTCGCGCAGATAGTCAAAACCAAACTCGTTGTTAGTGCCGTAAGTAATGTCAGCCGCGTAGGCTTCCTTACGAGTGCAAGGGCGGAGTTTGCGCATTCGTGGATCAGTGTGAGCATCATTATCGTATTTGGCATCAAACAGATAAGATTGGTCGGCAATAATAACACCAGTCTTCATACCCAAGAAATCATAAACCGAACCCATCCAACCAGCATCACGTTGTGCCAAGTAATCGTTGACCGTTACTACGTGCACACCCTTACCCGCTAGAGCATTCAAAAAACTCGGCAGTGTCGCCATCAGAGTTTTACCTTCACCAGTTTTCATTTCGGCTACGTTGCCTTCGTGCAAGGCCATACCAGCAATAAGCTGTACGTCAAAATGGCGCTCTTTAAGCACTCTATCCGAAGCCTCACGCATCACTGCAAAGGCCTCTGGCAAAATATCTTCGAGTGTTTTCTTCTGTAGTTGCTCTCTCAATAAGCCTGGCTGTTTTTTAAGCTCCGGCACCGACATGGCTTTGTAATGCTCGGCTAGATTATTAACAGCAATAACACGCTTTTTAAGGCGCTTGATAATTTTAGCTTGCGGATCACCGAAAATCTTAGTTAGAACTTTTTTCATTAAATCTGAACCTTACTCCACACCCAGTTGCTACGACCCTGTCCGTAGTTTTAGTTTTTACTGATAGGCCGGTTGTCATCGTCTGATCGAGCCAAGAATCTTGCTGCTAGCCTCTTAAAAGCTCCGCGCCGACGCTCCCTAAGATGGGCAATGTGCGTTTCTTTATAGGAACGTAGTTGGTTTTTAAGTTTGGCTTCGACAATATCAACTGCTGCAAACATATTGATAGTTGATTCCTTGGCTATCACTCGTTCGCCAGGCAGGTGCATAACAACTTCGCACATATACTTATTGCCGCTCTTTTCGTTGACTTCGTGTATTTTTACTTCAATATACAAAGACTTACGAGCAGACCGTTGCACATACCGGCTTAAGCGACCAATCTTTTTATCGATGTATTTCTTTAGATCATCCTCTAGTTCGAGATTGATTCCAGATTTATCAATATTGATTGCCATATTTTTAATACTAACCCTTTCTAATCACGAAAGCCCGGCTCTAGGTTTTATTATAGCAAATCAACTGGCAAGACTAGCAACCTTTTACAGAACCGTTCTGCCACCCATATACGACTGCAAGACTTTTGGTACACGCACGGTGCCGTCAGCTTGTTGATAATTTTCGATTATGGCAACCAGAGGGCGTTGAGAGAACGCTGTGGCATCATTAGTATGAGTTAGTTCTACACTACCGTTCTTGCCGCGCACACGAGTATTCATACGACGAGTCTGATAGTCAGTAATGTAATCGGCGGTATGTGTTTCGCGATATTTGTTTTGGCCAGGCAACCAAGTATTAATATCAACGCCAGCCGCATTAGGGCCACCGATATCAGCAGTACATTTTTGCAATACCTGGTATGACAATCCGAGTTGCTGCATCAGGTATTCCTGAATGGCAACCATAAGTTTGTGTTCTTCTAGACCAGTGTCGCCAGTAGTAAAACTCTCCATCTCTAACTTATCAAACTGGTGCATGCGTAAGATGCCTTCCATGTCTTTGCCATAAGTGCCGGCCTCGCGGCGGAAGGCCGTTGTATAGCCGACTAAACGAATCGGCAAATCAGCCTCGCTCAAAATCTCACCCATATACATTGGCGCCATAACGTGTTCGGCACTGGCATTCAGCCATAGATCATCATCGGCCAGTTTATATGTTTGCTCTTCTTTATTTAGCCTACCGGTAGCATCGTAGACTTCAGTCCTAGCCACAGCTGGGGGCATAACTAGAGTAAATGGTTTAGAGCTTAAGTTCAGATTATTATCAGCAATTATCTTCTTAAGTATGTCTTCATTTGTAAGCACATCCATACCAAATTGGATCATAGCAAAATGCAAACGTACTAAATCACCTTTAACGTAGGCAAAGCGTGCACCGGCTACTTTAGCAGCCCGCTCTTTATCTATCCAGCCTCTTTTTTGGCCAATCTCCCAATGGTTTTGAGGTTCAAAATCGAATTTTGGTTTTTCGCCAACTGTTTTTTCAATGATATTTTCGTCTTCAGAGGCGCCAACTGGAACGTAATCTAGCGGCATGTTTGGGACTTTTTTGAGTAAGGCCAAGAGCTCCGTTTCTTGCGCACCAAGCTTATCGTCTAGCTTTGCGATTTCTGTTTTAAGCTTGCGTCCTTTGGCTAGCTGCTCTTCAGACGGTTTACCTTGCTTGAGCTGCCCTGCTAAATCGTTGCGCTCTTTACGCAAAACCTCGACTTTACCAACAAGCTCACGACGCTGCTCATCGATTTTTAATAGCGCTGATACATCAATATCGTAGCCTTTTTGTTTGGCTTTAGTTTGCACTAGCTCCGGGTTATCACGGATGATTTGGATGTCTATCATTGTCTGATCCTCGCAAAATACACTTCTTAATCTGTATGGATTCTAACACAGATTATAAGTCTTTATAGGTCTGCTCATCTCGACGATCGATCCGAATAATCGTAAAGACTATTAGATTTTTCTTGTAGACAATCCTCAAGCTGCCCTTTCTAACCCTCAATAGATCTGAATGGCCCTTTAGGCGTTTTATATCTAGCCCTAGAGTATCATCTAGCTTTATCCTTAGAATCAGCAACTTTACAAGCTCTCGCTCTTTAGATGTTAGTTTGGCGAGCAGTTTTTTAATTTTATCCGCCATTAAGTAACTCAGCCTTCAAGTGCGGCCAAAACTTCGTCAGCCGATACACCATCATTAGAGATATTGGTAAAATCAGCTATAGTTTGCCAGTTTCCTTCGTCACTAACAGGATTAATTTGGAATATAGGCTTCGAGCGCTTCATAACAGTAAAACTTTGTCCCTTTTCAACAGCATCAATATACCTCGGGAACTGTTCTCTAAGTTCTTTAAGACTGACCGTATTATTTGTGTCTGTTTGTGTTGCGTTCATGATTAAAGTTTATCTGAAGATAAACTTTCCGTCAAATTAACAGGATCTCTGTGTTATTCAGTCTATTGGAGCGTACGACACAGGACAGCCACCCTGCCCGGTTTTCTCAAAAAACTTTTGATGATAATCTTCAGCTTTATAGAATTCACTAGCTTTAGCGATCTCTGTAGTAATTGGCTTGTCTAATTTTGTTTGAGCTTTATCACGCACTGCTTCAGCAATTTGCTTTTGCGAATCATCAAAATAAAAGATAGCTGAACGATAGTTATCGCCAATATCTGGCCCTTGTCGATTGACCTGAGTGGGATCGTGCATTCGAAAGAAATGTTTGACTAACGTCTCAAAACTGACCTTTGCAGAATCAAATTCGATCTGAACCGATTCAGCCTCATGAGTAGTATGCGATATTACTTGTTCGTAAGTCGGATTGCGAACATTGCCGTCTGTATAGCCAACCACAGTACTGACTACCCCTGGCACTTGGTCAAAATAAGCTTGCACTCCCCAAAAACAGCCAGCTGCAAAGATTGCGGTTTGTGTTGCCATAACCACTTCATTATACACTCACCTAAGTCTATCCTCCCAAATTCACAAAATCCACACCTGTTAAAGGACAGCCCCCTGGAAATCCCATAAGCTTATCCGCGCTACGTCATTCCCAACTTGACTAAGGAATCCAGGACAAATACAGAATTCCATTTTCACTGGATTCCCGCCTCCGCGGGAATGACGTAGCGCAATTAATACATCTTGATAACACCATATTACACAATTACAGAGGTAACAGGTATAATAGAATAACATGTTGCTATCTGTTAACATCGACACCAAAACTATGGGCTCCAAGCAACTTATGCAAGGGCTTAATTTTGTGGTTGAAGCCGGCGAAAAAGTGGCGATTATCGGGCGCAACGGTGTTGGCAAAACTACCTTATTCCACCTGCTAACTGGCGAAGATAAAGATTTTTACGGCGAAGTGCAAATCCGCCGCGGCACACGCGTAGTCAGCACAGCCCAAGAACACCACGCCGTTGGCGACCAAACCGTGCTCGATTACATACTGACCAACCTTCCCGACTACACCAAACTCAAACACATTATCGACACCTATCCCGACCATATGGGTGATGACCTAAAAAAGATCGAAGAATACTCTAGTGCCTTGGAACATTTTAGTAGCCTCGGCTATTACACTGTCGATGATGATATTGTACGCAGTCTAGGCGATTACCAGATTAAAGAAGAACTTGTCCTTGGCCCACTCCAGCGCCTCAGTGGTGGCCAAAAACGGTTTGTAGAGCTGGTGCGGATTGAATACTCCGACGCCGATATAGCTCTAATAGACGAACCTACTAACCACATGGACTACATAGCTAAAGCCGCCTTTGTCGACTGGTTCAAAGCCGTAAAACATACTGTGGTAGTTATTAGCCACGACCGTGACGTGTTAGGGCAAGTTGACCGTATTATAGAGATGAAGGATCGCAAAGTATCAATCTATAAAGGCAATTACGATGCCTATCTCAAGCAAAACGCCACCAACACCAGTGCCAAAATGCACGACTACGAGGTTGGCCAACGCACTTTAGAGAATTTACACAAACAGATCCAATCCGTGCGCGCTAAGAAGGCCAGTACAAACAAAACCCCTAACCCTTTCATCCCACTAGAAAGGCGACTACTCAAAGAGCGCGATGAGTTAGAAAAATCTTTGCAAAAACCTAATTTCTGGATCGATCGTGAATCCGCCGATAATCTCAGCAAAAAGGCTGGCGATAATTACGAAAAATATAAAGCCAAAAATATCCGTGTCGGTAAGACTACTCAAACCGAAGGCGTTCGTGAACTACTAAAAATAGAGGACATTCAATTGAGCTACGGCCAAGCTCCTCTATTCCAACCAATCTACTTTAGCTTGCAACACGGTGATCGCTTGCAACTAATTGGCCGCAACGGTGTCGGCAAGACTACTCTAGTTAGAGCAATCATCGATGCCGCCAACGGCAAGCGCGCTGACACATGGCGATCTGGTAGCATATTCACCGACAGTAAGTTACGCCTGAGTGTTTACGAGCAAGAGATAAGCAGCGAAGTGCTAAAAATGACCCTAGAAGCCGCCATAGAACACATCTACGCCCAACTTAGCCAGCCGGTAACTGGCCAAACAGTCATGCGCCTGATGGGCGACTACTTGTTTAACCCGCATGAAGACGGCCGTCTGCTAGTAGAGCAGCTAAGTGGTGGCCAAAAAGCCCGCCTGCAAATTATTAAGATGTTGGCCAACAATCCCAACTTGCTAATACTAGACGAGCCAACCAACCACTTAGACCTACCCTCTATCGAAGAGCTAGAGAACGCCCTGTCTAGCTACAACGGCGCCCTGCTATACATCAGCCATGATAGTTATTTTGCCAAGAATATGGGTGGCGAGAAGATTGTGTTAAAGGCTTAGAAGCCTTGAATAGCTATTCTGTGCTCTCATCAGGAATCATTTCGACAATAGCCAATCCTCCAAGCTCGATAGTCTTATCTGCCGGCTTACCTGTTTCACTACTATCAACCGATTCGACTCCAGAATCGGATTGTTCCCCATTGAATTCAGTCAAGGCAGACTCGCTAGCAGTGGTAGCAGGCTTATTGCCCTCAGAACCAGTTTCACTAGATAGCCCACTAAAACCTGGTGTGCCTGAGCTATGTCGCTCACGATGATGAGATGTCACTGAGGGATCAGTGTTAGGTCCATACCAATATGGCACTCTATTACGCATTTTTATTTATCTCCTATGTTAAATGCCAAAACAAAAACCGCCATCCAAATCAGGTAGCGGCCGTTGAGTTTTGGCGTCTTGCCTTTTTTAATCCATATATTGTTTTACGCCTGTGCGCCTGGGTTGTCAAGCACAATACAGGGGGATCCCCGATCAAACTGGGAATGACACAGCGCAAGTAGGCTTTTGTCGCTCTGAGTTACGTATCTACTGAGTAGTAGTATTCGATGCGGCAGAGTTATCAGCTGTAGCCGCTTGCCCGATTACTACCACAAACTGCGCTGTACTTTTAATGCTGGCTGGGAGCGGATCAGTCGAAGCTGTAACTCCGAGCAGTTGCTCTAGTTTTTTCTTGGTTGCTGGTGCTGGTTTGTCAGTCTTAGTTAGATCATAAAGTTTGACCTTACCGTAATTACCTGGGTCTGAGCTACTAACAGTGCCGATATTTATGCCCTCGCCAGCTAGCGTATCAGCTTGCTTCTGGGCTAAGCCTGGTGTGCCCGAAGCGTTAAACACATCAACAGTTGCCTTCTCGCTTAGTAATTGACCATCACCAGTCAAGTAAGCATGTGTGATAGCTACCAAATCACTATAATCGTATAAGCCTTTAGCCGGCTGAACTATGCTAGCCCCATTAGGGCCGGTGCCAGTCGTAAAGATTGCCGGGGTTTGATCTGCCAAGCTAACTGAATTGATATCCTTAGAGTTAGTGTTTTTTATGATGTCTACAAATGTGTTAATCTCGCCCGTATCAATATTTGTCCGCACATTATTACCTAGCGAATTAAGCAGGTTTGTAATTGCTATGGGATTAGCCAAAAAACCAACACTAGACGCTTTGTTTTTAGTAGCTAATATAATTTTGCGCTGATTAGCCTCACGATCAAAGTTACCACGTGGCAAACCATAGCCCCCGGCATCGTTCCTAGCCTGAGCCAAGAAGTTGGCGTGTTTACCATCCAAGTGTGCTGGGCCATTTGGCCATTTAACTAAGTAGCACTTATATTCACAGCGCCAATCAAAGTTACGATCTAAAATACCACGGGGGTCAGGACTCTCGATAACTATATCTATACCACCTACAGCATCCACGACACCAGTTAGCACCGTATCGTTAACGTGTACGCTGTATTGCAGATCAATACCGAACTTTTCGCCCACCACACTACGCAGGGCTTGCTGACCAGACATTTCGTTGCCACCTTTTGCCATTTCACTATTAAAACATTCATAGACGGCATTGATTTTTTCTTCGCTGTACTGCGTGCAACCCGGGATCTTAACCCATAGATCGCGCGGCACACTAATCATAAAAGCATTGTGTTTCTTCTGGTCAACGCTAATGAACATAATAGAATCAGTCAGGCTAGAACCAGGGTGCCCAGGATCGTCTTCTGTAGTCCCAAAGACTAGAATATTACTACGCCCATATTTATCTGTTTTAAGTGGCTTATTGCCCAACAAACCAAGTACGCCACCATTAAACACACGACCAGTATTACGCAAAAGAGTCCCGCCCATATAAACACCTACGCCTACCAGTAAAATCAATACAACTATCACGCCCCACTTTAGATATTTTCTACGTGGTTTTAGAGACTTTAGCGCCTTTCTCTTTGGATCATCTGACTTTCTTTTACCGCCGAATGGCCACAGACGCCTACGCTTTTGTTCTTTATCTTGCTTGGGGCGCAGAATATCTTCAATATCTAATGACAAACTCGAGGAGCTTTGTATAGGAACAGCTGCAGCAGCCATATTCCTAGACGACAATCTATTGGATTGCAAGCGCGTCGAGCTAGACGCAACATCACTTACGTCTTCTGCGGTTTTTGGGACTTTAAGTCGAGGTCGGTCTATCCGACTTCCAGCCTGCTTTTGCGACGCAATAGGTCGACGTCGTAAAAAACCATCTGTGCTATTCAAACCGTTATCCTTGTGATATTAGCCAATAAAGATTTACTTAAAAACAAAAGATTGTACCATTTAGTATAAGCTGTTTGAGGTTTAAAGCCAAGCACTTCAATTATCGAAGGTCCTTCAATGGATTAGTCAGTTTTAAACCTTCAATGTGCTGAAAATCATTAACGTTCGCGGTCCACAGCTCTATATCGTTCTCTAAAGCTGTGGCAGCTATGATGGAATCACCCAAACTCATATGCATATACTGACGAAGTTTAATCGCCCTATCAATGACAGAATCAGTAAGTGCCAAGTTGTAGGATTCATTAAATAATGCGCTCATAAGATGCAGCTCGTTAGCTAGTATATTAGAATAGCCCAGGGACTCAAGTCTAGTGATACTCGCATGCGCTATATCGATATCCGATATAATCCGCCTATCAAGAGTCCCCTTAGAGAGATAAACAAATATATTAGTGTCAAGAATAACCATAGAGCTTTAATGCCTTCCTGGCAGAGAACGATCTTCACGAATCTCACGCTGCCAAGCAGCCGGATCTTGAACGCTGCTATAAGCTTTAACTTCTTGCAATTGTTGCAACAAACTTTGTATGCGCTCATGATTTTGCGTAGATTGTGGCACAGGAAGTTCAATTATTGCTTTCTGCCCAAGCTGCAACTGGGCATCTTCTACATATTTCTTTGGCACCCTCAGGGCATAAGAGTTGCCGGTTTTAATAACTGTGGTTATGTAGTTACTCATTGTAAATACAAGTATACTTACACTTTTCTAAGTGTCAAGTTCTGCATTCACGCGCTCTAATTTTAGTGCAGGGTAAATTGCTTTAGTGGTCTCATCTATATCATGGCGCAATTGAGGAAAAGGCACGCCTTCACGGGCAGTGACGCCTTCAAAGGCCCAGAAGACACGCTCGGAAAAGCCTAGACCACAGGCTGGGGGCATACCGTATTCTAGCATTTCGACAAAGTCGATATCTAACATCATCGCCTCGTCATCACCAGCATCACGCATCTGCTGCTGCTCCGCAAATCGTTCCAGTTGGTCAAGTGGATCATTTAGCTCTGAAAACAAATTGCATAGCTCCGACCCAGCAATAACTACTTGAGCACGCTGGGCTGTCTCTGGGCTATCGGGGTTGGTTTTAGCCAGCGGGCTAATAAATGTCGGCGTATTAACAAGCCATACAGGCCCGACTACATCCTTTCGGATGTGCTTCCAGAGTTTATCAATACCGCGAGATTTGTTCTCGGATTTTTCAACCTCGAGCTTATTATCTTTGAGCGCTTTGGTAACTTCTTCTAGTGTGCAAGTGTGCGGATCAATATTATAACGTTTCTTTATAGTCTCAGCGTAGTCCCATTCTTCCCACTTTTTGTTAAGATCGACATCAAAATTGCCAAGCTTAAACTGTAGGGTGCCAAATGTCTTTTCTAGCACGAATTTAAACATGGACTCTTGGAATGCCATACCCTCTTTCCAGTCTGCAAACGCCCAATACCATTCCATCGCCACGTGCTCTGGCAAATGCTCATCACTATAATTCTCGTTTCTAAAACGCGGGCCAATATCGTAGACTTTTTCGTAACCTGCCCCAAGTAGACGCTTAAGTGGCAGCTCATGGCTAATTCTCAAATAAAAATCTTGCCCCAAGGCATCCATATGAGTCACGAAAGGGTTAGCATCAGCCCCACCAGTAGTATGTTCGAGGACTGGCACGTTAACTTCAATAAAATCATGTTTATTCAGATAATCGCGAGTAGCCTGCCAAAATTTGCTACGACGAACAAAACGATCTCGCACCTCTTGGTTCACATTCATATCTATGTAGCGGCGACGTAGGCGCTCTTCTTTATTCGTAAAGCCGTCGTGCGCTGTCGGCATCGGTCGCAGGCTTTTAGCCAGCAGGCGCAAGCTCGCCACTTCTATCGAAATTTCATCTGTCTTGGTCTTTATAACCGAACCATGGGCTTCAATAAAGTCACCAGCATCCAGCAACGGAAGCTGATCGAACCCAAGTTGGGAATCATCAGCCTTTAAGGCTTCTACTCTATCGGCACCCAAGAATAGTTGCAAAGTACCAGAAACATCTTTAATAACCACAAAGGCAATTTTGCCAAACTTGCGAATATTAGTGATACGCCCCACCACGCTCACCTGCTTGCCTTCTAGAGTGTCGAACTTAGAACTAATCTGCTCTAGAGTATGTGTTCGCTTTGAATCTGCCGGATATGGATTGACTCCTAGCTTTTTCAGTTCATCAAGTTTTCTTAACCGCTCATTGCGTAGCTCTTGTAGTGTAGCCATGGAACTCCTTCGTACACCCCGTATTCTACCATAAAGCGCCACTAACTCTGGTGGACTCAACAATTCACAAAATACCGCTCTATTAAAGGTAAGGGTCTCCCTCCTTTAGAATGAGGCATTAAATTCTCGAAGACTGTCTTCTAGCAGAAAGGATTTTGCGTCAGTCGCTAGAAGAGTTGTTGTTTAGAATCTTTATCTGGCTTTAAGATATAGAAACAACTTCGTAGCTCATATTGCCGCGTGGTGTCTCAATCTCAACCTTTTCGCCAACTTTTTTGTCGAGTAGTGCCTCACCAATTGGCGATACGTCAGAAATCTTGCCTTCTAATGGATCGGCTTCTACAGAGCCAACCACTGTGTAAGTAACTTTCTTGCCATCAGTTTTAAGCTCTACAGTACTACCTAGTACGACCTTAGAGGTCTTGCCACTACGAATTGTAGTAGCGTTCTTAAGAATGTCTTCAATCTCAACGATGCGCGTTTCTACCCTACCCTGTTCAGTTCGAGCTGCATCATATTCAGCATTTTCGCTCAGATCTCCAAAATCACGAGCTTCAGCTACTTTTTGCGCTAGATCTACTCTTAATGATTTAAGCTCTTCAAGCTCTTTTTCAAGCTCCTGTTTGCCAGCTTGAGTCAATTGATAGGCCTTCTTCATATTTTTTCTCTTCTTTCTGTGATTGTCTTAGGATAGACTCTGTTACTTATTAACGTCTGATGGCCGAGCAGCTAACAGCAAAACACCAACATACAAACTTTTGTTAGGGTAGTATAGCACATACTTAGAACCTGGCAAGCAGTTGATCGATATTATAGTTATCTGTCTTTTGCGAAGTGCGGGCCTTATACTCGTACATCTTTGTTGCCGTGAGCTTGTCGCTCACAACTACTCGATGCGGTATACCTAGAAGATCAGCATCTGCGAACTTTTCACCAGCTCGCAAGTCACGATCGTCGTGGAGAGTCATTATACCACGCTTGGTCAGTACTTTGTAAAGCTCGTCGGCTTGTTTTACAACAGCTGGGTTGTCGCCAAGCTGCACAATGATCACCCTAGCTGGAGTAATGTTCTCTGGCCAGACAAGGCCTCTATCATCTGAAAACTTTTCTACGATTACGCCCATAAGGCGCGTAATACCTATACCATACGAGCCAAGATGCACGAATTGTTTCTCGCCTTTTGCATTTGCAACACCAAAGTCTGTATCTTTGCTTTTTTGAATTCCAAAATTAAAAATATTTCCGACTTCAGCAGACTTCAATACTTCATAGACTTCGTTAGTTTTCGGGTGCAAATCCCCCTGTTGAGCAATTTTAATATCATAATATTGCTTAGGCTCGGCAAAATCCCGACCCCAGTTAACATTAATGCTATGGTAATGCGTCTTATTAGCACCCATCTCAAAATTCAGGCGTTCAGCACACGAATCATCAACAACTACTTGAACATCCTTTGGTAAATTGAGTAATCCAGCGTATCCAATTTCTGCACCCGTAACCCTTTTAACTGTTGCTTCGTCAGCTAGCTTTAAGCGCCCAGCGCCTACAACTGCCTGAAGCTTCTCTTCATTGATACGATGATCACCCCTGACCGCCGCTGCAATAACTTTTCCAGAATCCGTGCTATAAAGCATGGTTTTTGTTGTCTTCTCAACCGGGATTTTCAGAAATGCAGCCAGCTCATCCACGCCTATTATCCCCGCGCCCTTTACCTCAGCCATAGGCGCTGTACTCTTATCGATTTCGACATAATGAGCCTTAGCGGGAGCGATCTCTTCGTTAAATGCTTCACCAGTGCTGGGTACCCGATAAATAGTATCTTCACCAGCATCACATATCGTTTGAAATTCGTGGCTGTACTGCGTAAATGCCCCTCCACTCGCAAATGTGATAAACGTGTCCTTGCCGATGCCCAAACGCTCGAACACACGATTATAGGCCTTAATAGTAGCATCGTAGAACTTATCATGCTGTTTGGCGTCAAGGCTACATGAATACATATCCTTCATAACGAACTCTCGACCGCGCATGATACCACTTTTGGCACGAAGCTCGTTACGGAGTTTTGTTTGAAACTGATAGACACTAACCGGCAGATCTTTGTAGCTGCTTATATGTTGCTTCATCATCTCGATGATTGCTTCTTCGTGAGACCACGCTAACCCTACTTCTGTTTCGTCTTTCAATTTCGTTTTAAACCAAATATCAACAACTTCATCATCCCAGCGCCCAGTCTCCTCCCAAGTTTCCCTCTTCTGGAGACTGGTCATGATAAGCTCTTGCCCACCAATGGCATTCATTTCTTCACGAACAATTTGTTTGATGTTCTCTTGCACGCGTAGACCTAGTGGAGTGTACGCATAGACCCCAGCCATAACTTTGTACACAAAACCAGCCCTAATTAGTAGCTGGGCGTTCTCTGCGACTTCATCCGCGGGCGCATCTTTACGCGTTTTAGTAAACAATTGTGACATTCTCATGATATTCTCCTCTGTTTAGACTGTTCAAAAATAAAACTAAATAGACATACAAATCAGCGGCCGCCCGGCCGGGAGATGCATAACAAAGCTTAGACAGAGATGATTATATGAGTGATTCATTTGAATAAAATTATATGATAAAAGACAATAAAGGCCACTGAGTTCTTCAACATATGCAGTATAACACATGACCAGAGATTGTCAGTTCTCTCACGCAAATAACACAGTACCAGGCTAAAAACAAAAACATCTATCTGCACATTCAAATGCGCGTGCACAGCAGCGAACAATAGGCTCACAGACAACGTAGCAATCAAAAGTCCAAATCGACGACGATAAGCTCGAAACAAAAATCCTCTAAAAAGAGTTTCCTCCACAAACGGAGTCAGCAAAACTAGGACCACAAAAGCAAAAAATAATTCTATAGCCGATGGAGACACAAAGCCAATATCTTGCGGTTGATCAAGGTTAACTTTAGTGATAATAGCTATAAAACTTACAGCCAGAACAGTTATTGCAACGTAGGCCACATAGGCAGTGGCGGTCCAACCGATCTGCCTCAACTTGATAGATCGATAGCCCAAACTACTCCAATTTAGGTGGTATACCTTAAATACCACCCAGAGAATAACCCCTAACACTAGTAATCTCATTAGGATTTCTTCGACAGCCGTTTTAATATTAGC
Source organism: Patescibacteria group bacterium (assembly GCA_035568355.1). GTDB lineage: Bacteria > Patescibacteriota > Saccharimonadia > Saccharimonadales > EFPC-124 > DATMOD01. Next base: position 51,140 of record DATMOD010000029.1, read on the forward strand.
GGCCAAAGGCAATCCTTCAATCAACGGCAACATAGCCCCGACCCAAAACTGTGGTGCCAAGAAAGCCATAGCCCCCCAGAAGGTAGCTCCTAGCACCCCCCAGCCATCATTGGAATCGGCTGGCTTGTGCAAAATACTACTTATGTATGAGGCGCCCAATATCAACCACCGTGATTACTAAAACTAATGCAGTGAGTGTTAAGAAGCCAGCTATTTGGATAGTTTCTTCGCGCTTTTTTGTAAGCTTCAGTTTTGTCACCCTAAATAGCACGGTTACAAACAAGCGGCCGCCATCCAATGCGGGGATTGGTAACACATTCATAATAGCTAGTGTTAAAGAAATAATACCGATAAAGAATATTACTGGCGTCAGGCCAATCACGCTGCTCTGTTGCAGTATGCTAAAAATCCCTATTGGACCAGCCACACTAGCACCCGCCTGTTTATACTCCTGATGGAATAGATGAGCAATTGTAGAGCCCAAATTTGCAAAAGTAGCTACTGTAAATTGCATAGTAACGCCAACGCCAACAATCGGCGCCGACCAAGTTGAATGGTTCAGACTAAGCCCTTGATGGCTCGTTCCGATACCTGCATAACCCTCGTTTGGTACGCGATTTTTGTTGAGTTGAATATAGGCTTGTTGCTGACTGCCTTGGCGCACAAAAACTGCCTTAACAGTCTTACCCGCACCGGCCGCTGTAGATTCTACCAACTTCTGATTACTTGTTATAGATTGTCCGTCGATTTGCAAGATTTTATCACCAGCTTTAAGCCCTGCTTTATCGGCTGGCGAACCAGCTACCACCGAAGCCGCTATAACATCTTGTTTGTTGGTAGCCGTATCACTAGCCACTGTAAACTGATTATCTATTAGCTGCGGCATACCAGTCAAAGCTAAAATAGTAAAGATAACCACAGCAGTTAACCAGTTAACCACCACGCCAGCTAACAGAATTTTAGTCTTTACCCACAGACTAGACCCTCCATATGTACCAGGGCCTTCGGCTGAATCGTTCTCACCTTTAAGGCGCACAAAACCACCTAGCGGCAATAGATTAATGGTAAACAGCGTGCCATTATTAAGCTTCTTGCTCCACAAGCGTGGCGGGAAACCAATGCCAAACTCTTCTACTCCTACCCCGTTGCGCCAAGCTACAAAAGCGTGACCAAGCTCATGCAATACTATCAAGCCTACAAAACACAGTAAGCCAAAGATGAGTATCAGTACTGCCATTAAATCGTCATAATCTCTATTTCTTTAGTTTTGGCTAGTGCTTCTATTTTAGTCTGAGCTGTGTCCATAAAACCATCAAGAGTTTTTTCTACTCGTTTTAGATCGTCTTCGGTGATTTGCTTGTCGTCTTTAGCTTTTTTAGCATCACGAATCGCATCATGTCGAATATTACGCAAAACGATTCGGCAGTCCTCTACTCTACTAGACAGCTGTTTGGCGATAGCCGCTCGACGCTCGGTAGTCAGCTGCGGAATTGGCACTCGCACGACTCGTCCGTCATCGCTAGGGTTCAAACCCAAATTTTGATTATCGCGAATCGACGAGACAATCGCTTGCAAATTGCTCTGATCAAACGGCGTTATTTGCAATAATTGCGATTCGACAGCTACAACGTTTGCGGTCTGGTTGAGTGGCACTTTAGTGCCGTAAACTTCTACGGCAATTCCATCGAGCATACTAGCGTGGGCTCTGCCAGTACGGATTTTTTTTAGGTCGTCTTCAAAATGGCTGATCGTCTGATTTATTTTGACTTCAAACAGTTTGGCGTCAAACATTAAGCCCCTCACCGATTTCTATACGCTTGAATTGGCGTACAACAATGTTTTCGCCAAGCTTGGCGATGCTTTCTTTAACCAGGTCACCAACTGTAGCCTCTGGGTTCTTAATAAAAGGTTGGTCCAGTAGACACTGCTCGGCAAAATCTTTCTGTAACATGCCACCAACAATCTGGGGCACCATGTGTTCTGGTTTGCCTTCAGTCTTTACTTTTTCGGTAAACTCTAACTCTTTGTCAGTGCGCACTTTAGCCGGCACATCATTTGTGCTGACATAAACTGGGGACGCAGCAGCAATGTGCATAGCTATATCATGCACTAAAGCCTTAAAGTCATCGGTGCGAGCCACAAAGTCAGTCTCACAATTAATTTCTACGACAACACCAATACGACCACTGTGTACGTAGCTATCGACTAAGCCTTGGCGAGCCTCGCGTTCACTTTTCTTTTCGGCTCTAGTCAGGCCCTTTTTGCGCATGGCTGTAAGGGCTTTATCAAAATCACCATCAGCCTCTGTTAGAGCTACTTTTGCATCAGTCAAACCAACCCCAGTTAGAGTCCTAAGTCGTTTTACTTCATCCAACGAAATATTGGCCATCTACTCCCCCTTTGTTGTTTCAGTGCTTTTACGCTGTGACACACCCTCTGATACTGCTGCTACCATGTAATCACAAATCAATTGGATAGTTTTCAAGGCATCATCATTGCCAGGGATTACATAATCAACTACGTCCGGGTTTGCATTTGTGTCTACCAAAGCTACTACTGGCACGCCCAATTTATGAGCTTCTTTGATAGCAATGTCTTCATTCAAAACATCCACCACAAATACAGCGCCAGGGGCACCGTTCATAGCTTTAATACCACCGTATTTAAAGTTTAGTGCATCAATTTCTTCTTGAAAACGCTGTACTTCAAGCTTGTTGTAACGACTAGCAAGTTCACCGCTCTGCATGCGAGTCTCAAGATCATTCAGATGTTTAATCTGGGTATTTACGGTCTTGATGTTAGTCAACATACCACCCATCCAACGCTCAGTCACGTATGGCATTTTAGCTTGTTCGGCAGCTAATTTTACGATGTCTTTAGCTTGGCGCTTGGTACCAACAAATAGGACCTGCTTACCCTTAGCCACAGTCGTGGTTATATATGGCAGAGCTTTTTCTAGACCTTCAACAGTCTTGGTTAAATCAATAATATGATTACCGGCTCGTTTGCTGTGAATGTATGGTGACATTTTAGGGTGCCAACGACTGGTCTTGTGACCAAAATGTGCTCCGGCAGCAAGCAAAGCTTTAATATCTATGGTAACTGGCATATCCTTTTACTCCTTCACCCGCGCACGCCCCAAAAAGGGAGGATGTAAGCTACGGGTTGTTTTATGGTTAAAATTTACTGCATTATTGTATCTGATACAGGGCTTTTTGTCTACAGCCTGACCCATATGTATATTTTCATAACCACGAGCTGTCTACTACTTAATATAATAATTAAGACTAGTGTTTCATTAAAGAGAGGTTATAAAAATATACATATGGGTCAGGCTTATAGTGTCTGGGGACTATGGGCTTTACAGAACATGACCGTGGCGCTGGCGCAGAGTCTTACTCATAATACAAGTAGACCTTGACATATGTCTCATATTTTTTCATAGTATTCAAATACTAATGAATGGATTATGATGGCCCAACAGATCCCCGCGCCTTGGTGGGACGCCTATTCAAATATCATACCTCATGGTTATCGTAGCTTTATTGCTGCTGAGTCGCAGGCCACAGAGATGCAGCTCTTTAGCGCTTTGGTTGTGCCCGGCATTTTGCAAACTCAGCGCTATGGCGAAGAATGCATAGGCACCACACCGTTCCGCTTGTCTTCAGAGATAATGGAGCAGCTACTTGAGGTACGCATGAAACGACAGTGGCACACTCTTGAACAATCAAATCCGCCAAAGATAGACGTTGTCTTAGAGGAGCCCGTATTATATCGACAGTTAGGCGGGCCACAGATACTAAAAGAGCAACTGCGACATCTCCTCGCCCTTAATAAGCAGTCAAACATAACAATTCGTATACTGCCGCTAGAGGCAATGACAGTACTATCTTGGCAAATGGCAATTTATACGCTTTTCGTGAATAAAATTCCACATAATTCATCAATATTCTTTGAAGATTATATGGGCGCCATGATAGAAGATAACACCTCGGCTGTAACTAATTATTATTCACTTTTATTCAGCCAACTCCTGCTAAAAGCACTGGATAAAACCTCGAGTGACGCCTTAATAAAGACGGCTATCAAATGGCTAGATACCACAGTAGCCGCTCATGACTGAATATGCTCTACAACGCAGCGCATTGTTCATGGACTCGTGGCTGAAATCTCAAACAGAGCAGCACGATCTGCCTGGTTTTGTGGTTGGCGTGTACTACAAAGACCGCTTTGTGTTTAAACAAGCGTTCGGTATGGCTAATTTGCAACAACAAGAAAAGCTGACTGTCGATCACCTATTTAATATAGGCTCCCAAGCAAAAATGTTTACAGCCCTTGCTATGCTTAAGCTTGTCGAAAACCAAGAACTCAAGCTCGATGACCGCGTTGTACAATATCTGCCATGGTTAGCACAACATACTGATCAGAATTTTCGGCTCATAACGTTGCGACAGTTGCTTTGGCATGGAGCAGGCATGATGCGCGAAGGCGGTCAGGTAGACTTCTGGCAGCTACAGTCACCTTTCCCTGGCGATCAAGACCTTAAAAGACTCGTACTAGACTCCAAGCTGGTTCAAACAAGTGGCGATAAGTTCAAGTATTCTAACTTGGGGTATGCCCTTCTAGGGCAAATTATCGCCAAAGTGAGCGGGCGTTCGTATGCAGCTTACGTACATGAACATATCCTTGCTCCTTTACATATGACCACAACCGACGTCTATAATCCTGCAAATGAGTTTGCCACGGCGACAGCATATTTACGACCTTTCAGTGGTAGTCGACCCGCCATGCCAAAAGCCGTGCCAACACATACCTTCGACTCTGCCACTGGTTGGTATAGTAATCTTGATGACCTTGGTCGCTTTGTAGATGGCCTATCCGGTAACACACCGCAGTGGCTAGACTCAGCCACGCTTGAGCAATTATTCACAAATGAGCGTCAACATTGGCTACCACCCGAGCAGCGCGGCACAGAATATGGGCTTGGTTTCTTTATCGAACACAGAGATAATCGGCGAATTGTAGGTCACTCTGGTGGTTTTAGCGGTTACCATACCTGCACTTACGCTGATGTCGATAACAAGCTAGCGGTTATAGTTCTCGCCAACGCCAAAGATACACCTGTGTCACATATGGCTGAAGGCATCTTTGGTATCTATGACTTTTTTGACGAGTACGCCACTCAGCCCCTACCGCCTAAACTACAGAGATGCAATGTTCGATTAATGAACCTCTGGGAGACATTCGAGATTGTATGCACCTCGAAACTTATAGCGTGCATCGATCCTAAAAGTTGGTCACCTTTCGATGACCTAGCAAAGACTCTGCAGATAATTGATGACACAACTTTACGCGTTATGAATGATGATGACCTGTCTTATAATGCCGAGTTAGTAAAATTCTACTTTGATCATAATGATACCGTAACCCACGTCAACTACGCCGGCATAACCTGCGTACCCGAAAAGAGATACTCTCAATGGATAGCAAACAAAAAGATCACATAGATTGATATGTGATCTTTTTGTTTGATCGTTGCTCCTAGCTAACTAATTAACCGAAGCAAAACCTTTTGATTTCTTGATGACTACAGTCTTGGTTGCGCCTAAATTCGCGCCGCTACCCAAGTTTGCGCCACTTCCGTTTAAAGTTGTCATAATACTCTACCCCCGTTAGTGATAATACCTAGTATAGGTGGGGGCATTTCTACCGTCAAGCCATATCGATAACATAAAAATCGCCCTTTTAACTAATAATTAAAATGCGAAACCTCACTACGTCATCTGTTATGATTTAAGAATGTCGTCCCTTTTTGCTTGGCCAATCATCCTTACTATTCTAGTCTCCGTCATTGCCTGGCGTGTGGCCGGCGTGCAAGCCTTTATGCTTACGGCCATATTAATTATATTCGAGATATCACTGTCGTTCGATAACGCTATTGTCAATGCCACGGTTTTGGTCAAGATGAATCAGTTTTGGCAAAAGATGTTTTTGTCGATTGGCATTGTAATCGCTGTTTTTGGTGTCAGATTAGTGTTACCTGTACTTATTGTCAGCTTAACCACTCAGCTTGGAATCAATAAAGTCGTGGATATTGCTCTCAACCACCCAGATCGATACTCAACCTTACTACAGACCACTCATCCAGCCGTTGCCGCTTTTGGTGGTGCATTTTTGTTGATGATCTTCTTGACGTTTGCGTTCCAAGATAAAGAAGTGATGTGGCTCCGCCCATTAGAGAAGTTATTGACTAAAGCCGGCAAGCTTGACCAGTTGCCCACTTTTACAACCTTACTAGTTTTATTAGGTGTATCGCAAACCCTATCCGATCAACACAAAACGACCGTCATGATCGCTGGCATATTAGGGCTGGCCACTTTTTTAGCGATTAACATTTTTAACCACCTGCTCACAAAAAACCAAGCCAGCAACCATCGCAGTTCAAATCTATCTTTATTTATATATCTTGAGCTAATAGACTTGTCTTTTTCTTTAGATGGTGTAATCGGCGCCTTCGCCATTAGTAATAATATTTTTATTATTGCCACAGGCCTTGGTGTAGGCGCCATCTGGATAAGATCCCTCACCCTGCATTTAGTAAGACAAAAAGCTCTTCAAAAGTATATTTATATAGAGCATGGCGCTCACTATGCAATAGGCGCATTGGCAATATTATTGCTCATGTCTATTGAGCACAGTCTGCCCGAAATAATAACTGGCTTAGTAGGTATCAGTTTTATAGCAGCAGCCTTTATATCTTCGCTATTACATAACAAACGATCACCAGCACTGGAGTAGGCCTGACCCACATGCACTTTTTCAGAACACGAGCTGTCTACCACTGATCTAATTAATTCCAAGGAGTCACCCTGGAAGTAAAACTCCAGGGTGACTCCTTGGAATTCTGGGAGGGAGTAAGCTGTCTACCACAAAATATAATGCATAAGACTTATTGTTTCGTTAAGAGAGGTTTTGTAAAAGTGAGTGTGGGTCAGGCAGTAGGTTGAGCGCAACCATCAAATTTTGACAAATCACCCAAGAACAGATACAATTTGTCTCAGTTATGAAAAAAGATCTACACCCATCAGATTATCGCACTGTCGTCTTCCAGGATACGACCGCCGATTTTAGATTGCTAACCAAGTCTACCGCCACCACTAAAAAAACAATTAAGTGGGAAGATGGCAACGAATATCCTCTGATTGACGTTCATGTTTCTAGTGCCTCACACCCCTTTTATACCGGTAAAGAAAAGTTATTAGACATCGCTGGCCGAGTCGATAAATTTGCTGCTCGTACTAAAGCCGCTAAAGAACTCCGCTCTGCTCTAGCCAACAAAGCTAAAAAAACTGCTGCCCAAGCTGCTAAAAAATCTGCAGATAAAACTGACTAAAGATTGCAGGCTCTAGAGTCTTATGGCCCGCATCCAACTTAATTTAGATCAACTTAGTAGCGAGCAAAAAGAATTGCAGCTTTTTTTGAGTCGACCAGACGCTTACAATGACCAAGACTATGCCGAAAAAACCAGACGACTACAAGAACTAGAAACAATTATTACTCTAGTCTCGCAGCAAACTAAAATTCAGAAGCAACTTGATGAGGCTAAAGTCTTTGCTTATGACAACGACGAAATGGCTGAGCTAGCACGATTAGAAATCCCAGAGCTAGAGGCGGCCTATACAGATATAGACAATAAATTATTCGAGCTTCTGACGCCCAAAGACCCTAACGACCAAAAAGATGCGGTCATGGAAATCCGAGCTGGAGCTGGTGGCGACGAAGCCTCGTTATTTGCCGGCGAACTTTATCGAATGTACGCAAGATACGCCGAAACACATAATTTTAAACTTGAATTGATAAACGAGAGCTCATCCGATGCTGGTGGTTTTAAAGAAATAGTCTTTATGATTAAAGGTCGGTCGGTCTATGGTACCTTAAAATTCGAATCAGGAGTGCACCGCGTTCAACGTGTACCAGCTACTGAATCATCAGGCCGTATCCACACCTCAACAGCTACAGTTGCCGTACTGCCCGAGGCAGAAGAATCTGATGTACAGATCAACCCAGGTGACTTAAGAGTGGATGTATATAGAGCTAGTGGTCACGGCGGACAATCGGTCAACACCACCGACTCGGCCGTACGCATTACTCACATACCAACCGGCCTGGTAGTTACCTGCCAAGACGAAAAATCCCAAATCAAGAATAAAGAAAAAGCCATGGGAGTCTTGCGTAGCCGACTGCTGGCCATAAAATTGCAAGCCGAACAACAAAAGCTAGCTGCCGAACGGCGTGTTTTAATTGGTTCTGGCGATCGATCCGAAAAAATCCGCACCTACAACTTCCCACAAGACCGTATCACCGATCATCGCATTGGTTACAGTCGTAGTAATATACAAGCCGCTATGGATGGCGAGATCGATGACATCATCGACAAATTACATGCTTATGAACGAGAACTCATTGCTGCCAACGCTAGCTAATTGGTTGGCCCTGGCAGAAAAGCAATTAGCTGAAGCCAGTATCGAAACTAGCAGATTAGATGCTCTAGTCTTACTAAGTGACGAGCTAGATCATGACAAAGCTTGGCTCTTAGCTCATCCTGAACACAAATTAACTACAGCACAACAGATACGACTAAACAAAAATCTATCCAAACGACAGCTACACATGCCCCTCGCCTACATTCGAGAACGCAAAGAATTTTACGGAAGAGAGTTTTTAACAACGAATAAAGTTCTTATACCCCGGCCAGAAACCGAGACTTTAATAACCAAGTTTTTAGAATTGCCTGCCCAACCAGCTGACAAGTTAATTGACGTAGGCACAGGCTCGGGCGCGATTGCAATAACTGCTAAATTGGAGCGACCCGAGCTTGATATTTACGCCACAGACATTAGCCAAGCAGCTCTAGTTGTAGCTACTAAAAACGCTAAGCATCTGCAAGCAGACATCGTATTTCAGCAGAACGACCTTCTCTCTACTCCCCGTCATTCCCAACTTGATTGGGAATCCAGTAAGAAAAGGAATTCATTATTGACTGGATACCCGATCAAGCCGGGTATGACGGAGGCCAACTATAAATTTGATATGACCAATAGCCATTTCAAATTTATAGTCGCCAACCTACCCTACGTGTCTAAGGACTGGGAGGTATCACCAGAGATAGCTTTCGAGCCCAGTAGCGCAGTATTTGCAGATCAAGACGGTTTAGCTCTGATCAAAAAATTAATAGTCCAAGCTAAAAACCATCTTTTGCCTGACGGTTATCTATTACTTGAATCCGACCTTAGACAACACCCAGCAATCACCCACTATGCCAAAACCCATGGTTACACACTGCATAGTCATCAGGATCTTATTTTAGTTTTCACTGCGCCATAGGTGGCGTAGCTGGGCTAGTAGGCGTCGGATAAGCCTCTAAGGTCACTGTCACTACAGACTCTTTACCATCACGCTGAATAGTCAGTTTTATTTTATCGCCTGCCCCAAAGCCAGATATAATACTGGCTAAGCTCCTCTGCTGAGTCACATCGATATCATTAACCTTAAGTATTATGTCGTGCTCACGCAGGCCGGCTTTATCCGCCGGGCTACCAGGCAAAACAGCAGGCTGGCTGGGGCCACCAGATATATAGGCCCCGTGATCAACGCTTACATTAATTGAACTAGCAGCCTCAGGGGTTAGGCTAACATAGCGCGCGCCAAGATACGGTTTAACAATCTTGCCAGTCTTGCGGACAGTATCTACTAAACGCTTGGCGTCATTAATCGGAATTGCAAAGCCAATCGTCTGAGCCGACTCAGCCGTAGCAACATTTATACCTATAACTTTACCGTCAAGCGTTACAAGCGGCCCACCAGAATTCCCAGGGTTGATAGCTGCGTCTGTCTGCAAAAGATTCTCTAATTTTTCGGAGCTACCAGTACTACCATCAGTGGCTTGCAGCGGACGGCCGATACCAGAGATAATACCGGCTGTTATACTATTCCGAAACTGCCCTAACGCATTACCTATGGCAGCCACCCGTTGCCCAGGCTGCACTAAACTAGAGTCCCCAAGCTCAGCAACTGCCATACTATTCACACCTGCGATTTTAAGAAAGGCTATATCGTTTAGCGGGTCACGGCCCACAACAGTAACATCGTTGTACTGCTTGCCGTCAGCCATCATCACACTCACTTTGGTAATTCCTTCTGGTACCACATGCTTGTTAGTCAGTACATAGCCATCACTAGAGATAATCAAGCCACTACCCGCCCCTTTTTGCACAGAAGTTGTACCAAAAAAATTAACCGGAGATACCGACTCCGTGATAACCGAAACAGTAGCCGGACTAACCTTTTTGAATACGTTAGCCATAGCTTCGCCTTCTTGCAATACAATCTTTTCACGATTTTGAGTTATAGTTCTAG
>DATMOD010000030.1:0-43406 GCA_035568355.1 Patescibacteria group bacterium
CCCACACAGAGCTCGACTTAGCCAATCCCAAACCCAACGTTGGCGAACACGGCTTTACAGACGAAGAACGAGCCGGGTTTCAAAAAATGCTCGATGCCGGTTTTATAGATACCTATCGTATGTTTGTGAAAGATGGTGGACATTACAGCTGGTGGACTCATTGGGCCAAGGCTAGAGAGCGCAATGTGGGGTGGCGCATCGACTATATTTTAGTATCGTCTTCTATCAAAAACTTAGTGAAAGCTGCAGACATTCACGCAGACGTAATGGGTTCTGACCATTGCCCTGTGAGTATTACCTTAGATCTACCATTATGAGTTTCCCTTATTGGCATCAACAAACTACCGAAAAGCCACTTTTCCCAGAAATAGCCTGGCAACGACCTGAACAGAAAGCTTTGGCTGGCAAATTACTGATTATCGGCGGCAACAAGTTGGGCTTTGCAGCTGTAGCGCAAGGCTATAACGATGCCCTAAAGGCTGGGGCAGGTGAGTGCCGGGCTATTCTGCCAGAAGCACTTAAAAAAGTTATTGATTCACAAGTTTTAGATTGTGTTTTTACACCCACCAATCTGTCAGGTGGTATGAGCAAAGAATCATTGCCCATTCTAAAAGCCAGCACTGCCTGGGCCGATGCGTTACTATTGATTGGTGATAACGGACGCAATAGCGAAACTGCTATCGTACTAGAACAATTGTTAGCCGACACAGACAAGCTAGCTATAATCACTCGTGATTCAATTGACCTCCTAAAAGCCAGCACGCCAAGGCTCTTACAACGACCACAAACAGTCTTAATCGTTACCCTAGCTCAACTGCAAAAGATCTTTCAGGCAGTTTATTATCCCAAAACCATACTTTTTAGTATGCAAGTATCTAATTTGGTAGAGACTCTACACAAGTTTACAATCACTTACCCTGTTGCTATTGTCGTCTTCCACCAAAACCAACTTATTGCAGCTTTTGCAGGCACAGTTACTACCAGTCCTTGGCAGGAACCAATGCTAATTTGGCGCGGCACAGTAGCTGCAAGGGCTGCTGTTTATGCCATGCAACAACCAAAAAAAGTACTAGAATCTGTTACAGTTAGTTTTCAATCATAACCACTCAAGCCGTCCGATGCTCTAGCCTGCGCAGATGTTGAGCGTGGTTTTGGAGAGTCGCAATAAAAATTTTATTAGTAGCGGTGAATGTTTCTGCGATAGCATTTTGGATAAGATCAACTTTTTCGTCAAGTGTATCAATCTTTTCGTTAACGACCCTAAACGCTAAATGAAGCTCTTCGCGAAGATCGTTGATCTCTGTCTTGAACTCTGAACGAAGAGCACCAATCTCTGAGTGAAGATCTTCTTTAGTAGCGATATTAGCCATTGACTCTGAAACACAAGCAGTAACAGTAGCTGCAATAAATTGCTTAAGATTTTGGAATAGCTCTTCGTTACTCATAACTATGTTTAGTATGTGGTAAGTAGGTAAGAACGTCAAGCTTAAATTTTACGTTCTTAGGTTCTGATTTAACTTTGGTGGGCGAGGAGAGAATCGAACTCTCACGATATTGCTACCACTGGATTTTGAGTCCAGCGCGTCTACCAATTCCGCCACTCGCCCACAATATTACCAGTGGCAATTATATAACAGTTCGCGTTGATATCGTAGTGGTTATATAATAGATGGGATGGATAATCAGCATTCTGGTCAAACGCCTAGCCATGACCCTCGTGGCCATAGCTTAAATGAGCCTGGCCATGACACGGCAATACAGATTGTACGCCAACAAGTACAAACTGCTCAAGACTGGCAACAATATCATACGGCCTGGCAGCAGTATTATCAGCAATACTACCAGCGATATTATCATAATAGCTATGAGCAGAAACAAAGACTGTTGCTAGAAAACGCTGCTCAGGCAGCTCAACCGGGCCTTAGCGATAGCAACCCGATCAGCCAAACCAAGCAGCTAAAAAAAGACTTGTTAGGCACCGTCAACAAACGAGCCAAGAAAATTCGTAAATCCAACCACTTTATACCACTAGCCAGCGCATTATTGGTCTGCCTACTGTTTATGTTCCTGCAATACAATCGTTTATGGGTTGCTAGCGCCAAAGCCTATGTTAGCCCGGGTTCTACAGTCAGTAACACTGATACGATATTGGTTGATCCAACCATGAGCTCAAGTGTTGGCCCCGAATCGAAGCTGATAATACCGAAGCTCAATATTGATGTGCCAGTAGTGTACGACCTCCGCTCTCTGGATAATAAAACCGTACAAGACGCTCTAACCCGTGGGGTAGTTAACTACCGTTTGCCGGGCGCAGACAGCGCACCAGGACAAGCTGGCAATACAGTTATTTTGGGTCACTCTAGCAATGATGTTTTTGACCCTGGAGACTACAAATTCGCATTTGTGCTTTTGGACCGCTTAGAACCAGGAGATATATTTTATCTGCATTACTCGGGCCAACGATATATTTACCGAGTGAGTGACAAAAAAATCATTAATCCTAACCAGTTAGGAGCCTTACAAGTCAGCACCAGCAAGCCAGTTGCGACTCTAGTCACTTGTACACCAGTTGGCACGGCCCTCCAGAGGTTGTTAGTTTTTGCTGATCAGATTAGTCCTGATCCTTCTAAAATAGCAGCCTCAAGTAGCTTAAGCCCAAGCGCACAACCACAAAACTTGCCAGGCAATTCGCCGACCTTGTTAGATCGACTATTCGGTCGTTAGATTAGACACTTGTAGTAAAAACTTGCCGTCAACACTCTTGTTAATAGTGAACAGCTGACGCCCGCTAGCGCTTATTTGTGCTGCAAAATTGGGGGTAACATTAGTAATATATGTAGTGTTTTGACCATCAAATTCTAATACAGAGAATTTACCACCAGCATCAGTCCAAATATGAAAATCGTCCAGCCAATGTAGAGAGGGCGGGCTAGTGCTGGCATCTAGTTTGGCTGCATAATATTTATTTTGATCTACATCGAAGGTAATAATCTGTTTGCCATGATTCGCCAATAGCATGCGACCGTTAGAGCTAAAACTTAGTAAATCTGGCGGAGCACCAAGATCAAAGTAGTTAAAGACATCTGCGTCCTTAGGGCCATTGGCGGTTGGGTCACGCAGAATATCTATCTGGGCACTATTACTGAAACCTAGCGCAAGATAACTATGATTATCATACTCGTTATAAGCGACAGAAATTGACGGACCAAGCGGCACAGTTCTTACAATCGCAATCTTGCCGTGGCGATATATCCCCACCGCCTGCTGTCTAGTGGTAGGGTCATCCACAGTTTTATCTTGCTCGTTCACAAACACAACTGTATCTTCGCCGTATACCACAAAACTTTTAAGGTTAGTCACCAGGGCAGCAGAAGCATTAGTGTTGGCGAGGTCCAGGCGACGCAACACCTCATCTGTCTTTGCAAAAACAAGATTAGGATTGGTAGCCGAAAAATGCGCTTCAGAGATATTAAGACTAAAGACTCGCGTTATATTAACAGACTCTTGAGGTTTAGCTCTATCTAACCGAATAAGTTCATTAACGTCACCATTCCGGTGTTGAATCAGCACATAGCGTGAGCCATAGTCCCACTCCAACAATTCAAGTTTGCCGTACTTATTATCTTTTTTAGTCAGCAAACCATCCGGTAATTGCAGGTTAGTATATTCTGGCTTTTTCTCGTTGTTAAAGTCTACTAATACAAAATTCGGTGAATCAGCAGCGGTTTGTGCTAAGAGCCAGCGATGATCAGGTGAATTCAGTGTCCCGACTAGATTGTCAAAAGTATGTAAGCCGGTGGTCGTAATACTCTTGGGAATTAGGCGAGTATAATTCAGCCATAAAAGTTGCCCCGGTGATATATCTATCGTTTTAGACCACGGACGATATCCCTCCAAGGACATACCTAAGGTATGTTGGCCAGATTTTATATCTACTTTGCTAGGAGTGCGAGAATTTTGCTTTTTACCATCAACCGTAACGGTGGCAGAGCTAGGAAACGAGCGCAACTGTATTAACCCGCCTTGCGAGAACACAAAACCACGGTCCATTCTATAACCAAGCATTATAAAGACAACAACAGTTGTCAAAGCTAATGTCGACATGGTCATAACACCGTATGTAAAAAAACGCAGTGCCAATCGTGAACGTTTTGAAGAGAGATCAATTTTTAGCATATGTCCTAGCCCATTTATATCACAAATCAAAAACTTTAAAAGTTTGACTTAAAAACGCTTGCGCAAAAAAACGATTATCCTTACTATTAGTGTGTAAAGGCACGAGGGTAGTGTTTGCATAATACAATGTCAGCATGAAATAAAAAATATGAATAGTAAAAATACTATAACTGTTAATGGCAAGCTGTACGATTCAGTGACCGGGTTACCTGTGGCGCAGGCGCTACAAACCAAAATGCCTGCCGCGCACAATCCACAACAGGCTTACCCTCAACCAATTCCCTCACCTAGAAAGGGCCGGCCGTCATTTGTCGATATAGCACCCCAACAAACCACGAAAGCCCACGCAACTCATGCCGCAACTGCGAATAGAATACATAGGCAACCACAAAGGTCACAGACACTTTACAGAGCCGTTCTCAAAAAACCAGTCGCTAAGCCTATTCTTGAACCCGTAACACATCCTGCGATCAGTAGGTTTGGTTCCAATCACCAGCCCGTCAATGTTACTCTTCACCCAGCTGTATCGCGCACAGACATAACAAACAAGGTGCAATCGCAAGATATAGCACCCACAACACATCCTTTAGTAAAGCGAGCAATGCAGCGTGGTAGTTTTATGCCAGTACCCCTACAAACCCCACCAAGCTCAAGAGATCTAAAAGAACAATTAATCCGTTCTCGCTTGGCAGAGGTAGATACCATGAAAGACAGCCTAGATGAGCAGAGCTCACATCGGTCGTTCTTTTTTAAACCACGTTTTGCATCTATTCTTACTAGTGCCTTCGCTTTTCTGTTGCTTGGGGGATATCTGACTTATATGAACCTACCCAACCTTTCTACAAAAGTGGCGGCTGCACGTGCCGGCATTGCGGCTCGGTTCCCAAACTATCATCCAGATGGCTATAGTTTTAACGGCCCAGTGAGTTATGCGCCGGGTGAAGTCACTATCGCCTTTAAATCTAATACCAACGACGAAAAATTTGATATCAAACAGAAGGCCTCTAACTGGGATAGCCAAGCAGTTGTAGACAATTATGTCAGCAAGCAGTCGTCTACCTATTTAACTTATCAAGAACGTGGCTTAACTATTTATTCCTTCAATAATAAAGCAGCATGGGTGAGTGGTGGCATGTTCTATATTATAGATGGTAGCGCTCAGCTGAGCAGCGAACAAGTCTTAAGAATTGCTACAAGTATCTAGAGGTTTATACTGAT
Organism: Patescibacteria group bacterium; assembly: GCA_035568355.1. Lineage (GTDB taxonomy): Bacteria > Patescibacteriota > Saccharimonadia > Saccharimonadales > EFPC-124 > DATMOD01. The sequence goes on from DATMOD010000030.1 coordinate 5,395, forward strand.
CCTAAGCTGAAATGCTTGGATCGTATTTGAGCCTTATTTGTTCAGCTGCTTTTTCTATCCACCGATCATGCCGATCAAGCTGGCTGCCCATGGCTAAACGCTCGTGCTGATCTATCTCTTGTTGTTTAAGGCTAGCATCGATCAGCGTATAGACTCGCTGAACATCATAACGGACGTTTTGAATCTCCACATATACGTCAGCAAATCTGTCCTCGGCATACTTGTATAAATTTAGGGACTGACGATCGAATCTATCCATTCGACTTGAAAGTTTATCATCAAGTCTGGATATTTGCTGCGTTAGCTTAGCGAATTGGTCGTTTGTCATGCACGAAGTATGCACGACGTTATCCACTGAGTCAATAGAGTTAATTATATTTTCGCAAATTACAACAGCCGCCAAAGTAATGTATAATAACCTCTGATGGAAACTGAAAAAAATAACAAAAAGGCTAGAGCCCGCTTTGCACCCAGCCCAACCGGATACTTACATGTCGGTGGTATTCGCACTGCGCTGTTCGCATGGCTCGTAGCGCGTCAATCCAGAGGCGTATTCATCCTAAGGTTAGAAGATACCGACAGAAACAGAAATGTTCCAGGTTCAGCCGAGCATTTAATTAAAAGTCTGCGGTCTCTTGGCTTAGAGTACGACGAAGGGCCAGATATCGGCGGACCGTTCGCCCCATATCGACAAAGCGAGCGACTAACAAAGTATAAAGAATGGGCACAAAAGCTGATTGATAATGGTCGAGCCTACGCCGACCCATACACAGCCGAAGAGGTGCAAGCTTTCCGAGAGCAAGCACAAAAAGACAAACAGCCCTTTTTGTATCGTAATCATCGGCCAGAAAACCCACCTACCTGGGATGGAACTAAACCATTGCGTTTTAAATCCGAACCGAAAGCCTACAGCTGGCACGACGAAGTGATGGGCGACCTGAACACTGGCCCAGAAGTAATAGATGATCTTATCCTTATAAAATCCGATGGTTACCCAACCTACAACTTCGCCCACATTTGTGATGATGCCGACATGGAAATCACTCATATCATCCGCGGCCAAGAATTCATCGCCAGCACTCCAAATTATCTAAATCTTTATGAGGCGCTAGGCTTAACACCGCCAATTATGGCTACCGTGCCGCACATTATGGGGCCAGATGGTAAAAAGAAACTCAGCAAACGCGATGGCGCAAAGGATGTACTGGATTATATTAAAGATGGAATCTTACCAGACGCACTAGTAAACTTTATTGCTAGTCTAGGCTGGAACGATGGCACAGAGCAAGAGATATTCACTCGTAAGGAACTTATACAGAAATTTAGCCTAAGCCGCGTACAAAGAAGCGGGGCCAAATTTGATGAGCAGCGCCTGCTCTGGGTAAACGGCCAGCACATTCGCAGTCTATCGCTAGATGATCTTAGCCAAAGAGCTCAGAGTTTTTGGCCATCAGAATCTAAGCAAGCTACCGAAGACTACAAAAGACAAGTCCTAGCCTTAGTTCAAGATCGCCTAAAAACTTTGTCTGATCTACCATTACTAACCAAATATTTCTTTGCTGACCCAACCCCTAACTGGTCTATGATAGAAGCGAACAAACAGCTCAAAAAACTAAGCAAAGATGAATTGCAACACTTACTAAAGGCTACTTACGACAAGCTAGTCACCACCGATTTTAATATGGATGATCTAACTGACGCTCTTAATGCCCTCCTGGCCCAGACTGGCCAAAAACCAGCTATTTTATTTAGTATTATTCGTTTCGCTCTTACATGGGCACCATTTAGTCCAGGCCTCGCTGAGACAATGTTAGTTTTAGGCAAAGAAAATACACTCGAACGTTTGCATAAAAACACATAACGTGTGTTACAATCTGGTTTATGAACAAAATTAACTACGATACCGAGGTGACTTCTTTTAGCGAAATGTTAAAAATATTCAATAACGTTGTCTCAAAACTGCTGGTTGATAACGGACTAATCCGCGAAGAGATCACCGAGCAAACTTTGATTCTGCAAGAAGAAATCGCACAACAATGTCTAGTACTACGTAAAGAGATAGTCGAACAAAAACGTTAAGATCAAAACTCCTGACCCACATGCTTTTTTTTCATAACCACGAGCTGACTACCACTAGTCTAATGCATAGGACTCATGCTTCGTTAAAGAGAGGCTATAAAAAAAGCATGTGGGTCAGTCAAAACTCTGTGATCATAAGCTTTTTGCTATAATAAACACAGTGGCTATTATAGAAGATAAAATCAGTTCTAATGTTGATGTCTTGCAAACATCAAAGCAAAAACTAGGCATAAAAAAATTGATGCCATCGTATAGTTTGCTTGAAGCGCACTATAAGCATCACAAGCATCGCTTTTTGACTTGGGTTTCACTTCACAAAAAGTTAGCCTACTTATACGGGGTTCTTATCTTGCTGGTTCTGACAGCCGGGGCAGTAGGGGCGTATTCGATTTCTCATAAAAAACCACCTCTTCAAAAACCCATCATGGCTGCCGTCATACAAAAGCTACCACCCGTAATCCCGCCACCGCCTAAACCTAAGTCGGTGCTAACTGGGTTAGAGGTAGAAAATGATTCGATAACAAAACGCCAAGTCACAGCCATTATGATAGAAAACAGCCCGGCTGCCAGACCACAATCTGGCATCAAAACTGCTGGTGTGGTGTTCGAAGCAATAGCCGAGGGTGGAATAACCCGCTTTCTGACTCTTTTTCAGGAATCACGCCCTGGTTTAATTGGACCCGTTCGCAGTTTGCGCCCATATTATATTGATTGGTTGGCGCCATTTGACGCTGCTGTTGCCCATGTTGGCGGTAGCTATAACGCCTTGAACGAAATCCGCAGTGGCCTATATAAGGACATCGACCAATTCTTTAACGGCAATTCGTATTGGCGAGCCAGCGATCGGTACGCACCTCACAATGTATATACAAACTTCGACAAGCTAGACGAGTTAAATAAATCCAAGGGCTACATAACCAGTAGCTTTACAGGCTTTGCGCGTAAAGCTGAAGCACCAGTCGCAGTTAGCGATGCCAGTAAAATTGATATCGACATCTCATCAGCCGATTTTGCAGTTCACTACGACTATGACAAGCCCACAAATAGCTATCTTCGTAGCGAGGGGGGACAAGTTCATAACGATCGTGAAGGTGGCCAGCTAGCTCCAAAAGTCGCCATTGTTATAAAAGTACCGATGCATACCGGTTTTGAAGATGGATATCGTGAACAAATGGACACCTTCGGTAGTGGTCCAGCCTATGTCTTTCAAGACGGCACTATAACTCAGGGCATCTGGGACAAGCCAAATCGCACATCGCAGATCGGCTTTAAAGATGGGAGCGGTAAGGCTATCGCTCTCAACCCAGGCCAAACCTGGATAACAGTTATACCAACAGAAAAAAATGTGACATGGCAATAAAAGCCTCTGGGTATTTTAAGTATTACCAATCAGCCACGACTGCTGTATTGCTGCTCTTGCAGTTAACAGTCATATTATCTATAGGCATCTTAGTGTTCTTTGTATTACGGATCTATGATTACCCAGTCTTTAATGTGCTCGCCGTTGGACTCTTTGTGCTGATAATCTTTGAATCAATGCTAACTATTCTAATGGTTAATGTGTACAGTCGGCCTCTAAAGACTTTATCGCAAGCCATCGCCTATGTATCTAAAGATGCCTTGCAGACCTTGCCACCAACGCTTAGTACTAATGACAGCCGGAGCGGCCTTAAAGCCTTAGTGGACACAGTTTATGGTTTGGCCGCTAGCAACCCGGCAAGCCTTAAGACCACAAACCCTATCACCGAGGCAATACTCGGCAACCTGCCATGTGGCGTAATTGCTCTAGAGGCAGATGGACAGATTTTATTTGCCAATGCAGTGTCGCCCGTAAGTAAAAACTCATCTGGCAAACTCCAAGCTGAACTGCTATTCGAACAATCTAACAGCTTAGAATCTTGGCTTAACGATTGCCAAGCTAATAAAGTGCATGATTTAAAAATCTGGCATCGAATAGCCGACAGAATCCCTGGTCAAGATGGTCGGCGTATTTTTGACATAGTTGGTTCTTATACCAAAAACAGCCCCAACGGCATCGAAACTCTCTTAGTTACAATCGACCGCACAGAGGAGTACTCTCCCGAAGAAGACAGTATGGATTTTATTGCCCTTGCCGCTCACGAATTACGCGGTCCGATTACCATCATACGTGGTTACTTAGACATACTGGACCAAGAACTCAGGAACACCCTGCAGGCCAACCAACGACAAATTATTGACCGTCTACAAGTTTCGGCAGAAAGGTTATCGGGCTATGTTAATAACGTCCTGAATGTTTCTAGATATGACCGCAATCATCTGCGTTTACATCTGCACGAAGAAAGACTGGTCGATATCATCAAAAACCTAGTGCCAGATCTAGCTCTGCGGGCCAGAACACAGAACAGGCGATTAAAGTTTTTTATACCAGATGATCTGCCAACTATTGCGGCTGACAGCAGTAGCTTAAGCGAAGTGATAATTAATCTGATAGATAACGCCATCAAATACAGCAAGAAGGATGGGGAAGTAGATATAACCGCCACAGTAAAAGATAGCTTTGTAGAGATTACCGTTCAAGATTTTGGTATTGGTATGCCTGAGTCAGTGGTTAGCAACTTGTTTACTAAGTTCTATCGTTCGCACCGATCTCGCCAACAAGTTAGCGGCACAGGCTTGGGGCTCTATATCTGCAAGGCGATTGCCGAATCGCATGGTGGTAAAATTTGGGCACGTACCAAAGAAGGGGCCGGCTCGACTTTTGGGTTCACCATTCCTATCTATACCACTATTGCAGATAAACTCACAAAAGATAATAATAGTAACGAGCAAATTATAGAAAAATCAGATGGCTGGATAAAGAACCACGCCATGTACAGGCGCTAACTATATGATAAAAACAATACTCATCATAGAAGACGATACATTTATAGGCGAGATGTACGTTCACAGTTTGCAACAAGCCGGATACACAGTGGACTTAATATCCAGTGGCACAGAAGGCTTACAAGCCGCTATATCTAAAAAATATGATTTGATTCTACTCGATATAATATTACCCGACAAAAAGGGGACCGAGATTCTTCAAGAACTGAGGGGCAGCGAGAAAGGTGATCTAGCCCCAGACAGTCGTATCATAGTGCTAACCAATTACGAACAAGATGACGATTCTAAGCTCGCTATGCAGAATAAAGCCGACGGCTATCTGATTAAAGCCGATATAACGCCCAGACGGCTCATAGAGATCATCGCCTCCCTAGACTAGCAGTTTTATAGGTAGATTGGACGTCGCTCATCTGTTGTGTTAGTATTTAGCATGTTATCAAAGCGACCATGGCCCCTTCGTCTAGCGGTTCAGGACATCAGGTTCTCATCCTGAAGATCGCGGGTTCGAATCCCGCAGGGGTCACCACAAGGGACTTTTCTTTTACGGAAAGGTCTTTTTTTATTGGGTACGCTATACTACTAATATTATAAAGACTTAGCCGTCATTGTCGGTGATGATACTTTTGTTAGACAGCCAAAACTACAATTATCACTTTAAAATTTGGAGTATACAGTATGTCAATGAACGAAATTATCTGCCCACATTGTAAAAAAGCCTTCAAAGTCGACGAAGCAGGCTTTGCCGATATCCTCAAGCAAGTGCGCGATCATGAGTTCGAAAAAGAATTACTTGAACGAGTGAAGATGCTAGAGAGAGATAAAGAAAGCGCCGTTAAGCTTGCAGAAGCCAATACCCAAAACAGGCTCCAGGCAGATGCTGCCAAGAAAGATACCGAGATTGCTGAGCTGAAGGCCGAGAAGAATCTGGCTCTTGCACGATTAGAATCAAAAAAGGAGGCTGAGCTTTCGGAGTTAAAGGCAAAACTTCAGTCCAATGAGACCGAAAAGAGGCTGGCCGTTACCGAAGCTGTCAATAAAGTCGAGAAAGAGCGCGACCAACTTGCTGGTGAATTAAAAATCAAAGATACCGAAAAACAGCTACTCGAAACATCCTTAAAAGAGAAATATGCTACAGAACTTAAAACCAAAGACGACATTATTAAGCTCAAGGACGAAGAAATCACTCTCCGTAAAGATATGAAAGCCAAGCTTTCTACTAAAATGGTTGGTGAGACTCTAGAGCAACATTGTGAAACTGAATTTAATAAACTCCGAGCCACCGCCTTCCAAAATGCATACTTCGAGAAGGACAACGATGCAAAGACTGGTAGCAAAGGCGATTACATTTACCGAGAAGCTGATGAAGTCGGAACTGAAATCATATCTATTATGTTTGAAATGAAAAATGAAGGTGACGAGACAGCTACTAAGCATAAAAACGAAGATTTTTTGCGTGAGCTCGACAAAGATCGTACCGAAAAAAAATGTGAGTATGCTGTTCTAGTTACTCTGCTCGAATCAGATAGCGAGCTGTACAACTCTGGTATTGTAGATGTTTCGCACAGATACTCGAAAATGTATGTGGTGCGTCCGCAATTCTTTATTCCAATCATAACTTTGCTTCGCAATGCCGCCCTAGACTCGCTCAAATACAAGTCAGAACTTGCTCTTGTAAAAGCACAGAATGTGGACATTACTAATTTTGAAGATAACATAAACAAGTTCAAAGAAGGTTTTGCCAGGAACTACGATCTAGCCAGCCGCAAGTTTAAAACGGCCATAGAAGAAATCGATAAGACAATCGATCATCTGCAAAAAACAAAAGATGCTTTGCTATCTTCAGAGAACAATCTCCGTATCGCTAACAACAAAGCCGAAGATCTGACTATCAAGCGTCTGACGCGCGGTAACCCAACCATGGCAGACAAATTTGCTGAGCTGAATGATAGCTAATAAACATTGTTTTCGCGGAGCCTGCGCGCTGACCCACATGTACTTTTTCATAACCTCTCTTTAACAAAACACTTGTCTTAATAGTGTTAGATTAAGTGGTTGTCAGCTCGTGGTTATGAAAAAGTACATGTGGGTCAGCGCCAACGAATCGTATGCTTGTCGATATGTTAAAATATACTTAACGCATAAGGGGTCGTTATGGTGCATGCGCTTATCTTTTTTAACGCTCAGCTTTTCTCTCACGCCTTCGGTCAACGTTACGAACTGCCTATACCGCTGGTATTATTTGTGCTTGGGGGCGCAGCAATCGTTCTAGCCTCTTTTTTGCTTATTGCAAGTCGTGTCGTTAAGAAGAGTACTGCTACCAGGGAGGGTGACCAGACACATATTCGGAATCTGTCACTCATCCCGACGTTTATAAGCTTTATAGCTTTCGCGGCTTTTGTTGCTACAGGTTTGTTCGGTAGCCAGACTGTTGCCGAGAATATCGTACCGACTCTATTCTGGCTGATAATCTGGATTGCTGTACCGCTCTCATGCGGTCTTATCGGAGACTGGACACAATCTCTCAATCCGATATCTAACATTGCCAAATTGGCTGATAATGCTTGGCTACGACGCAAGGTACTTACTCGTACAGAACCACTTAGGTGGCCCTCTTGGCTTGGCTGGTGGCCTGCCGTCTTACTGTTTTTTGTAATAGCTTGCGGCGAACTAGTCTTTAACCTTACGGCCACCTTGCCAGCTGTAACCGCTGGAGTTTTGCTCGGCTACTTTATTCTTAGTAGTTTTTTAGGATTTCTCTACGGCCAAGCTTGGCTCGAACGTGGTGAAGTATTTACTGTTTTATTTGCAACCTGGGGGAGACTAGGCTTTTATCGTTTTGGAGCTAGAGGTGAGAGGGGACTAGCCAAAGGTCTCGTTGTGCCTTTTGAGGCTTCCATAAGCCGAACGGCTTTTGTACTTCTACTACTCGTCAGTGTTGGTTTTGATGGTCTTACCGCCACTCCCGCATGGAGTAACTTCCAGCATAGCTTGCCTAGTGGGATTAGTGCTGGCACAGGGGCTTATCTGGCTCTAGCTACTGGCATCTTTGCTGGGCTAGCCATCGTTATGTGGTGTGCATTTCTTTTGTTTGCCGAAGCAGTTAAGAGAATTGGCAAACACAGCGGCAACAATATCACTGCATTAGCTGGTCTATTGCCGTCATTACTGCCGATATCTTTTGGATATCTTTTGGCCCACAATATCCAATATGTAGTGGTTAATAGTCAGTTACTTTTCCCGCTTATTGGTAACCCTGTTGGCCGGGAATCGTGGCCAATTCATCTCCCATATCCCTTTAGTGACGTTTTTGAGCCAAATATCCATATTTTTTCTAGTTCTTTCTACTGGTATTTCTCAGTAGTAGTGATCATCGTAGTTCATATTATTGCAGTCATAATAGCCCATAGACATCTTGGCAGTACCAGTAAGCAGAAACAAGAAGTAGCTGTTGCTCGTCGATCTGAATACCCATGGATACTAGCAATGGTCGTTTATACGATGTTTAGTTTGTGGCTGTTGGCACAGCCTTTAGTGAAAGAGAAGACCGGAGACAGTACGTCCTTCATCAAAACTCGACCACCCGTATCTTTGGATAACTATAATCTAACGTGAACAGAAAATTACTTACACTATCTGGCCTGGCTGTATTGTTAGTCTCGTTTACACAAACGCCAGTTGTGCCTCTTTATGATGGGGTAGGGTTCCCAGATGAGCCGTACCGTTATGTCATCCCTCCGCCCGATCTACCACCCACAGACAAACCAACTGATGCAAGTGGTTCATCGACAGTACAGGCAGGCCTCAATAGCCAATTACTGTTTCCGAGTAGTGGGGAACAAGGTCCCCAGGTTTTTCTGTACGTTCCACAACACGCACTCAGCACCCAGGCTTCCGCACAGAGCATCACACTTTATGCTCGACCGCACGCCCCAACTATTCAGCCAAGTAACGCAAAGATCGCTGGCAATGTGTATAATTTGGGTGCAAAAAATGACAGCGGAGGTTTAGTTGTAACTAACGGCCCAACTCCTTTTGGCACCATCTCTCTGCGTTCACCTCAAAATGCCCCTACTAAACCAACCATCTTTTATCTCGCATCACCAAATACTTGGCGACCATTAGAAACTCGTCAGATTGGCACCGATGTCTACCAAGCAGACATAATAGGCCTGGGTGACTACGCTCTAGCTACAATAGGCGATAACAAACCCGCACCTAAATCTCAAGCTTATGCATTTGTATTGCCAACTATAATTGTTGGCCTAATTACAGTAGGCGTAGTTATAATTGTGATTCGTAGATCAAACCGGGCAGAGTCATGATGGTGCTGCCACAATCAATCTCCAAGCTTCGCGCTAAACCTGCTCCGCTTTCTATGTTGCTTTTGATGGGATTCTGTATGGCTATATATCTGAGAGTTATTATAGGTGGTGTTGAGGTTCGTACTTCTGGCATTGCTGGTCTAATATTCGCTGCTTGTTTGGCGGTACTGATATGGGCAAATGGCATCAAGCCAGTCAAGCCAAATCGTAGATCAATAATAGTTGGCCTGTTGGGCGGAATATTTTTGTGTCTGCCAAGCGTTGTAGTCTATTTAAAAAACGGCCACTCATATCCGGCTGGTAACTATTTTACTTGGGCAATCGTGGTGAGTATTGTAGCCATTATTGAAGAAGCGTTTTTGCGAGGGACGCTGTTTGATACTGTCAGCCGATGGCGCGGTATTACCACAGCCTTAGTAGTGACTTCTTTGGCTTTCGCGCTTTTGCATGTGCCCCTGTACGGTTGGCAAATTTTGCCACTAGATATAGCCGTAGGATTTTGGCTAGGTACGCTCCGTATTGTAAGCAAAGATTTTGCCGCACCAGCTATCGCACACGTGTTTGCAGATCTTGCTGGATGGTGGCTACGATGATGCCCAAAATAGCGCCCCGCAAACTCACGAGTGACACAAGCCGAGATTGTAGGTAATATACATCACAAGGGGCTAGAGTAGTAATTTGCCTATCGTAAAACTAATCCCTTATCGGCATCTACATAGATAACAATTAGGATCCCAACGTATATGGTCACACCTATTAAAGCTGGTTTTCCAAACCCAGCAGAAGATGCTCAGTCTATAGCTCTTGATCTTAACGAACTAATTGTTAAGCACCCTGTTAGCACTTATTATCTTAGGGTAGAGGGTGATTCAATGTCAGGTGCTGGCATTGTGAATGGCGACCTGGTGGTTGTAGATAAATCACTCGAGCCCAAAAGTGGCGACATCGTAGCGGCAGTAGTGGATGGTGAATTCACCCTAAAACATTTAAAACGAGAGGGGCAAAAAGCCTGGCTGGTGGCCGCTCACCCCGATTATCCTCCAATTGCCTTACATGAGGCTACCGATGCCAGCCTATGGGGAGTAGTGACCTACGTGATTCACAAAACACGTTAATTCAAGAAGATCCCTCGAAGGCTGCCTCATAAGCCTAACCCTCTCACTTTTACAAAACCTCTCTTTAACGAAACACTAAGTCTTATGCATTATATTTTGTGGTGGACAGCTTGTGGTTTTGTAAAAGTGAGAGGGTTAGGCTTATGACAGAGGCCAGTGTGTCATTTTGTGGGATAATGACGATATGCTAAAACCCGTCTATGCGCTAGTCGATTGCAATAACTTCTTTGTTAGCTGTGAACGTGTATTCAGACCAGATTTGTGGGATAAACCAGTGGCCGTTTTGAGTAATAACGATGGCTGCATTGTAGCTCGCAGTAACGAAGTTAAAGCCTTGGGCATCCCAATGGCAGTGCCATATTTTAAGGTAAGTGACGTACTAAAACAAAATAATGTCACATTATTTTCTGGCAATTTTCAGCTCTACGGTGATTTTTCTCAACGAGTTACGCAAATTCTACAACAAGAAAGCCCCGACATCGAGGTCTACTCGGTAGACGAGTCATTTTTAGAAATATCAAGTCTGCCTATAAAAGATTACGAAGCTTGGGCTAGAACCCTAAAAGCCAAGATCTTTAAATGGACAGGCATCCCAGTGTCGATAGGAATTGCCCCAACTAAAACTCTAGCTAAGGCTGCAGCTGATTTTGCAAAAAAGAACGAATCCACAGAAGGTGGGTTCTCAATAGTAGGCGACGATACAAAACACCTCGAACTATTAAAATGGCTACCCATCGGCGACGTATGGGGTATCGGCTGGCGAACAACACCAAAGCTACAGGAATATGGCATCCGCACTGCTTACGACATCAGCCTGGCTAGTGACACTTGGGTACAATCGCAGCTAAACATCCGCGGGGTCAAAACAGCACACGAATTAAAAGGCGAGAGTTGTTACGAGCTAGAGTCCAACAACGAGCCACAAAAATCTATCGCCCACACACGCAGCTTCCCCCATGCAGTCCGCAATTATTACGAACTAGAAGGCGCGATCGCCACATTCGCCGCGCAGACCGCTGCAAAACTTCGTAGCCAGCAAGAACTTGCCGGTGCGGTTATGACTTTTTTGCGTACTTCCAAATATACCAAAATTCAACACAGTGGTTCGCACGTAGTCACGCTCTTGCCGCCAACAGCCGAGACCGGCAAGATAGTTGCCGCCGCTCTTGAAGGCCTACAAGCTATTTATGATCCTGATTTTGGATACAAAAAAGGCGGTATAACATTATTTGATCTAAAACCACGCGCAGCTTGGCAATTAGAACTTGGCGGTAACATAGCCGATATAGATCGACAAGCCGCACTTATGGCCACAATTGATCAGCTAAACAATCACTACCACACTCGCTTGGTGCGCCATGCCATCGAACATACAGAGCGTAGCGATTGGCGCAGCCGCCAGCAACAGCGTAGCCCTAACTACACAACAAACTGGGCAGAACTACCTATTATTAAGGCGAGTTAGGCCTCTTAAGCTTTTTGGCCGGCAGAAATATTCACCATCCAGTTAATACCAAACTTGTCGGTGAACATACCAAATGTATCACCCCATGCAGCCTTTTCGAGTGGCATCGTCACCTGGCCGCCAGCTGATAGCTTGTCATAATAGCCTCGAAGTTCTGCTTCGTTTTCACCACTTAGCGACATACTGACGTTGGCACCGGGCTTGTATTCCATACGGTTTGGGGTGTCAGCGACCATCAACGTTAGGCTGCCAGCTTCTAAGACACCGTGCATGACTTTATCGTTTTCGCTAGGGTCTTCCGACGCGTGAAATTCTTCGAATGTATTTATCTTGGAGTCTCCACCAAAAGCAGACTTGTAGAATTCCAAAGCCTCACGCGCATTGCCGTTAAAAGATATATAGGGGTTAAGTTTTGTTTGCATTTCTTCCTCCAATTTTCTTACTACCAACTAACTTTATTATGTCACAGAATCATGGTGTTTAAATTTTTGAATACCAATCCCAGAAACCCCAGCGCCTAATATTAATAGGCTAGCCACCATAATCAGCCCCTTATGAAATCCATCCAGACTAAGTTGTGGCCCAGTAACCAAACCGAGAGCTGCAACACCAATCAGACCAGCAATCCTAGCTATGGCATTATTAACTGCCGAGGCTATACCAGATTGTTTCTGATCTATGGCTCCCAGAATCGTTGTTGTTAGTGGCGCAATAGTTATTGAGAGCCCTAAGCCAAATAATAGAACGCCCGGAAGAATCTGGGTTAGATAATATGGCTTATCGCCAATCATCAACATATATAAAAATCCCAAAGCAGCAACCAAAGGCCCAGCAGTCATAAAAATACGTGAGCCATATTTACCAGCTAGTACGCCAAATCTCGAGGAGAGCAAAAACATCAATATAGTTACCGGCAGTAACGCCACTCCCGTAGTTAACGCCTTGTAACCAACAATTTGCTGCAGGAATATTGATATTAAAAACACTGCTATAGACAGGCCGGCATAAATGGCGGCGGTCGCAACGTTACCAACTGCAAAGTTGCGTACTTTAAAAAGCTTCATAGGTAACATTGGTTGCTCGGCTTTTAGTTCGTGAAAGGTAAAGAATATCAGCGAAGTCAGTCCAATAATCAAAGGTACGAGAATTATCGGACTATTCCATCCATAATTGGCTTTCTCTATTAAAGAATAGACTACTCCACCAAGCCCCAGAGTACTTAACGTCGCGCCTAATACATCAACTTTTGTATTTTTAGTAGACTCTCTATGTGATTCTAGCATTCGAAGCAACCACAGGGTCGTGACAATCGGCAACAAGTTTATAGCGAAAATCAGCCGCCACGAACCAACGTCGACCAAGAACCCGCCAAGCATTGGGCCAACCACAAAGGCAATACCAGTCCAGGCTGTCCAGGCACCGATTGCTTTACCAGCTGCCCCGCCTTTAAAACTAGACATTATTAAAGCTAGGGAACAGGGGACTAGTAGCGCACCAGCCACACCCTGTAGCCCACGAGCTAAGATTAAGAACGCGCCGTCCACGGATACAGCGCACAAGATAGAGGCTATAGCAAAACCAATGAGGCTAATCAACATAATTTTCTTGCGACCAAATATATCTGCCAGCGAACCAGCGATCAGCATCAGTGCGCCCATCGTTATTAGATAGATATCAACAACCCACTGTTGAACTAACAAACCGCCACCAAACTCACGCCCAATAGCCGGTAACGCTACGTTTATAACAGAGCTGTCCAAAAACACGATGGATGAGGCCAAAATACTAATTATAAGAACAAGTCGCTGTTGTTTTGTCATGTATACTAGAGTACATCAATGAAAACTCTCCGCATAATCCGCCAACAAGATTTTGAACCCGATGCGCCAGCTATAGATTCTGAAGGTTTTTACCACAGACTAGCAGCACGAGCCGTCGTGTTCGATCAAGATAATCAAGTAGGCTTACTGTATGTGACCAAGCATGGTCACTATAAACTACCCGGTGGTGGTTTAGAAGAAAACGAAAACCCAATGGCGGCCTTAGAGCGAGAGCTACTAGAAGAGCTGGGATGCAATATAGACAGAGGCTCTTTAAGAGAGTTGGGGGAGATAATTGAGTTCAGGCATTATCCAAAAATGATTCAGACATCATATTGTTATACAGCCAAGGTACAAGGTAAAAAGCACAAGCCTGCCTTTACCCAGAAAGAGATAGACGATGGATTTGAAATATTGTGGGTTAAAGACGTTGAGAGCGCCGTTCAATTAATTGAATCAGCTCAAGCAAGCGCTGACGAACTTAATATTAAGTTTATGTGCACAAGAGATCTAACAATTCTGAGAGCGGCCTTGACTGGCCACCCTTCCTCTACGATAATAGACACATAAGCACTTATCGGGGGTGGGTTGATATTAACCTGAATAAGACCATTTCGCCTTTTTGGTACCGACGCACTTGCGAGATCACGCTACTAGTTGCGTTAGTGCTTTTGATACTTTACGTAGTTGAGATTTTGGTTTTTCAAAAACAAGTAGGTGGCACTGTTTTTGTGCCTTGGCCAGTAGCAGTATTAGCTGCCACAACAGCTGTTTTTAGCCTAATAGCTTACGTATGGGCACCGATTAGATATCTTTATCTCTTAGCCTTTAGTTCCTATCTAATGCTGGCTTTTACTTCGGGCGTTCTAGTGATTATGACGGGGAATATCAGCTCGCCATTTGCAGCAATTTGGATGCTACAGGCAGTGTTTGCAGGTTTATTCGGCTTGTGGGGATTGGCTACTATTTTTTTGGCAACAAATATAGCGTTAATCTATGATTTTGCTATCATCATGCCCCGAGTATCATTACTGCAATTGGTGATATTTTTTCTTGCTAGCGAAGTGCCAATTTTAATCAGCTATCTTATATGGCACGAGAAAACCGACCAAGAGAGCAGCAAGACAAAGGCTTTTGACGCACTGGCCCAGCAACTATCACAAGTAGCCAGCAAGTCAGAAATCGTTATCAATGCAATCGCCGATGGCGTGATAGCTATCGATGCTCAAGGGATGATCCAATTAATTAACCCCTCTGCCCAAACTCTGCTGGGTTGGGATAAAAACGACGCCATGGGTCTGGACTATCGTTCGGTGTTTAAGTTAACTGATCTTAAAGGCAAAGATTTAGCTGACAATAATTCACCGATCGAACAAGTCCTCCTAGGCAATAAGCCTCTCTCTAACAATGATTTAGCACTGTTAACAAAGTCTGGCAAAAAAATACTGATTTCTCTAGTGGTATCACCAGTTGGCAACACTAACCCGGCCTCTGGTGCCATCGCTGTTTTTAGAGACTTCACCAAAGAGAAAGAGCAAGAACAGGCTAAGGCTGAGTTTATTAGCACAGCCGCCCACGAGATGCGAACCCCAGTCGCTGCTATCGAAGGCTACCTTGGCCTGGCACTAAACCCAGCCACTGCCACCATTGATGATAAAGCGCATACCTACCTTCTTAAGGCTCATGAATCGACTCAACATTTAGGCAGGCTGTTCCAAGACCTATTAACAGTATCTCGAGCCGAAGATGGTCGCTTGGGCACTAAACCATCAGTGATAGACATTGTAAAATTCTTGCGAGAGATTACCGAGGGCTTAACCCCAAAGTCAGAGGCTAAGGGCATATTTTTGTTTTTTAAACCTGGTGGCGGCAGCGGAGAAGAAGGCAATAAAACTATCCCACCAGTCTTTTTTGCTTATGCCGACCAAGATCAGTTACGCGAACTAACCAACAACCTGATAGATAATGCAATAAAATACACTAAGCAAGGTAGCGTAACTATCGATGTAACGGGTGACGATAAAAACATTACTATCAGTATCGCCGATACCGGTATTGGTATCCCGCCTGAAGATCTGCCTCATTTGTTCCAAAAATTCTATCGTGTAGATAATTCTGACACTCGAGAAATTGGCGGCACCGGTCTGGGGTTATACATTGTTAGGCGCCTAGCCGAGATCAACAATGGTCGAGTTTGGGCTGAGAGCAATGTCGGTAAAGGTTCGATATTTTATCTGGCCATCCCCAGAATCAGCCACGAAAATGCTAAAAGCCTAGAAGCCCAGCCAGAGCAACCTCAACCAACGGTGGCAAGCGCCTAACAATACACTATTAGATATTTAGATATTGCCGATCTAACAAACTTTCTATAGAATACTTTCTATAGAGGACTTTCTTGAAGCACTAGTTTTTAATTGTCATGCACAGTAATAAAAATTTTGCCGCAGCCTTAGCCCAAAGACAATTGCCCATACGGGTTATTTACCTAGCCTCCTATCCGCCTCGTAAATGTGGTATCGCAACATTTACAAAAGACCTCACTAGCGCTATTAATGATGTCAATCCGGACGCTCTAGCCGAGATTATTGCTCTTAATGACAGCAAGCAAGAATACGACTATCCATGGGAAGTTAAACTACGAATCGGGCAACATCAAAAGTCCGACTATATGATGGCCGCTCGCTATATCAACCAATCTTCTGCCGATGTTGTTTGTTTACAACATGAATTTGGTTTGTTTGGTGGGCCTGAGGGTAATAATTCGGCCTGTCTTTCTGCAGGTACGACATCAGCGAATGCTCTCAAAAAAGACGTAAAGAGCCGCTACTATCTGGCAGATATGCTTGAACAGATCGAGAAACCTATTGTCACAACGCTTCATACTATTCTACCTAATCCCGATGCAAACTACCTCTACATGATGTGCAGGGTGATTGATTTATCCAAAGCAGTAGTAGCGATGACCGAGGACGCCCGCAAAGTACTCATCGACGTATACGGCTGCCCACCAGAAAAAGCTATAGTCATATACCATGGTGTACCCGATTTTAGCTTCAACGAGATTGCAAAACATAAGCGAAAGCTGCACATCCAAGCCGAACCAATGTTGCTATCTGCGGGCTTACTTGGACCCGGTAAAGGTACTGAATCTATTATCGAGGCTATGCCAGCTATACGTAGGGTCTTTAAAAAAGCTAAGCTCTACGTAGTCGGCCAGACTCACCCAGTGATATTGCGTACGGAGGGCGAAAAATACCGTGACAGTTTGGCTCAACTGATCAAAAAACTAAGATTGAGCCATAGCGTTCGTTTAATAAATAGCTATATGAGTACCGAAGAATTACGACAATACTACCAAGCTGCAGATTTCTTTATAACAGCTCACAAAAATCTTGAACAATCTGGTTCAGGCACACTTGCTTGGGGCCTTGGTGCAGGCAAAGTATGTATTTCTACACCATATAATTATGCAAAAGAGGTGTTAGATAAAGGTGCAGGAGTGCTAGTTAAACCTGGTAGCAGCACGGCTATTGCAGACAGTGTCTTAGATATCTATAGTGACCAGAAGCATATGCACCAAATCCGAGAACGTGCTTACGACAAGGGCAGAAAGTTCACATGGCCTAACGTTGGATTGAATTACCTCAACTTATTTAAACTCGTAGTCCAACAGGCAACCAATAAAGAAGATTCGGGGACTAATATATGAAGATTCTCTTGCTAGTAGCTGGTGGCTGGATAAGTTTTATGAATCAAGGTCGCAGCCTGCAACGTGCGCTTAAAGCCTCTGGCGCCCATACTGAACTACTGTTTGCCGGTAGCTCACCTGCCGATATTACTCATACACCTGATCTCCGGCCGTATCGCGATCACCTTATTATCACAATTGGTTCATGGCAAGACTACGACCGACTCATCAAGCCGGCGCTCGAAGTAGGTTGCAAAGTTCTACCATGGATCGTATCAGACGCAGCTGTAGACAAAGCAGCTGTAGATAAACTCAACCAACTACCTTGGTTTCTAACAACTAGTGAATATTGCCGAGACATCTTTATACGAGATGGCATAAATCCCCCTAAGGTGCGAGTGTTGTACGAAACAGTCGATGAAGATATCTGGGCTCCAGCCAATTCTGAGCAAATAGATAGATTTCTTGATTATCTGTCTATCGATGAAGACAATGGCGTAGTTATGCCAATTTCATTTAATTTACGCAAGGCCAAGGCCGAGAAGGTACCAATCCTACTGACAATTGGCGGAGATGCAACTAGTAAAGGCGCTATGGAAACTATTGCTGCCTTGCATAAACTTGACGCTCAAACACAGTGGGTATGGATAATAAAAACTCTGCCTTATCCGTACAGTTGGCAGAGCAGTGTTGACCAATACGAAGCGCTTAGAGAGCTGCTACCACGTGTCAAATTTATAACCGGCGAATTCTCTGAGGCATTCTTAGTGCAGCTTATGTGCTTATGCGACATATACATTGCACCCTCTAGGGGCGAAGGTTTCGGCTTACCACTGGTCGAAGCACAAATGTGTGGCAAAATGGTTATTACCCATGATGCAACATCAACACAAGAAATAGTAATTAAAAATCAAACTGGTTTATTAGCTAATCATCATACCGTGTCAACATCTGACGTTAAAGGCAGTATGCGCGCAGACCCAGATAGCTTAGCGATACAATTACAGGCAGCCTTGACCAACAATCACCTCCGAGACAAGCTTTCTGCGAAAGCGCGCCCTATTGCCATAGAGCGTTTTGGTAAACAAGCTATAGCCAAAAAACTCCTAGAGTATATACAAGAATTTATAGTCCCAACACAAACTAACAAACAGGATCAGAATAATACATGAGCGATTCAAATGACAATTTCTGGGTAAAACGATACGGGTACACATGCCATGCAGATATCGGCAAGATCCTCCACATTGATGGCCTCGGTGATAATGACTATTATAACCCGACGTTATGTGAATTAGATGGCACCAAGCTGCTAGCATTTCGAATGGAGCCACGCAATAGTGACTGGCGCTTTCCAGGGTGCTACAAGCCGTCAATTGCGTTTGCAGATCAGACTAATGGATCATGGCGTCTAGTTACAACGCCTGGATTATTACCGATGCTCGAAGATCCATCATTTCTTATAGCCAAGCTTAACGGGCAAAATAAGCCAATCTTGGGCGGTGTACGAATAGAAAGAAAATCTGCAGACGTCTTTGTACCTAGTACTGAGTTCTATACCGGAGACTCCTTATTAACTTTGAACAAAACACCATTCGCAATAGTTGCGGGGATGAAGGACGTACACCTATTACAGCTCCCAGATAGTCGTTTTTTATTGTGCCGTAGGCCAAGCGGAGGAAAATTCCATGAAGGTCGCATCAGTCTGCACGTTATTGACAACCTGGATGCCTTGGCGCGTCTAGACACACTTGACCTGCCAACCCTCGGGGTCTTGGGTAGCGGTTTTGTAACTGATTGGGTGGGCACGAATGATTTGTGTCTGCTTAGAGATAGCAATAACGTAGAGTGGGTTGGATTAATCGGCCATCTAGGTTCAGCCCTACATGACGACACCAGACACTATGCCGCTACCATCTACAAGATAAAACTTGAGTCATTACTTGACGATAAGGTTCATCACATCATGCCAAAGATTATCGCCACGAGAGCTTGTTTTGAAGACGGACCAAGCAAACTAGAGACTCTACAAGATGTTGTATTCCCTGGCAGTCTGGAACCATTGGGCAATGAACGTTATCGACTTTGGGCAGGGCTATCTGATACTCGGGTCGGCACAATAATAGTCGATGATCCCTTCGAGATACGATAGTCCATGATTACACCTTACTTTGATAGTCTTTTTGATGACTTCGGTATTTGGCAACACGCTGACGGCGAAAAACCACTACCAGAACACGGCTACGCACTTGACGATGCAACTCGTGGCCTATTGATATGCTTAGCGCTCGGACGTAGCCAACAATCAAACACGCTTTTTAATTACATCCTACAATCCAGAAAAGGCGACGAATTTTATGGATTTTATAATGCAGAAAGAAAACCAATACAGTTTCCTGCATCAGAAGATGCTAAAGGCCAGGTAGCCTGGGCAATGGGCTATGCGTCTAGCCTCAACTTCAAAAAGATACAAGCACAACACATCATTGGGTCTTTGAGGCAAAGCCTACTCTCACTGCAATCAGTGCGCGGTCTAGCCTACGCGCTATTAGGAGCTATCTATTATGACAGGACACTGGCACTAGCCTTGCAACGATCCCTAGCTGGACGATTTCATAATCTAAAAGATGCCTGGTTCTGGCCAGAAAACGTCATGACCTACGCTAACGGCATTATTCCTTATGCGCTTCTGCGCTACGCCCTGGTATTCGGCGATAAACCGTCCGAACAGCTAGGTAGAAAAATCTTAACTTTTATCGAGAAACAATGCGTACACGAACGTCTCCGTGGGCCAATCGGTTATGAAGGCTGGTATAAGCAAGGTGACCCAAAAGCAGCGGACGATGGCCAACAGGCTATAGATGTGACATATATGATCTTTGCGTGGATGTGCGCTTGGCAACTAAGTCATAACAAGAATGACTTGAGGTACCCCACTTTATGGATGCTCTGGTTCGAAGGTGAAAACATAGCAAACCGTAAGATGTACGAACAAAAAACCCTCAAGGCGTTCGATGGCATACACCTAAATAACCCTAACCACCATAAGCAAGGTGTTAATTATCACAGTGGAGCAGAATCTAATATATGTTTCTTGTTGGCGCGTTACCTAATCACTGCTCAATCAACGCTGTGAGCTAAGACGACCATTTTAAACATTAATATACATTTTACATTTCAACTAGTGCTATGGATTTTTCAGCAAACTTAAGTACAATTAGACTATGACAAAAATTATGTTGGTTGAAGACGATAAAAGCTTACGCGAAATCTACGGCGTACGGCTTCTCGCCGAAGGATACGACATCGTATCAGCCGACAATGGCGAAGAGGCCTTGGCAGTAGCTATTAAAGAAAGACCATCATTAATCATAGCCGATGTTATGATGCCCAAAATTAGTGGCTTCGATATGTTGGACATCTTACGTTCAACCACTGAAACACGTAGCGTAAAGGTCATAATAATGACAGCCCTGAGCTCAGAAGGCCAACGACAGCGCGGCATAGAACTCGGCGCTGACCGCTATCTAGTAAAATCACAGGTTGGCATAGAAGATGTTGTGCATGTTGTGCACGATGTACTGGGTGATACACCAGCTGCTCAACCTGCTGCTGGCGCTCCGGCTCCGCAACAAGCTCGTCCAATAGTTACCACGCCACCGCGACTAGGCCCACAGCCACCCTTACCACCAGCAACGCCATCACCTGAGCCCACTGCTTCGCCAGTTCGCCCTATTCCGGCACCACCTTCTGGCCGCAGTCGAGTTATCCAACCAATTGCTAATTCCGACGCTAATAAGGTCGACATCAACGATTTATTAGACCGTGAGCTAGCCAGAGAAGCTGGCATAGATGCCAGTAATCGACCAGCCGTGGCCACAACGCAACAAGAACAAACTATCGTCGATAATCAGCTCAATAACTTTGGGGCTCAATCACCCGCACCGTCTCAGCCTCCAGCACAAATAGACCCCAATAGCACCGTTAATACACCTCCCCCTAGCAGCATACCTACGCCGCCGCCGAGAGTTACGCCACAATGAGCCAACCGGATGTTACAGAAGCATCCATAAGGCTTAACAAGCACATCGCTCAACACTTAGCCATCGGTAGGCGCCAAGCAGATTTCTTGATAGAGCAGGGGAGAGTGAGTGTTGACGGCGAAAAGCCTCAACTTGGAGCACGCATCGACCCAACCCAAGCTGTTGTTAAAGTCGACGATCAAACTATCCAACCACAAACAAATCAAAGTTTCGCTTATTTGATTTTAAATAAGCCAATCGGCTACATCTGCAGTCGACGACAACAAGGTTTAGCGCCAACCATATATTCATTGTTGCCACCTGAATACCAGCATCTAAAGCCAGTCGGCAGGTTAGATAAAGATTCTTCTGGCATATTGCTAATGACAAACGACGGTCAACTAGCACATAAGCTAACCCATCCTGGCTCACAAAAGAATAAGCAGTATGAAGTCTTGTTGGACCGATCACTCAAACAAGAACACCAAGACCTAATTGCCAACAAGGGCGTTAGTCTAGAAGACGGCCCCAGTAAACTTCACCTTCTACGCCAGAACAATAATCGGAGTTGGCTTATAACCATGCATGAAGGCCGCAACCGTCAAATCAGGCGGACTTTTAGGTCTCTCGGTTACGAAGTCAAAGCTCTACATCGCATTAACTTCGGTGATTATCAGCTAGGCGATCTTAAGCCCGGGCAGTATAAGAAAGCCGACTAGCTAATCTACCTCTGTTATGGTATAATTTCAGATATGAATTCGCTTCTTACATATTTAGATGTTCATTTTTTAGACAAAGCCCGCCTACCTCTAGAGGTGTGTGGTGAGTGAGCGACGGCTACCTACAGTAGCAATTGTTGGTCGGGCCAATGTCGGCAAATCGAGCCTTTTTAATCGTTTAGTGCGCACCCAGCAAGCCATTGTTGCCAGAGAAGCTGGAACTACACGCGACTCAGTTGTAGGGCGAGTTAACTACCAAGATCATAACTTCTGGCTAGTAGACACCGCCGGTCTTAAGGTAGCTGAAGACGAGTTTGAAGCGACTATCCAAGAACAGATAGACGAAGCAACTGCAGCAGCCGACGTTATATTAGTCATGATAGAAGCCGACGTTATGGCTAGTGATGAAGATCGCCGAGTAGCTAAAAAAGCCTTGCGCTCTAAAAAACCCACAATTCTAGTAGTCAACAAGACCGATAAGGCTGGTAGTCTACCTAATGAGGAGTTCTTGAGACTCGGCATAAGTACAATTATTCGCACTTCAGCCGAACACGCCAACGGCTTGTCTGAGCTTCTAGACTCTGTTGTCCAGCACATACCCCCAAAAAACGATATTCTAGACGACGACACACTGCGCATAGCTCTTATAGGACGGCCAAATGTTGGCAAATCTAACCTTTTTAACAGTCTAGCTAATAAACAACAGGCTATTGTGGCCAATGTCGCCGGCACTACGCGTGATGTTAATCGCATTCAAGTACGCTATCAGCAACGCAGTATTGAATTAATGGATACAGCCGGTATCCGCCGTAACGGCAAGCAAGAGGTAGGCATAGAGAAGTTTAGTGTATTGCGCAGTTTGCAAGCTATTGAACAATCCAATGTTTGCTTGTTGCTAGTAGATGTTAACGAGACTGGTGTTGCTCTTGACCAAAAGCTGGCTGGATTAATCAAAGAATCCGGTAAAGGCCTGGTTATTGTAATCAGCAAGTGGGACAGTCTAGAAGAAAAAACTGCCTTCAGCCGCGACGAGATTGCTAGAAAGCTCGCTCGCGAATACAATTTTGTGCCCTGGGCACCATTAATTTTTACTAGCGCCGTAACCGGCCAGAATGTAACCAAAATCTTTGATTTGGCAATCGAGATTGATGCTCGTCGTCGCCAACAACTAAAAACCTCTGACGTTAACCGTGTCTTACAAAAATGCCTAACCCGCCACCCACCAGCTGGGCTCAGAAACAGCCATCCCAAAGCTCGCTACTTGGTGCAGACCGATACTTCGCCACCTTGGTTCGTATTATTCGGTAGCGACCTGCGCTACTTACATTGGAGTTACAAACGCTATCTGGAGCATGCTCTTAGAGACGAATTCGATTTTGTGGGCACATCTATTAAATTTAGTTTCCGAGACGAGAAGGTGGAGAGAGAAAAGCGTGCACAAGCAGCAAGTTAAGCTAATAGTGGGCCTAGGAAATCCTGGCGAACAATACAAAAAAACCCGGCATAATATTGGCTTCGATTCAATCGATTATATTGCCCAACATCTCTCTGCCGATTCCTGGCAAGCTAAAGACAAGTTAAAATCTATTATTGCTACCGCTTGGCATGGTGAGCAAAAGATTATATTCGCTAAGCCAACAACGTTTTATAACCTTTCGGGCGAATCAATTCGAGCAATTATGGATTTTTACAAGCTAAGCATCCAAGACCTATTAGTTATTCACGACGAACTTGACCTGCCATTCGGCACCATCCGCACTCGCATAGGCGGTAGCGACGCCCACAATAACGGCATAAAGAACGTCATCATGCACATTGGTGAAGATTTTGCCCGTGTCAGAATAGGCACTAGCAACGAAAGACTAGGGCAGATTGACGCCGCTGATTTTGTACTTGGCAAGCTAACGCCAGGTGAACAAAAACAACTGCCTCAAATATTCGAACATACAAAGAAGTTTGCAGAAGCTTTTATTCAAGAAGACAAAACTTTCACTCACGAAAGCATACAAATTTAACACATAGACATTAAAAAGACGCGAGCTTCTTCCCGAAGTTCTTCCCGAAGACTGTCTTCTAACAGATGTGTTTTGATGTCCTTGTGGTATGACAGTGAAAATCTCTAGACGCAAAAAAGCGTCAGGAAAGGGTGGGCTTTTCCTGACGCTCTTTCACCCTTCAACCCACCCTATTCGGGCATTAGCGTGACCCACCTCACAAAGTAGAGGTCCGCCGGTTAAAGGGGTTAGTTTGCAGGCAACGTCGCCGGGTAAACCGGCCAGCATATAAAAGTGGAGGGTAGTAACTTTTAAACGCACGTTGCATGCAATCTAACTCGTAAGTTAGAATTGGGGGATATAAGGTACACTGAGTTAATATAACTAACTCACCGACAATTAAAATAACACGTCAGTCATACTATGTCAACACTTTTTCACACAAATCCCAGTAAGATCAATAGTATAACTCCAGATGATAACGAGTATACTCAGATCATAGTACATATTGCGAAATGCCCAAAAAGGTTATGGTATATAGGCACACTACCGACCCAACGTAAAGTAAGCTTAGCAATAGTTGGCACTAGGGGACCAACTACTTACGGTCAGGAGATGGCTTACAAATTAAGTTACGATCTGGCTAGACAGGGAGTGATTATTATCAGCGGGTTAGCACTAGGAATTGACTGCATAGCCCACCAAGCAGCATTAGATGCTGGCGGCATCACTATAGCCGTATTGCCAACCAGTTTAGACAATATCCACCCACGCACCAACCAAAAGCTGGCCGAGGATATCATAAGTAAAGGTGGGGCGTTAATAACTGAATATCCATCAGGATCCAAAATCTATAAAGGTAATTTCTTAGAACGAAATCGGATTGTATCTGGCTTAAGTGACGGTTTGCTAATAATAGAAGCCTCCAGCCGAAGCGGGACTCTAGCCACTACCAACTTTGCACTGGATCAAGGCAAATCAGTTATGGCTGTACCGGGTAATGCCAACAGCCTTACCAGTGTTGGCTGCAATAACCTATTAAAATTTGGAGCAACAGTAGTAACTGAGGTGTCAGACGTATTACAAGAACTTGGGCTCCAAGAATCTACAGTTGCCGAACAGCCCATCATCCCCTTAATACAAGCCAGCTCTGCAGAACAACAATCTATTCTGCAACTTATTTTAGACGGCGTGCATGATGGCGAAGACCTTCAAATACAAAGTCAGCTAGAGCCTAGCTTATTTAACCAGACTTTAACGATGCTCGAGATTGAAAACAAAATACATCCGAGAGGGGCTAATCAATGGTCTCTATAAATAATTTATTATCCTCCCTAACTATGCTTTCTACAATAGAGCTTGCATTTTATAGGTCTTATACCTTAACATAGGACATCGAACCGTAAATCAGGTAAATATGAGCAAGAACCTAGTAATTGTTGAGTCGCCCGCTAAAGCCAAGACCATCGCCAAATTTTTAGGCGATGATTTTGTGGTCAAGAGCAGCTTTGGCCACATCCGCGACCTACCCAAAAAGGGGATGAGTGTTGACATTGCTAATAATTTTGCACCCAACTACGAGGTCAGTAGCGACAAAAAGAAGATTGTCAGCGAGCTTCGCAAAGCCGCCAAAGAGGCAACAACAGTCTGGCTAGCAAGTGACCAGGACCGAGAAGGGGAGGCCATTGCTTGGCATCTGTCAGAGGTCTTAAAGTTAAAACCTCAAAACACAAAACGTATTGTTTTTCACGAGATTACCAAACCAGCTATACAAGCTGCCATAGAACACCCCGGTGAGATTAATATAAGTTTAGTGGATGCCCAACAAGCTCGGCGAATACTCGATCGTATAGTAGGTTACGAGCTCAGCCCAGTGCTCTGGAAGAAGGTACGTACCGGTCTGAGTGCTGGTCGTGTGCAATCAGTAACCGTGAGGTTAATTGTCGAACGTGAGCGCGAAATTGAAGCCTTCGACGCTCAGGCAACCTTTAAGCTGAGCGCTGTGTTTAAACTGGCAGATGGCACTAAGTTACCCGCCGAATGCCCTACACGGTTCGAGAACGAGTCAGACGCCCATAAACTACTCGAGTCTTTGGCCACTAGTGATTGCGTCATAACTGACACTAAAAAAACTCCTGGCACACGTAGCCCTAGCGCACCTTTCACTACTAGCACCTTACAACAAGAGGCTTCAAGACGTTTGGGTTATTCACCGAAGCAAACCATGATGCTAGCTCAAAGACTTTATGAAGAAGGTCACATAACCTACATGCGTACCGACTCGGTCAATCTTAGCTCGCTGGCTATCCAAGACATGACAAACTTTATAAAAAACACCTACGGTAACGATTACCACCACTCTAGAACCTTTACCACCAAGTCGGCCGGTGCACAAGAAGCACATGAGGCTATACGACCTACCAACATTACCAAGCGCGAAGCTGGCAATGACGCTCAACAACAAAAACTATATGATCTTATCTGGCGACGCAGTCTATGCACCCAAATGTCATCTGCCAAAGTAGAAAAAACAGTCATCACCGTAGGGCTTAGTAAGGCTAAAGAAACATTTGAGGCTAAGGGCGAAGTTATTACCTTCCCGGGTTTCTTAAAAGTTCAGAATGAAGGCAAAAAAACCAACGAAGACGGCTTGCTACCGGACGTAAAAAAAGGCGACACTTTGCAGCTTGAAGAAGCATCGGCAGAACAAATATTCTCACGCCCACCGGCTCGCTATACCGAAGCTACACTAGTGCGTAAGCTAGAAGAGCTCGGCATCGGCCGACCAAGCACGTATGCCCCGACTATTAGTACCGTCCAAAACAGAGGTTATGTAGAGAAAGCCGACGTAGAAGGCGGGGAACGCGAGATCATTCGGCTCAAATTGGACGCCAAAACCACAGACATCCGCCGCGAACAAAGCTCAGAAACCCCTCCAGCCGACAAGAATAAACTCGTCCCTACAAGTACTGGTCAGCTAGTTACAGATTTCTTAGCCAAATACTTTAACGATATTGTAGACTATGACTTCACAAAGTATGTTGAGCAAGAATTCGACCTAGTTGCGACCGATAAGCTCAGCTGGCAAAAAATGTTGGCCGAATTCTACGTACCGTTCCATCAAAAAGTAGAGGGCGCAGCCGACATTAGTCGCGCTGAAGCCAGCCAATCACGCCCACTTGGTGACGACCCAAAGACTGGCAAGCCAATCAGCGCTCGTTTTGGACGTTTTGGGCCTATGGTGCAAATTGGCACAGCTGAAGATGAAGAAAAGCCACGGTTTGCCTCTATACCTGCCAGCAAAAAACTCGAGACCATCACTCTCGCCGAAGCTCTAGAATTATTTAATCTGCCACGAACACTTGGTGTCGACTCAGCAGGTAATAATATAGAAGCAAATATTGGCCGATTCGGGCCATATGTAAAAATCGGCAGTAGCTATGTTTCAATACGTGGTCATGACCCATACACCATTGACCTAGACACAGCCAAAGAACTAATCGCTGAAGACACCAAAAAGAAGAGCGAACGCGAGATTAAAATCTTTGATTCTGAGGGTATTAAGATTCTAAAAGGCCGATTCGGGCCATACATAACCGATGGCAATAAAAACGTTAAAATTCCAAAAGATAAAGAACCTCAAGATCTGACTATCGATGAATGCCGAGATCTGTTAGAGAAAGCCCCTGCCAAGCGGCGAGTAACGCGCAAGCGTAGTGTTAAAAAGTAGGTCACACACTATCTAATTAGTCTACTTGATGCTATAATTAGGAAGCAAAAAGTAGATAAATGAACATAACCTTTGACTTTAATAAAGGTTTGTTGTATAGTATACCATAGTAAAACTCAGGGGCCTGTCTTCATGGATAATTCAGTCAGCACAGCCGATGACGTCACGACGTCCATCAAAAATATATTAGAATCTATAGAGCGCGAGCGTGAGCGTGAGATTATTGCGCGTCGTTTCGGTTTGTATGATCGCAGAGAAACCCTAGAGCAGATAGGTGAATTGCTAGGCATAACTAGAGAGCGCGTTCGTCAGCTCGAAAAAGCCATTTTGGCTAAACTAGAGTCGATGGCAGAAAACAATCTGCCTGACGTTAGCAAGTTCGAAAAAATTATCATTCGCCACTTGTACGACCTAGGGCATGTGGCTCGTATTAGTGATATCGCGATGCAAATTACTAACAATAATGCTGAGCGCAGCCGTGCACACATCGCTTTTATTGCAACTCTGGCACCACGGCTTGCAATAGTAGAAGACAGTGACCAGTACTATCCCAGTGTTGGCATTAAAGACGATCACGATTCAACAGCTATTAAGAAGAATGTCAATGAAATCGTGGCAGCAATCAAAAAGAATAATCAGCCCATTACCATAGAAGCTCTACATGACCAACTTAATTATGAACACCCCGATAGAGTCCAGGCTCTAGCCTCAATTAGCAAGAATCTTGCTAATCTCAACGGCAACTGGGGTCTTACAAAGTGGCCAACCGTTAACCCTAAGAATATTCGCGATAAAATCTACGTTATCTTGCAAAGTTCTACCAAGCCAATGCATTTTAGTGATATTGCCTCATCTATCAAACAATCTGATTTCAAGCGTAGAAATGTAACTACCCAGGCTATACATAACGAACTGATCAAAGACAATCGGTTCGTGTTAGTAGGGCGCGGAATCTACGCCTTAGACACATGGGGATTCAAGAAGGGCACAGTCGCTGACATCATTAGTGACATTTTGCGCAATGAAGGCGGAGCATTACATCGAGACGAAATAATCAAAAGAGTGCTCAAGCATCGTCAGGTCAAACAAACTACAATCTTACTGAACCTACAAAGCAAAGATAAATTCAAGCGAGTTGGCAAGGCGACATACGCTTTAGCTGACTAAAACGTCCTCCTAGTTGCATAGCCAAGCAATCTACGAGACAATAAAGGTTGCAACAATTATGAGTGCAATTTTTAATTTATTGATTAGTAGTATAAGCAAATGGTACATCTGGCTACCGATCGTTATCGTGTTAGCCTATCTTGCTTACCACAATAACAAGCGCGCTAAATCAATAACAGATACCGAGCACGCTTTATTAGTACTAGAAATACCTCGCACTAACGATAAACAGGAGCTAGCTGCCGAACAAATGTTTGCCAGCCTCCATGGTATTCTACGCAATCAACGCGAGCTGATCACCCAAGGCGGCTTGCAAGAACACATTGGGTTCGAGATCGCTTCTGTTAACAAGCGTATTCGTTTTTATGTGTGGGTACCTAAACCCCTCCAAAATTTTGTAGAGGGGCAGATATACGCCCAATACCCCTCAGTACAGATATCTGAGGCCGAAGAAGATTATGCGACCCGAGCACACACTCAAACTGTTAGCTACACTGCCGAATTGCAGGTTATTGATAACACTCTGCTGCCAATCAAAACTTTTCAAAGTTTTGAGGTCGATCCGTTAGCAGCTATCACTGGCACGCTTGCTAAACTTGATGACCCTGACGAAGAAATGTGGATTCAGGTCTTAGCTCGACCTATCCCCGACACTTGGCACCGTAAAGCCACTCGCTACGTGAACCGAGCCAAGAACGGTGGTGGGGGAATATTGCGTAGTGGCGACCCTGTGACTGGCATAAGCCGCGCAACCGCCAAGACTTTTAGCGCCCTTTGGCAACCCCCAGCCGAATCAGGTGGTAGCAAATCAGAGATAAGCGAGCGCGAAAAGGCTCGTATTAGTGCCGTCGAACAAAAAAGCATTAAGTTAGGCTATCAGGTTAAAATACGCGTTGCCTATCTAGGCAATAATGTTGCTACAGCCAAATTACGGATGCAAGCCATCGCCGGTACCTTTAAACAGTTTAATACGACTAATCTAAATGGCTTCAAGCAACATGGAGCCACATTCTCGGCTGAAGGTCTGGCCCAATATCAAGCTCGTTTTTTTATTGACCATGGCTACATCCTCAACATAGAAGAGCTTGCTAGTGTCTTCCATTTACCACATACCAACGTAGAGACGCCAAATATAGTGTGGGCCAGTTCCAAAACTGCTGAACCGCCCTCAATTTTACCTGTTATTACAGGCAACGAATCAGAAGACCGCAATATAAGTGCCTTTGGTTTAACTAATTTTCGAGGCATTAACCAGCAATTCGGGCTCAGTCGCAAAGACAGAGGTCATCACGTCTACGTAATCGGCCAAACTGGAACTGGCAAAACTGGGATGCTAGAGCTGCTGGCATTGTCTGACGTCTTTCACAATCATGGCTATGCAATTATAGATCCACACGGTGATTTTGCTGTCAATAATATGCGTTTTATACCTTTATCGCGTATCAAAGATGTAGTTTACTTTAACCCCGCTGATACGACCCACCCGATCGGGTTTAATCCAATGGAAGTTATCGACCCAGCCATGAGCAATAACATTAGCTCAGAGCTTATAGGGGTGCTCAAGCGCATGTTCGGCGATAGCTGGGGACCAAGGCTTGAATACATACTGCGTTACACTATTTTGGCCTTACTGAGCTATCCAGAGAGTACCATGCTCGATATAACCAGAATGTTAACTGATAAAGTCTTCCGTAAGAAAGTCCTAAGTTACGTCACAGATAGGGTAGTGTCTGATTTTTGGCAATTAGAGTTCGCTAGCTGGACCGATAAATTTGCCTCAGAAGCTATATCCCCGGTACTCAATAAAGTTGGCGCTTTTACAGCTAACCCTATAATCCGCAATATAGTTGGCCAGCCAAAATCAACCTTTGATATACGAAAGATAATGGATGAAGGCAAGATCTTAATAGTCAACCTCAGTAAAGGGCTCATTGGTGAAGATAACGCCTCGATTCTTGGAGCACTATTGGTTATTAAGATTCAATTGGCTGCCATGAGCCGCTCAGACATTCCCCGCATTGAAGATCGACGACCGTTCTATCTGTACGTCGATGAATTCCAAAACTTTGCCACAGATTCATTCGCTGTTATCCTGTCAGAGGCCCGTAAATACGGCCTTAATCTTGTAGTTGCCAACCAATACGTTTCGCAGATGGAAGATACTGTGCGTAACGCCGTATTCGGCAATGTCGGCACGACTGTCAGCTTTAGAGTTAGTGCCGACGACGCACCATTAATCTCTAAGCTCTTTGCACCAGTATTTTTACCCGAAGATATTATGCAATTACATTCCCGACATTTTGCCATAAGCATGCTCATAAAAGGGGAGAAGGTACCAGCCTTCTCTGGCACAACATTGACGCTGCCAGATTCTCAGACGGATTACAGTGCCCATATTATTCAAAACAGTCGACAACAGTTTACTAAATTACCTAGCGAAATAGAAATACCGCCTAAGTCAAAAGACCACGAACTAGAAAAGCTAGCACAGATTAAACCAGAAACTCCAGCACCGTTAACGGCAACGTCGAATACACCAGAGACCACCAAATCCGGGACAACTGAATCAATAGCGCCTGGAGAGCCTTCTAATAAACGCCGTCGCAAACGTCGCAAGAAGAGGGCTGACCCGACAAAGAGCGCCCATGAGCAGGTTGCACAAGGCAGTGATAACGTTATAAATCTACGATAAATAGATAATGACGCTATGTCGCACAATGTATATTTTACGACATAGCTCTTTAGACCCAACTGATGGCTAAATATACATATTCCTCCCTGTCGCTGATAGGGGTACGGTCTCGTAATCGCGGTATTACAGTAAGTGAATCTACATATATAGCTGACTGTAATACCATAAAAAGTGATCCAAAGGCTCCGTCCCGCTAGATACAGTTCGCTATATAGCTTATTTGACTTTTCCACAGCTCATTACATAATATGTTTGCATTTTGCTGTATATGTTTCTTTGCTGTATTTTTGTGTCATTTTATTTGCACCGACCACTACTCTGTTTTCACGGCCGAACTGAGATAATCACACACCCAGGCTAAGGCCAAAAATTATAGATATAAATAGCTAATTGCATCAAAATAAAAAAGAACAAAAAACGAACTAGAAAAAGGGCAGTATAGCGGGGCGCTCTATTGGTAATACACCTTAGTAGCTACCCGCACGTCAATGTATTGCGGCACAATGTGATTATTATCAAAATATTCTAATACCCTCTTAATGTCCTCTGCTTGTGCAGCCGGGTCACGATCTATATGAGTTTTTATAATATAGTTGCGACCTGTAAGTTTTATATCTATTTCACGCGTTGACTGCGGGACGATCACGGCACTCACCTGCCCCTTCCCTACCCTATTAACATCTGCCACAAGCTCGCCCAAAAAACGCACTAAGCGCTTGGAGGCGATAGCACCGCTGGGATCAGGCAAAACCCCACTTTGGTCATTAACAATCACGGCTGGATCACTAAATTGATTGTACGTAAAAGCCACTCCTTTTTCATCTACATAAAATTTCTTATCGGCGAGCTGCCAAACAAGTAGAGGCTTACGGAATGTAACTAAAAATTGCTCCGTGCCACCATACCAGGCGCTATGAACCGCAAGGCTAGCAATTTCGGTATTCTGCGTGGTTAGATATTGATTAAGATGTGACTGATTCAACAAGAAACTAAATTTCTCTAGTGGATGATCATTAAAATACTGCATAATTGTCTTTTGATATGTAGCAATCGGTGGCTGTTTAGTAGTTGATTGAGCAATAACTACATTTGCCGTTTTTATATAATTCGCCACTAACAATATTAGGAAAGCGCTACAAAATATCAAGAATAGAACCAGTCTAGCTATTCTGATTCGTAATTGCCTAAAATCATATTTCCTAAGCCGATCACTGGACAGAGAGCTAGGGGCAGTCTGCATACCAGATTTTTTATTACCAGATAACGTGCGACTACGACGAAACGAGTAATCGTCGCCACGCTTAGCAGAAGCCCGAGCAGTGTCCTTAGATTTTATACGGTCAATCCACCCCATGTTCACTAGCCCCACCATGCGTAGCCATAGCTTCTACAATTAAAGCCGCCATATCCGTTGCCGCGTCTGCCTTAGCAAATTTATGCAGATTATTGCCCAAAAATTGGCGCTTACGAGGGTCTTTAATTAAGATCATAATCGCTCGCTCCAAAACAGAAGGGTCACAGACAATCTCATTTTCGTCTAGTACAATTGCCGCATGTGCTTTCTGATAAACTGCGGCATTCTTGAGTTGATGACCACCAGTTAACAAAGGGTTGGGAATGATTATGACAGGCTTAGCCATAGCCGCAAGCTCATACAAGGTCGACATGCCTGCTCGCGTCACCACAACATCAGCCGCCCCAAAAATCTTGGCAGTACCGTCACTAACAAACGGTTTTAATAGATAGTCTATATGCTCAGGCGCTGCACTAACTGTAGCCTCAAAATTACTAGAGCCTGTTATGTGCAACAAAGCGCACGAGCCTAGCAAATGTGGAGCAATAGCCGTTATGGCTTGGTTTATGTTTCGTGCGCCAAGGCTACCACCAGTGATAACTACCAACGGCCTAGTTATATCATGAAGCCCTAGTCTATCTTTATATTTTCGTTGGCCAGCAATGCTTACAGGCTTAAAGCTGCTGTCGACCGGGATACCTACAAAGTGAGTTTTTTCGGTCGGATATGAGTAATTTTCTAGTGGCGCACCAGTAGCAATAACTGCTGCGAAACGAGATATAATGCGGTTAGTCAAACCGGCATGAGCATCAGAATCATGTACCACTAGTGGGATTCTCAAGCAAGCAGCCGCTAAACCTATTGGCAGACACACAAAACCGCCTTTGCAAAAAACAACATCTGGCTGAATTCTAATCAGAAAGAATAAGCTTTGTAAAAATCCCACCAACACTAGTATCATATCTGATAAGTTACGCAAAACAGTGGGGACGTCTAATAACTGCTTTAGCAAAGCTAATTTATGATATCGACGCAACTTGCCTGCCACGATTATTTTAACCTGAATAGACAGCTTAGAATTATCAACAAGTTCTGTGGTCTGATGGCCAAACTTCCTGTCAGTTATAAAATAGGCAGATAGTTTTGGATCAAGCTCTTTAAGTTCTCTCAAAACGGCTAGTGCCGGCGTAACGTGACCCGCTGATCCTCCGCCGGCCGCGACGATCTTCATGCGGCTTCTCCTTCTTGGATTGATTATCTGGTAATTTGTGCATGGTGTACCGAGATATCTGAAAAGCCAGTCCTAGGGCTGCCATAATAAACAGCAGACTCGTACCCCCAAAGCTCAGAAATGGCAATGTCACACCCGTAAGCGGAAAAACACCTAGCATAGCCCCGATATTCACCACTGTATGAGTAAAGATCCAGCCAAATATGCCCGCCATAAGTATACGATGATAGTCACTGCCAGCATAGTCCATTACGCGTAGCAGCCTCAAAAACAGCATCGCAAATATTATCAAAATAAGAACTATACCAATGAATCCGAGACTCTCGGCCACCACTGCAAAAATTGAATCATTAGCTGCTTCAGGTAAATATCCGAATGCTTGCACCCCCTGACCCAGGCCCTTGCCCGTTATACCGCCGCTACCGATTGCAATTAAAGCTTGGTTTATCTGATACCCCGTGCCCTCTTTATCGTTCGCACCATGCACAAACGTCGACACTCGCTCCAACCGGTGCACTGAGGTGATAGTAAATAATGCCCCGGCTATTAACAGACCGATTAGCGCTAATACAAAATATCTTATTTTTAGACCCGCCACATATAGCATACAAACCATTATGCCAAAAAACGCTAATCCAGTACCAAGATCTTTTTGCAAACCAACCACAATCATGGCCACCACGGCCAGAATAATACCAACTGGCACTAATGTTTCATTAACTTTATTCAGACGATCAGTCGATACTCGAGTAGCCAAAAAACCTGCTAGAAATATTACCATAGCAAACTTTAGAGCTTCAGCTGGCTGAATGGTAAAAGCCCCAAAGTTGATCCACCGGCAGGCACCATTAGTACATAGAACCAACTTGCTAGATTGAGCCAGCGTTGGCACCAAACTGACCAACAATGCAGCAACCAACAACTGGCTCTGATACTTGCGCCACAGGCCAAGCGGCATGATAGCCGTAAAAGCAAACGCCATTAAACCAACTATTAAATATACGGCTTGCCGGTACATAAAGTGGTTCTGATCTAGTGTGTTGCCAAAGGTATTAATCCGTTCTGTGAGGGCCGGACTAATAGAATAGATCACTACCATGCCTACTAGCATCAGTACTGCCATAAACAGTAAAATCAAAAAGTCTGGTCGATGTTTACGTACTATCTCATTCATTGTGTTGGCTGCAATTTTAAATAATCTATCAGCCAATTAGAAACATCTGTAAAAATCGGTGCGGCAGCGGCAGCACCAGCAAAACCGCTAATCTGTGAATCTACTACCCGGACCATTATTACATAGCGAGGGGTGCTATCACCACCAAACCCTAGATAGCTACCTATGGCATTAGAATCTGAGTATTTGCCAGTCTTAGGGTCTATAACCTGAGCCGTGCCTGTCTTGCCACCTACTATATAACCTTGCTTATCGGCACCAGGGAAGGTCTTTTGCCGGGCCATATGTATCATATCTTTGAGTTGATCTGTAGTAGTTGGTGACACTACTCCGCTTTTAACAACTTGCGGAGGCTGATATTGCTCTGCCCCTAACTCATTCAGCGTACCATCCAAGAGATGTGGTTTATAGTATGTGCCACCGTTTATAACTGCCGAAAAAGCCGAAGCAACTTGTATCATAGACACGTTCATACCTTGCCCGAATGTCATATTGGCATAGCGAATATTATTGCCCTGAGGGTCGTCTGGACTAAATAATTTAGTATATGCTTCGCCACTCTGTTCAATACCGGTTTTCTGGCTTAGAAGAAAACGATTATTAAAATAGCCATAGAGTTTATCGCGAGCCTGCCGATTTATTTGACCGCCGCCTAATTCCTGGAGTATATGCACAACGCCCGTATTGAGTGAATATAACAGTATGTCTGCCATGTTTCGCTTGCCGTTTACATCTTGCTCAACATTACGTATTTCATAGTCATCTAGCCTGATAGAACCGGTGTTATCGAAAGTAGAATCGGGTTTTACCGCACCAGAATCTAGACCTGTTGCCATAGTCAAAGTTTTTATGACCGAGCCTGGCTCATAAAGATCGCTGACTATTGGGTTTTGATAAACACTGTAATCATTCTCACCTAAATCATAAAATTTAGCAGGGTCATAACTTGGCAAGCTTGCCATAGCCAACACTGCACCAGTTTGAGGGTTCATAATCAACACACTGCCGTGTTTAGCCTTGGCTTTTTCTAAACCAGTTTTGAGCGCTTGTTCGGCATATGACTGAATAGACCGATCGATTGTAAGCGCTATGTTAGAGCCATCTTGAACTGGGATCTGAACATCTTTATCGCTGCTATCTATAGGTATACCATGTACATCTGTAGCAGATGCTTTTAATAACCCCGCTTTGCCAGTGATCTGACTGTTAAGAAACTGCTCAATGCCATACTGCCCTACCCCATCGCCGTTAACATACCCTAACAACTGGCCAGCCAACGTACCCTCCGGATAAACGCGACGCTCCCCTGCTTGCAGACCTATACCTGGAAGATTCTCTTTTTTTATAAGTTCAGCCTGATGTTTGTTCAAGCCTTTAGCCACAATTACATATTGGTGCTGCTTGTCGCTTAATAACGTCGCTGAATCTTTGACCATGTTGCCGCCCGCGATGCGATTAAGGCTAGTGACAGTGGATTCGAGATTCTTAATATAGCGCGGGTCAGCAAACACAAGATAAGCCGGTTCGTTTAGAACCAATGGCACTATATTCACGCCATCGTGAGCATATATCAAGCCACGCTTAGCCGGTATCACAAACTTTGCTTGATGTTCTTTTAAGCCTTCGGCCTCGTAATAGGCATGCTTAGTAATCTGCAAATTGTACAATCTAACAATAAAAAGCCCACCGATTATAAACATCAACCAGCCCAGCATTAACGGCCTGCTAAAACGTGGCAAATGTAATTTCATATTTATAGGATAACAAACTGCTAATTGGTTTTAACGTAGTCTGTAGCCAATGGCGTGGTCATGGCTTTGGCTACATCACTCTGTTTAGTGCGC
Organism: Patescibacteria group bacterium; assembly: GCA_035568355.1. Lineage (GTDB taxonomy): Bacteria > Patescibacteriota > Saccharimonadia > Saccharimonadales > EFPC-124 > DATMOD01. The sequence goes on from DATMOD010000030.1 coordinate 42,616, forward strand.
TCTAGCGCTTGCAAACGAGCAGATTCGACTTCTAGATCCCGCTTGTCCCCTAATAGCTGCTCTTTTTTCTTCTCGAGATCGTTTAGCTGGTACCAGTAGGTACTCGTCTTGGTGATCTGTGTTAGATATAAAAGACCAAGCACGCAAAGCATTACCGCGATCAAAACTGTATTGCTAACCGGCCCAAGAGCAGAACCAAATTTGTATCGAACTGTATTCTGATTGCGACGCCAAATTTGGTTGTGTTCACGACCCGTTAGAGCGATTGTATTATATTGTGACATTTATAATCTTTTGTGGTTTTTATATTGATGTTTATGAATCACCCTCTGCCCACCAATTGGCAGACAGAGGGTGACAATACAGTTTATTGCTTAGCAAGCTGGTTCTTTTGAACCACCTTTACTTGGCAAGCTACTGATAGGTCTCTAATTTGGATAGCCATAAGACATATCCTTTCTTTTTATTTTTTTATTTTAACTGCGGCTCGCAATTTAGCGCTGCGGGCACGCGGATTGTTAACATCTTGATCGCTACCGCTGATAGGTCTCTTGGTCAAAAGGCTCAGCTCAGACTCATAGCCAGCTTGATCTTCTTCTTTAAAGAATTGTTTGACCAATCTGTCTTCGAGGCTATGGAAGCTTATAACTGCTACCCTACCCCCTGTTTTTAACAGGCTAGGCAGTAAAGGTAGAGTCTGTTCCAGCTGCCCTAGCTCATTGTTAGTGGCAATGCGGATAGCTTGAAAGGTGCGCGTGGCTGGATGAGTTTTACCCCATTTACCACGAATA
>DATMOD010000031.1:0-6799 GCA_035568355.1 Patescibacteria group bacterium
AAAAAGGTGAGTTTAGGTTATATATTTGTCGATTTAGTCGTAGCTTTATTGCGCCGCCGCCAGCAAGTACGATCGACCAACAAAGACTGACTAAAAAGGTGTTCGTTGCATCCAGATTCAAAACCAGAAAGATTGCAGCTATAACGGCGTTAATGCAAAAGAGTATTAGCCCAGCTATAACGGACCGAGTAATAAACCCGTAGCTATATGGCAAGATGGCGGCAAGCAAAAGTATTAGGATGACCGGTGTTAAGAAAGAGGCCTTAGTAAGACTCAATAGTAGCGCTAAGGCTATAAGACCAAAAAAAACTAACCTGTTCTCCTTTAGGTTGACAGTCTTAAAAAAATCTGTGAATTTTAGCTTCTGTAGTTTTTTCACTTGGTTCTCTGTTGAGAAGTATATAATATATGGCCACCCTTCAACAAGATCTGCGGATCTGTCCGAGCTCGACTGACCCACGCTCTCTTTTCTATCCCTCGGGTGCGTTACACGCGGAACGAGCTAAAGCTCGTCCCGGTTGCACTACGCTTATACCCCCTTGGATAGAAAAGAGAGCGTGGGTCAGTCGAGCTCGTCAACTTTACGGCTATTGAGTTACAATATACGCATGCAATATATACTCGCTGTTAGTGTGGCCTTAATGTTGGTGGCTGGTCAATCACTCTGGAAGATTGGCATTATGCAGATGCCAGGTTCTGGCAGTCTTGCCCAGAAATTAACAGCGGTCGCACTTAGCCCAGCTATCCTGGGTGGCTGTTTTATATATTTAATCGCCACTCTGTTATATATGTACACTATAGGTAAATACGAATATAGCACTAGCTACGCAATGATAGTCTCGGCATCTTTGATAATTGCCACAATCGCCGCAAGTATTATATTTCACGAAAAGATATCGCCTATTAACATTCTAGGTGTAGCAATTATACTGTGTGGAGTACTGCTAGTATTGAAGCGCTAACGCTAACTACTTTTGGAAGCCTCTTGTCTGGGGCTTCATAGGTTTTTGAACGCTCTGAGGAATTTTCGTAAAAGCTCTAATCCTCTAGTTTTCTGGTGGACAGTTCTATAGACAAACGCTCATGCAGGTCACTCAGGCGCTTTTCTGCAGACTCGAGTTTACTGTATAGCCGAAAGCATACAGTAACGCACAACACAATACCTGTAATCTCGGCAATATCCAGTAAGTTGGGGGGTGGGGAATCCGTCAAAGATTGATAAACCAAAAAACTATAGATTGGCTTCACGAATAATATGCCAACCGCGACTACTAACCAGAAGACCGTTCTTATCGTATAGGCTAGTCGGCTCAATGACCCATTAGCAAAAAGGCTGTAGGTCTTAAAGAGGCCGAATATAACAAACGGCATATTGAGTAATATAAGAATATTGTACTTATTCATTGATGAGTCCTATCAATCGTCTTTTTAACATTTGGCCAATCAAATTAAAACCGTTGATCTTTAATTGTCGATTAGCCTTGCTTGTAGAGTAGCCGGTGTAAATTGCACGAATGGGTATCTCAGTAATGCTCAACTTCTGTTGTTTTGCGCGCCAGATAATCTCGGAGCAAAAAGAGTAGTCATTACTCTTGAATCGAACAGAATGAAGAGCTGATTTATTGAAGGCCTTTAGTCCAGATTGCGAATCGAGTACGAACGAGCCAAAGATTATATACGTGATTGTGCTTAAGCCAAAGTTGCCGATTGTTTTATACCAAGGCATGCCCTCGAGGTCAGCTAGCCGGCTGCCTATAACTATATCGGCTTTATTATCTAGGGCAGCTTCGACGACCTTTACCAGGTCTTTAGGATGATGTTGGCCGTCACCATCATATGTGGCTACAAGATCGAAACCAATATTCTCGGCGTAGGTCAGGCCAGTACGCGTAGCGGCACCAACCCCGCTATTTAGCAAATGGTTAATTAGCAAGACATCTTTGTGCTTGGCAACTTCCGCGGCGGTGTTGTCTTTAGAACCATCATTAATCACGACTATTTTTACCGAGTGACCGGCTATAGTTCTGGGTATCTTACTCAGGACCTCACCGATGACAGGGCCCTCATTGTAAGCCGGTATTACAATCCCAATACTGACAGATTGTGAACTCATAATTTAATCATACAATATCTACTATCGTTGTAATAGGTTCTTGAGGTAGTGGCCGTAACCGGATTTTTGCAGAGGCTCGGCCAGGGCGGCGAGTTGTGAGTCTGTAATGTAACCTTCTTGCCAAGCAACTTCTTCTATACAGCCAATCTTTTGGCCTTGGCGTTCTTCTATAATTTGCACGAACTGGGAGGCTTTTAAGACGTCGTCGAAATTACCAGGGTCAATCCAGGCCGTGCCACGATCCATTACGCAAACTTTGAGATTTCCTCGGCGTAGATACCCATTATGGACTTCGGTAATCTCTAATTCGCCACGATCACTTGGTTTAACTTGTTTTGCTATCTCAATTACGTCGTTATCATAAAAATATAATCCGGGTATACCGTAGTTTGATTTAGGCTTCTGAGGTTTCTCTTCGATAGATATAACCTGTTTTTTATCATCAAATTCTACAACTCCTAAGCGCTCTGGAGTTGCAGTATGGTAAGCATAAATAATTCCACCATCAGGGTCGGTGTTTTCTTTTAGCTGATTGCCAAAGGCTGATCCGTAAAATATGTTGTCGCCAAGAATCAAACAAACTTTATCGTTGCCAATAAAATCGGCGCCAACGACAAAGGCATCAGCTAAACCGCGTGGCTTATCTTGTATGACGTATTCAAAATGGCAGCCGATGCGCGATCCGTCGCCTAGCAATTGTTTAAATCGCTCTTGATCTTGTGGGGTTGTAATAATCAAAATATCACGGATGCCTGCCAACATTAAAGTCGACAATGGGTAATAAATCATCGGCTTGTCATAAATTGGCATCAACTGTTTGCAGATGCCATGAGTAATAGGGTAAAGACGAGTACCCGAACCACCAGCTAGAATAATACCTTTCATAAACGGCTCCCCCATTTGATTACTGTGCATGTGAGTCAGCTGCGCTAGTTTAAAACATAGATCACCTTATATATAGCACAACAGAGTAGATTCCGAAACAAGTTTTGTATCATCAATAAAATCGTATAAGCTAGTGTTGTTACAAGCAGAGGCTATTGCAGTGCAAAAATATAACGTATCCATTATAATTCCAGCCTTCAACGAAGAAGAGTTATTAGAAGCGGCTGTAGAGAAAGTCCTAAAATGGGCACTACAGAACCTAAAGAGTTTTGAGATTATTATTGTCGAAAACGGCAGCACTGATACTACTGCCAATATTAGTGATAGGCTGGCTGGTAAATATTCAGGAGTTGTAGTATTGCATCTGCCTGAAGCTAGCATTGGTAAAGCTATTAAGGCTGGCATGCAACGAGCTAAGCTCGAATCTATAGTTGTGCTAGATGCGGATTGGATTGATCTGGATTTTATGGCCAAGTCACTTAAGTCCTTAGAAGAAGGGGATATAGTAGTAGGCTCTAAAATGTTGAACCCGGCCTCTGATCATCGACCATTCTTTCGCAAAGTTTTATCTTGGATGCTTACAATGTTTATTAGGGTAGTATTCCGTTTTCGGGGCAGCGACTCGCATGGGCTGAATGCTTTTCGTGCCCAAAGCGTTAAGCCGATTATGGAGGAATGCCAAATGTCTGAGATTATCAAAACGGAGCTATTGTTACGTGCCCAACGCAAAGGTTTAAAAATTATTGAGTTTCCAGCGTCTATTAAAGAGCTACGCGCCCCGCGCCTGAGTGTTATAAAGCGCTGTTTTATGGTGTCGCGAGAGCTGTGGCAGCTTAGTAGAGTTTTGCGTGATATTCGTAGGGCTAATGAGGTCAACCGTGTTGCACGCTGATGATGCTGGCCTATCGCCTGAGATTAATCAGGCAATCTTAGAGCTTGTACAGCAAGAAAAATTGACTAGCATATCAGTGATCTCTAATGCCGAGTATGCTGCGGAATTCGCAGAATCTCTTAACAAATTATGGCCCAAAATTTCTAGGCCCCCTCAAGTATTTTTGCACTTTAATATTATCGAGGGTAAACCTCTAACGCTTTGGCCAGCCGATTCTAACAGGATTGATTCCAATGGTAACTTTTATTTTGGCTACAGTGGAGTCGTTAAGGCATTATTAAAACGCAAAATCAACCCTGAGGTTGTAAGATCCGAACTTGATGCTCAATACCAAAAAGCAACAGACCTAGGGCTAAACATCGTTGGTATAGATAGCCATCAGCACATGCATGCTCTAGCGCCAATAGCTGAGGTGGTGCGAGAATTCGCCGCTCAACATAATATAAAAGCCATTCGCTCATATGACGATATGCAAACCCAAACCCTAATAGGTGCTATCAAATTAGCGCTGTTTAGGCTATTGTCGGTTGTCACTGAACGAACCTATTACGGTCGATTAAGATTGCCACCAGCCTGGCATGGCCATACTTGGCGCAAGTTTGTAATGACCAGCTGGGAATCTATTAGTGCCAGTAAGCTCAAAAAAGACCAAATAATTACTTGCCATCCAGGTAGTAAGGTGGATAGAGGCTTCACCCCATCTTCATAATAATGCTGTGTAGGTTTGTTCGTTCTGTTGATGTTAGCTTATCGCAGCCGAGTATGGTCGGCAGGTTGTTGAGAGCCGATTGAATAATGGCTTGACCCTTAGTGGTCAGAGTTAGAGTTTTAAAGCGACGGTCATTAGGGCTTTCTTTTCTTGTAACTAAGCCTTGGTGAACCAAACGATCAATCACCCCTGTTATATTAGAAGCATCGCAATGCATCTTACTGGCTATTTTGCTGGTAGAGTCAGCCCCATGCATGATGATGTAAAGGGTGTGGAACTGTATTAGGGTGAGGGAGTGAGCCTCTGATAATGCCGATAGATTAGTTTTTAGGCGGCCTAAAAAATCAAAAAGCTCGTTGCATATTTGTTGAGAAGTTACTTCCATACATAACATTATATCACATTATAAGTATTTGACATTATCAAATGTTTAGGTATACTTTAGTTTAAAGATATAAAGATTTAGGAGTTCGCATGCTTGGTAAAGTGAAACACAAAGGTATAGTACTAGCCATATTGGCCACGGCGCAGTTTATGAACGTCTTGGATGCAACTATTGTAAACGTTGCATTACCTGCTATACAGAAGTCGCTTGGATTTACTACGACCTCGCAATTACAATGGGTAGTTACTGCCTACGCCTTGGCGTTTGGTGGCTTCTTGCTCTTAGGTGGTCGTCTAGCTGATTTATTTGGCCGCCGCCGAATATTCTTGACTGGTGCGGCTGTATTTGCGATTGCTTCACTAGCCGGTGGGTTGGCTCAAAACCCGACTTCTCTGATTGCTTTTAGGGCTCTCCAAGGTCTAGGAGGCGCACTATTGGCGCCATCCGCATTTTCTTTAATACTAACCATATTTGAAGAAGGTAAGGAGCGAGCTCGTGCTCTGGGTATTATGAGCATGGTGGCCGGCGGTGGTGGTGCGATCGGGCTATTATTGGGTGGCATATTGACTCAGTATGCTGACTGGCGATGGAATTTCTTTATCAACTTGCCGATCGCTATAGGCGTTATAATTATGGCTCTTAGATATGTGCCAGAAACCAAGCCACAAGCCAAAGATAACATTGACTATGCTGGCGCTTTAACAATCACAGGTAGCTTAATGAGCTTAGTGTATGGTTTAGCACAGGCCCCGACCAGTGGTTGGGGTAGCTCAACCACACTAATACCGTTGTCAATTTCGGCCGTTCTAATGGCGGTGTTTATTGTTAATGAGTTAAAAGTTAAGAATCCGTTAGTACCACTTAGTATTTTTAAGCGTCGTAATGTTAGCGGTGGTAGCATAATCCAACTGCTTATGCCGGCTGCCTTGTTTAGTATGTTCTTTTATCTGTCGATTTACATGCAGGCGATTATGCATTATTCACCAGCACAGGCGGGTGTGGCTAACGTACCCTTTACGATCATACTGATTATAGTGGCGGGTACACTTTCTAGAAAAATTACTAAGCTTAACCCGAAGCCATTGTTAGTGATCGCACCGCTTATAGTTGGGGCGGGGCTTCTATACTTTTCTCGTATTCCAGTTAATAGCAATTATTTGACTGATATCTTGCCCGGTATAGCTTTAATGTCGTCTGGTATGGCAATTGTATTTGTAACCACTTCACTAGTAGCTACCGCCGGTATATCCCACAAAGAGTCTGGTCTAGTAGCTGGCCTACTTAACACCGGCCAACAGCTAGGTGGGGCAATTGGGCTGGCTGTCTTGAGTGTTATATCTACTACTGTTACTAGGCAAGACCTCATAGACGCTCATGGCAACCCGGCTCACATACCAGCTGCTTTAGTGCACGGTTTTCAGCAGGGATTTGTAGCAGCAGCAGGTTTTGCTGTGGCGGCTAGCATAGTAGCTTTGGTTGTAATCAAGTCTGTTAAACCTAAACAGAGCGATAAAGATCAAGTTAATGAGACTGAAGCTGAAGCTCTGGCTGCTATCCCAGGTGTTTAAAACTACCCCCAAAAACCTGACTCACACCTACTTTTAAAGAATTAGCATAACAAAAGACTTCCTCGGAAGTCTTTTGTTATGCTAAGATTTTATGTTTTGTTCTCCCATGCTAAACTAACCCTAACCACTATGCATAAAAAAACTAAATGCCTAAAAACAAAAACAAGCTAAGACTATGCATTCTCTAATCTCTTCTCTCAAAAAACTTATCCTTGGGGCCAAGGATAAGTTTTTTGACTCTACTAAA
>DATMOD010000032.1:0-7734 GCA_035568355.1 Patescibacteria group bacterium
ATACAATTTAGTATTAAGTCATTACCTACATAGTGCCTGGTATCATCATGAATCCAGAAGACATCTCCATTGGGAGATAGGAGCATTTTGTTGTTGTAGGGGGAGGCAGCATGAGATGTTAAAAGAACATAGCCTATTATCACAAAAGATAGAGCTATACCTATGGCTATGATCATGTTTAGGAGGGAGAGTTTGGGGGAAAGCTTAAAGAGGGGGGAGTGGGGATTTGGTTTCATATTCTATCCATAAGCAGTTTACAAAAGTGTGCGCCAGATGGAAGAGTTTGTCAATTGCACAACATCCTAGATGGTTATAATTAATCCCTTGTGTCTCTCCCTTCACTCGGTTATGCTTAAAAGTAATATGGCTAATGAGCTTAAAAAGACAAAGAGTATATTTGCGCAAAGAAAGGTGCGTATTGTGATAGTTGTCGTAGGTATCTTAATTATAATCACCGGAATATGGTCAGTAATAAATCATCGATCTTCAAATCCTCAGAACGGTAATAATACAAACAGCACCAATACTTCGCCGGTCACTTCTTACAGTGGCGCTCTAAGTAAGGTCGCATCTCTGCGAACTGGCCGTAACTACGAAGAAGCCCATCGGGTTTTGGCGGCTTTTGCCAAAACGGCGAATCCTGACGACAAGTGTAAGACATATCTTCAAATGGGTATCTTTTCACTAACAGCTAAGAATTATGATCGCGCAAAAACCGAGCTTAATGTTGTGTTGGCTGACGCCACTTGCAAGAATGATTCGTTCGCAGCTCTACAAGGCTTAGAGGCAGTGGCTGAGCAAACAAATGATAAGCCGGCGCTTGTTGAGTATCTAAAAAAAGAGATTGCACAATGGCCAGATACAGATCCTGTGCGTGACATTAACATCAACATTGCCAGACAGCAGATCTTGGACTCGGGAGGCCAACCATGAGACTAAAATTTATAGTTGGCTTGGCTTTGCTTTGCATGATTGCAATCAACATAGCAGTTTCTGCTACCCCAGCCCATGCAGATGTGTTTGGTCGTCATAATGGTAATAACTATTATGATGGTTTATTCGCCCCATGTTCAAATTTTGTATTTACTCCAGGTGGGGCAACACCATGGGACGGTATTACCAGTGATTGGAAAACGGTCGATATTACCGCCAATAGCTTTATTACCGCCATCAGCCAACGTTTATATGACGGGAGCTGGAGCGTCAACCGAGCACGGGCTGCTGCTACGGTTAATATGATGATGGGGATTCCTGGTACGAGTAGCCTGTACAACGGGCCCAGCTCATCACGCTGGGTCAACGGAGTGGCGGTGGCGCAAGCTAATTTTAATGTTTGGAAGAACCTAGTGCTAGCCTACGATCAAAAGGGGTGGGTAGAATGGAACGCTTATCAATTAACTGTGGGGGGCGAAATCGACGGCTTAGGCTCTGGCTCTGGTTCTTACGATCACACCACTCATACTTGCCCAGGGCAGGTTCCGGATGTAGTTTTTAAGAATCTTTCTGCAACTGCTAACCCGTACTTAGCGAAGACGGTGATCTTTCATGTTGGTGGTTCGTCTAGTAAGCTTTTTTCTATAAAGAATTTTTGTGGCAACATGATAGGAACTGAAAATCCCCTTACCCCACCAGGTGTCTTTTATAATATAACTGGCCACACGACCGTTCAACCCACAGCGTTACCAGGAGATACGGTAACATTCCATAATTATCTTAATAAGACAGGCGCGAATCCCGCCCCTGATATTCGCTGGAATGAGCGTAACCCAGATGACGGCTCTGCTATTAATGGCAACTGGTATAGTTTTGGGAGTAATGATAGTGGAGATATTGATGTTTATGATGAGCGTTACAATATACCCCCAGATGCCCCCTTCGGTAAAAGTTATTGTCGTTACATAGACTTTACGCCAGCAGTGAGTGGCAGCGGTTCGGGCACAGGTCCAACGGCGTGCGTATTAGTTGTCCCGCAATATTCCTTAACGCCAGTGGTGACTGCTAATACCCAGACTGCACAGCCGAATGACCAAATAACTTTTACCTATACGGTAAATAATTCTGGTCCGACAAGTTCGCTGCCAACTAACTGTAATATTATTGGCAATCTTCGCCCCTCTGGCTATCCGTTCCCTGGATATACTCCACCGCCAACTGGCTGCCCAAAAACATTTGGGCCTGGTGCTAACGCCTTGACTACAGAAGTGGTTACGGTAGGCAATCTTGCCCCGGGTACTCAAATATGTCGCTCACTTGAAGTTGATCCAAAGGACCAGACCGGTGGCACGATCACCAGCCCTGAAGTCTGTGTTGTGATTGCTAAAGGGCCTTATGTGCATTTTATGGGTGCTGATGTCTGGGCAGGCGGGGGCTTTAGTGACCCTGTTACTAACCCAGCTTGTAATGGTACGGCTACTATCCAAACTGTTACCCCGCATCAATTACAGAGTGGTTCTGCAGCTGGTTCGCTCACTGAATATGCAGGTTTTGCTATGGGCGTTATTACTAACTTTGGCTCAGCTAGTAAGGCTTTGTTAGGCTCGAGCGGCCGATCGCTGCTTTTCTCTAATGAGAATGTAGATAATCAGTTTGGCGAATTCGGTGCACCTCAACATTGTATTAATAACTATACGGCGACCTACAATAGTCATCCGGTTGATGTGCCATCATTGCCCAGTAGTATAGATGTTGGGGCACAAACTGCCTCTGGTGTTTGGCATCTGAGCGGTAATAGGACCTTTAGCGGGGTCATGCCGGCTGGCGTCCAGCAAGTCTACTTGGTAGATGGCAAAGTGACAATTACTGGGGATATAACCTACCCAGCCATATACAATAGTCTCTCTGATATCCCGTCGCTTGTTATAATTGCTCAAGGTACGAATGCCAGCATAGATGTCATGAGTAATGTTGGTCAGATGGATGGAGTGTTTGCAACTACAGGAGTTTTCCACACGTGCGACAACCATATTGCGCCGCTCACGATCTCTATATGTAATAAACAGTTGAATGTTAACGGTGCCGTAATTGCTAGCCGCCTCAATCTTCGCCGCACTTTCGGAGCAGACGGAGCAGACGATACGGCTCGTCAGCAGCCAGCAGAACGCTTTACGTTAAATCCAGAGCTATATCTACGTAGCGTGTTCGGCGGTACTAACGGCGCCACTGCCCGTACTATCGAAGAGAAAGATTTGGCACCGAGGTATTAGGTAGCAAGTGCGTATATAATCGCATTGCTAAGGCGTGGTTGACTGTACATACTCGTGGGTTGTTGGCCTGAAGCCGCTACTCTGAGCATCCGCCCAACGCCATTGTGGCAGACCACCAAGATACGCTGCTCTGGTCTATGCTCTAAAGTTTGGATCGCTTGCTCGGCTCTGGCATATAAGGCATCTAGCTTTTCTAAGCCGGGTGTGTGACTTTCTATAAAATCATGATTACCATCCCGAAGTTCTTCGGCAACATAACTCTTGCCGTCTAAGGCACCGAGATCTCGTTCGTGTAATGAATCCATAACCAGGATTTTATCTGATGGATAACCAGTGACCTCGGCTACAATGTTAGCTGTCTCGCGGGCGCGTAAAAGAGGCGAGCTAACGATTAAATCGAACTTAAAGTTCAAGGCATTCTCGCCAGCTATTTTTGCCTGCAGCCGACCGAGCTCCGAAAGCGGAGAATCGTCTTTAGCCCCACTAACTACTCGGTTGGCATTAGCAGTACTCTCGGCATGGCGAATTAAGTATATTTTTGACATCTAGTTTTTTAGAACAGCTTTACGTACGCGAATATAATCTATATTATGCCAGGGATGATTAAGATTGCAAACTTACAACCTGGGCGCTATGTATTAGCGGTATCTGGGGGAGTAGACTCAATGGTGCTGCTTGATTTGTTGCGTCGGCAGCCAGGCCTAGAATTGATAGTTGCGCATTTAGATCATGGAATACGTACAGACTCAAACCTAGACCGAGAAGTAGTCCAAAGGGTAGCAATGTCGCACAATCTTAGATTTGAATCCAAAGTACTGGCTCTAGGGTCAAATACAAATGAAGAAACTGCTAGAAAGGCCCGTTATGATTTTTTGCAAGAAGTTTGCAAAAAATACAACACGTCCGTAATTATAACAGCCCATCATCAGGATGATTTATTAGAAACAGCCGTAATCAACTTACTGAGAGGTACTGGCAGGCTGGGGTTGACCTCGTTAGCCTCTACAGCAGATATCAACCGACCATTATTGGGAATCAGTAAGGCCGAGATTGTGGCTTACGCAATGAAGCACAATATTAAATGGCAGGAGGATTCAACCAACCAAGACCAAACATATCTGCGCAACTATGTACGACACAGTGTTTTGTCTAAATTGAATCCAAATAATAGAAAATCACTACTTTCTATTATTGTGCGACAAAGTCTTCTAAATGCAGAAATCAATTTTCGACTGTCTAATTTGTTTGCAGAAAATCAATTGCCGGTTGAACCGACCACCCCACTCCCCCGCTATCAGCTTATAATGGCGCCAGCTGAAGTAGCATATGAGTTGTTGCAGTATATTATAAAAAAAAATACTGGCCAGACAGTGGAAGCACACCTGGCATATAAATTGCTGCATTTTGTAAAAACTGCCAAACCAGGCAAAAATTTTATGTTAAATAATGCATGGCAAATTAAGACGCATGGCACATCTGAAGTGATTGTAGAGGCGCGGGCAACGTGATAGGATAAACTGAGTATCCAGGTGGGTCTTTTATTGTTTAATACTGAGCGAGGAAGTATTTTGGGACCAAAAAACACTAATAAATTTATGAGAACAACAGTATTTTGGGTAGTCGTTGTTTTGGCAGGGCTAGTATTGTGGGCAGTATATACACCGGACCGAAGCCTTAAAGAGGTTGCGTTTTCTGACGTTATTCGTCAGGCTAACAGTGGTGATATTGCTAAGATTGAGGTGCGTGGTGATGAGTTATTCATAACTCCAGTCGCAGATAGTGATAAGGGTCATGCAACTGAACATGCCTTTAAAGAATCAGGCAGTAGTATTTATCAGCAGGGTTTGCATCAAGACACTAGGGCTCAAATTGATGTTAAGAAACCATCTGACACTACTAACACGCTCTGGAACCTGGCTGGTATCTTTTTGCCTGTTCTACTTTTTGCAGCTTTCTTCTTCTTTATGTTCCGTCAGGCTCAAGGGCAAAGTAACCAAGCATTAGGTTTTGGTAAATCTAAAGCACGGCTTTATGGTAACGAGAAAGAAAAGTCACTGTTTAAAGACATTGCCGGTAATGCAGAATCTAAAGAAGACCTTATAGAGGTAGTCGATTTTCTAAAGCATCCTAAAAAATTCCTGGATGTTGGCGCTAAAATTCCTAAGGGCGTATTGCTGGTTGGCCCCCCCGGAACTGGTAAGACTATGCTGGCCAGGGCGGTTGCCGGTGAAGCTAATGTGCCATTCTTTAGCATATCGGGTTCAGAGTTCGTAGAGATGTTTGTTGGTGTGGGCGCTAGCCGTGTTCGTGATTTGTTTGCCAAAGCCAAGAAGAATGCGCCTTGCATAATCTTTATTGACGAGATAGATGCTGTTGGTCGCCGAAGAGGTAGTGGTATGGGTGGTGGACACGATGAACGCGAACAAACCCTAAACCAGATTCTGGTGGAAATGGATGGCTTCGAAACTGGCACGAACGTTATTGTTCTGGCTGCAACCAACCGATCTGATGTGCTTGACCCTGCCTTGCTTCGACCAGGTCGGTTTGATCGTCGAGTTAAGATTAGCCTACCAGAGCGCACAGAGCGCGCAGCAATCTTGAAGTTGCACTTTGCCAACAAACCAATTGAAGACAGCGTAAACCTAGACAATCTAGCCGCCAAAACAGCTGGTTCATCTGGTGCGGATTTGGCAAACATTGCCAACGAAGCAGCCATCGTTGCAGCTCGCCACAATCGCAAGCATATCTCTGATGAAGACGTAACATCTGCGTTCGAGAAAATCGCTATTGGTCCTGGCCGTAAAGCTTTAGTTATGAACGAAAAAGACAAAGAAATGACAGCATATCACGAAGCAGGTCATGCGCTTGTTGGCCACGTGCTGCCTCATTCTGATCCTGTTCATAAAGTTACTATCATCCCGCGTGGTGGAACTGGTGGCGTAACTTGGTTCTTGCCTCCAGAAGACCGTTATTACACATCGCTACTAGAGTATAAAGATATTCTAGCTAGGGCGCTGGGCGGACGAATTGCAGAAAAGGTTAAGTACGGCAGCGAGAATATAACTACCGGCGCTGGCGAAGATCTGCGCCAGGCAACCGGCGTTGCTCGTAATATGGTTGTAGAGCAAGGTATGGGTAAGGCTCTGCGCGATCAGGTGTTCCACGAGGATGGTGGTGGCATGATGTTTGACCGCATGGTTCATGACCGGTCTTATTCTGACAAAACGGCTAACCTGATTGACGAAGAAGTACAAGCGCTCATAAAAGAAGCTGCAGAGCGTGCCGAGATAATTATTCTAGCTAATCCTATACCTCTCAAGCATCTGGCAGACGCACTCCTAAAAGAAGAAACAGTCGAAGCCGATGAGATTAAGAAGATCCTGAAAGATGCCAAAGCTCCTAAAGAATCTATACTTGCTTAGTTGCTCAGCCATTTACTCAAATAGGCTATAATGGCCGTTAGGAAGATACCTAAAATTAGCTGTTAAATGGTAAATAAATTTTTAAATCGAGCAAATCGCAGTGTTGGCTTAAGCTCCGCGGCGGCTTTATTGGCTAGTGCGACCCTAGTGGCCGGCCTGCTGGGTTTTTATAGAGAAAAATTACTTTATGGCAGCTACTTCAACACTTACCCAACGGCTATAGATGCCTATAAGGTAGCCTTTACAGTCCCCGACTTCATGTTTTTTCTTTTGATCTCAGGTGCTCTTAGCGTAACCTTTATACCAGTTTTTAATGAGCGATTAGCCAGTGGGAATAAAAAATCGGCCTGGGAGTTATCGTCTAGCCTAATCAATATATTCGCGATGCTGACCTTAGCCGCTAGTATATTGATAATAATCTTTGCGGCCCCATTGGTTAAATATATTGTTGCGCCAGGCTTAGACGAGAGCACAAGTAATTTGGCAATAGCTATGATGCGGGTGGTGGCTATTAATCCTTTTTTGTTTGCTATTTCTAGTGTGCTAGCTAGCATGCAACAGGCGGTGGGGAGATTTTTCTTTTTTGCCCTGGCGCCGCTTATCTATAGTGTCGGGATTATCATTGGCATACTGTTCTTTACCAACGGCATCAGCTTGTTTGGTTGGCATATTTTTGACGGTGGCATTATGGGGGTGGCGCTCGGCGTGGTGCTTGGGTCTATCTTACAGCTGATAGTTAGTAGCATTGGCATGATAGGTATGGATTTTAACTATCAGTTTAAAATTTTTTGGCGCAATCTTGGCTTGCAAAAAGTTATGCGATTGTTGCCTCCGCGCTCAGTCGATCAGGGTATAGATTATTTTAACAATCTAGTAGAGATTAACTTGGCGTCTAGATTAGTAAGCGGCAGTATATCGGCTTACCACATGGCGACTATGTTGCATATGATGCCAGTTACACTAATTGGAGTGGCTATCTCTACTGCTGCCTTTCCTAAAATGACCCAACGCATTTCTCAAGGGCGACCAGATTTGTTTAAGCGAGAACTGCAAACTGTGCTGAGGGTGATTATATGGTTAGCTTTACCGACAGCCGTCGTTGCCTTTTT
>DATMOD010000033.1:0-11324 GCA_035568355.1 Patescibacteria group bacterium
AATCTAGTTCAGACTAATGCTGATGAGAGCTGGCAACATAACACCAGCCCACTCTATATCGCTGCGACTTGGCACAATATAGACAATGTAGTAGTGGATGGTAACTGGTTAGGTGGTGGTACGTATCCTCTATATACCGTAACCGTTGCAGGGCAGGCGAACCCAACTCCTGTTTTAAAGACAATGGACTTTACTAATAACAAATGGTATCGCAATAGCTATGCCTACGGCACTCATAGTACAGACGATGGCAGCAGCTGGAGACCCCGTACTTGGAGCAATAATACCTTTGAAGATAACGGTCAGATAATTAATTTCTGACTACATGCGTAGAGAGTAGTGGGTGCGTTATGGCGTGATGCATCATTTCCATGCGCTCAATCATACTGTATTATAAACATAACCATTCCTGTGTTTTTCGTTAGTTTGGTTTAATGTGTTATTGAGGTTAAAAGTATATATGGCACACCGCCTCCCTGTCCCAGGTCACGATGAAGGTGTTTGGGGTGATATCCTTAATGATTTTCTTGAGGTAGCTCACAATACTGACGGTACGCTTCGGGCTGATGCTGTTGTGGCGGCCGGGGGCTACATCAAACCTAGTGGTGGTATACCGGCAAGCCATCTTGACCCAGTAGCTCAAACTGCTTTAGACGCTGTTGCCTCTAAGTATGTAAAGCCACCCGGCGGGATACCCAAGGCCAACCTATCAGCCGGTGTCCAAACTTCCCTTTCTAGCGCAGATACTGCTATGCAATCTGGCGTAGTGGCCGTTACAGGAGTTCCGAGTAATGGGCAGGGGATTGTAGCCACCAGTAGCAATAGTGCCAGTTGGAGCGCGGTACCAAGTACGGCTAGTAACAACTTTACTGGTAATCAGACTGCTCCGGTCTTTGCCGCCTCTGGCCTCACTGGCGCTACAGCTGCCTCGCGCTATGTCGGAGCTACAACCAGTGGAGCGCCAACATCTGGAACTTTCGCAGTGGGTGATGTCGTGGTTGACCAGACCGGTACCTTATGGGTTTGTACAATATCTGGTTCACCCGGCACCTGGAAACAAGTTAGCTCAAGTAATGGTGGCGTAACGTCATTCAATACTCGGACTGGCACAGTTGTTTCTGCTGCCGGAGATTATACGGCGGCACAGGTAACTAATGCAGCTGATAAATCCTCAACCTCAACCCAAACCTTTGCTGGTGCTGTTGCTGGGCCTAATTTAGCAGTGACCGGTCTAACCGGTGCTACAGCTGCCTCGCGTTATGTCGGAGGCACGAGTAGCGGATCTCCAACAACGGGCACATTCCTTGCTGGTGATGTTGTTGTTGATCAAACTGGCACATTATGGATTTGCACGGCTGCCGGAACTCCGGGTAGCTGGAAGCAAGTTAGCTCAAGTAATGGCGGCGTGACATCATTCAATGGGCGGACTGGAGCAGTCGCCCCAGCATCCGGAGACTACGTAGCATCACAAGTAACTAATTCGGCTGACAAATCTTCTGCGTCTGCTCAGACCTTTACTGGAGCCGTTTCGGCGCCAAGCCTTGCTGCCTCCGGCCTTACCGGCGCCACTTCTGTCTCTCGTTATGTAGGCGCCACAGCCAGTGGAGCGCCAGCATCTGGAACGTTTGCAATTGGTGACTTTGTTATTGATCAAAGCGGTAAGATGTGGGTTTGTACGACGGCTGGTACGCCCGGTACTTGGGTGCAGACGGGTGTACCACTTGAGACAACCGTTACACCACCAAACACTAATACTACGGGTGGTGTTCTTGGCACAGCAACTACGGCTGCTCATTCAGATCACACTCACAAGCTTGGCGCACATGCTTCGACTCACTCTTTGAACGGTAGTGACCCAATCACACCCTCGCCTCAAACTCTGACGGATGCGGCGACTATTGTGACTAACGCTAATACCGGCAGTATGTTTAGAGTCACGCTTGGCGGTAATCGAACACTCAGTGTCCCGACCAATCCCACTGACGGCCAAAGGGTAATCTGGGAACTTATTCAAGACGCAACAGGCAGTCGAACTATTACTCTCGCTTCTGGAACAGGAGGTTTCCAGCTGGGCACTGATGTATCGTCTATAGTGCTTTCTACCACGGCTAACAAGCGAGATTTTATGGGTGCGATTTACAATTCCACTGCACAGTTGTGGTATGTAATCGCTTTTGTGAAGGGCTACTAGATGGCTCAGAATGTTGCAACGACCACCTGGTCACATGTTAAGGCTGGTGGAGCGACGTTTTCTGTCACTCTGTCCCAAGCCGCTACCGTCGGCAATACCTTGGTTTTTGTGTGTGCAGGCGGGGCGATCGCAACTGTTACTGGTTTTACTAAACGCACGACCTACGGGAGTGGCGCTCAAGATGTGTCGATATCCGACAAAGTAGCAGTTGGTGGCGAGACGAGTCTAGCAGTATCGCTGAACGGCGCAGAGAATGTTTCAGGCATTGTATATGAGTTGGGGGCAGGACTGACCTTTAATGCGGCTTCTAATAACGGTGCTGGTGTCACGAATGCTCAGGCGTCTGATTTTCAAGTCGCCCCAACCGCATCTGTTGCAGTGAGTAGCAGTTCGTTAATTGTAGCAGTATGGAGTGCGAGCACAGCTGTAGCCTATTCTGCGGCTAACCGTTTTCGCCAAATGGGCCCCCTTGGCAAAATATATGCGACAGCTGGTAACCAAACTGCTGGCGGCTTGCAATTTATTTGGGCTTCTGGTTTGGCTGATGTTGACGCTTCCCATCAATATCCCCAGAATCTGGCAGCCGGCAATTATAGAGCTACTAGTACCTATCTTACATCGACAACCTGTTTTGCTGCCCAGGTAGCTTACACAGATACTTCGGGAGTCGCAACTGTCCCTGCTTATGCCAACGCAATTGTCTCTGAGAATACGCTCCCTGGTACTGACAACGGCAATTGGTTTCTCAGTATCAGTAACAGTACTAATAGTACAATCGCAGGTTATACTGACAAGGCCTCTTACGCGGTAGGCGATACTGTGAATTTTAAAGTAGATAGTACTAGCAACCCTTTTCGTGTGGAGATCTATCGGCTCGGATTTTATGGGTGGGACAGCTATGGCGCCAGAAATATGCTTGGTAATCAAGCTGGTTATATAACAGGCACAGTTACCGCCCAGCCAGCTCCGACAGTGGATGGTACGCTTGGTTCAACATCGTGTGCCTGGACAACCAATGCTACTTGGACTGTCCCTAGCGGTACGCCATCAGGTATATACTACGTGCTCTTTCGCCGTACCGATGTCACCACCCAAGTGAGTGTCGGGCACTTTGTTGTTCGGAGCTCTAGCGTCAGCAGCAAGACAGTGGTTGTTACACCAGACAGCACGCATCAAGCCTACAACGTCTGGGGGGCAACCACTAATCAAGGCAATCTCAGCACTGGTACATGGACTGGCAGGAGTTTGTACCAGATCGGGACTGACGGTGCGACATCTAACTTTGCTCATCGAAGCTATGCAGTTAGTTTTGATCGGCCGTATTCGACACCATCCACCGCGTCAACCACGTATCTCTTTGATAGTGAATTTGGCCTGCTATTATTTTTGGAGGCTCAAGGTTATAACACAACTTATCTTAGTGACATCGATCTAGATAGTAATGCGCATAGCCTAGACACGGCCAGTCTCGTTATTATATCTGGACATCATGAATACTGGACTGCAACGATGTATTCTGCATTTCAAAATGCAATTCTGGCGGGAGTTAATACGTTTATAAATTCAAGCAATACCGGGGGCTGGCATACAAGGTTCGCTGCTGGTGATACTAATAAGCGAACACTTATCTGTTATAAAGACTCTGCGACAGCCGATGTCAGTGCAGGTTGGTCTGGTACTGGCTACGACCCAGTATCATTCACTGGTTCTTGGCGGGATACTCGCACCAATGCCGGAACGGTTAATAACACCGATATTCGTCGCGAAAATGCTCTCACTGGTCAGCTATTCGTAGCGTCCGGCCCAATACAGACTGGGCTGAGTGTGCCATTTGCTTCTAAGGGTTCTCCGATATGGCGTAACTCATCCTCAATACAGGCGCTTACAACTGGGCAGACATACAATACGCCGGTTAATGTTATTGGTTATGAGTTAGATGCTCCAGATGGCTCGGCCGGCCAGCCTGGAAATCTTGTTAATGTTAGCCCGATGTCGTTCTCTTATACAACCGGATCAAATGCCAATGAGACAATCTACACTACCTCAGGTACTGTCACAGTTGGGTTTACGATCTATCGATCAGGCAGCGGAGCCCTAGTCTTTAATACCGGCAACTGGCGTGGTTGGGTGTCGGTAACCCGTTGGCAGCTTAGTACGAGCCCTAGTGGCACTATCGATCTAAACTGGCAGAACGCTCTTCTAGCCATACTCTACGATTTAGGGCAGGCTCCATCTACTCTGCAGTCTATGCAGCCCGGCCAAGATACTGCATTTACAGACCCCTCTGTCGGTGCACCGGTCAGCGGCCAGACATCAGTCGCTAAAGCCTATAGCCTAGCCATACCTGTCACGAGTGAATTTATGTCTTTCTTTGGGTGATAGAGGCGCTTCTCCATAATTACGAATAGACTCTATGTGCATAAAACGGAAGTTTATTGTATAATGTAGACATCAAACGCGAAACAGGTGGACTGAGGCATTAGATATTAAATGCGAGAAAAACTCCGCCAACAGATCTACGATTCATTGCCAGACTGGCTTTATGTACCATTGTTGTTCTTCAAAATTAACAAACGATTCCCGAATTTGCGCAACCCACAGCGCTGGTCAGATAAATTACAGTGGCTTAAACTCTATGGGAACCTAGAGCAATTTGCTTTGTATGCCGATAAATATACGGCGCGTGCTTATGTAGAAGAGAAAATCGGTGCTCAGTATCTCGTTCCGCTGCTCGGAGTTTGGGATAATTTTGATGACATACCCTTTGATGATTTGCCTAAACAGTTTGTTCTTAAGGTAACCCACGGCTGCGGTTACAATTATATCTGTAAAGACAAGTCGACCATCGACCTACCAAAGCTTAAGGTCCGAATAACTGGTTGGCAAAAAGAGGATTTTTACAAACAAGAGCGTGAACTGCAATATAAACCCTGCGTACCTCGTATAATTTGTGAAGTATATTTAGAGGACTCTGCGACCAAAGATTTGCCTGATTATAAAATCTACTGTGCCAAAGGCCAGCCAAAGGTCATCCAGGTTGATAATGACCGTTTTGTTGACCACCGGTCTGAATTACTAGATTTAAGCTGGAAGCGGCTAGATTATGTACGAGTATCAAATTTTGGTGAGATTAAGAATCTACCAAAAAAACCAAAAACATTGCCCACTATGCTGCAAATTGCTAGAGAACTCTCAGCAGATTTTCCGTATGTTCGGGTAGACTTATACTCTATAGGCGATAAAATATATTTTGGTGAGCTAACCTTTACTCCTGGTAGCGGTGCGGTTAATATCCGGCCAGTCAGTGGCGATGTTGAGTTTGGTAAACTGATCGACCTGGCAGCCTACACAGCATAGGGATCTAGGAATATTATGAAAGAACCAGCAAGCATTACCAAGCCACTAATCTCTGTGATTGTAGTTGTTAAAAACGACCGCGGTATTGCCCAGACACTAAAAGGTATTAAAGAATGTGTGTTCGATCGGCCTTATGAAGTGATAGTAGTTGATGCTTCTGACCATGATATCCTGGCAGATATCAAAGCTCAGAACGTTTGGGTGCGTTGGGAGCAATTTCCCGTCAGTAACAAACGTACGACACCTCAACAGCGTAATCGTGGTTTGGAGCTTGCTAGGGGTGACATCATTGCATTTATTGATGCTAACTGCGAGCCGTCAACAGAATGGCTGGCCTCTATAGCTAAGACTATTGGATCTGGTGAAGACATTGTCTGTGGTCCAGTGAACGATTTGAACGACAAAAACCTTGTGCATTACGATAACGCGCAAAAAAAGGCAGGCTACGTTAATGACTGCACGACAATCAACGTTGGTTTACGGCGCTCAGTCTTTGAGAGTGTCGGCAACTTTGATGAACGCTTTTTATTTGGTCAAGATGTTGATTTTTCTTGGCGGACTACCGATGCAGGGTTTAAAATTTACTTTAACCCTGATATGGCGATAGCACATGACTGGGGTGATAGAAAAGAACAGATACGCCGTGCCTATGATTATGGGTATGCCCGGGCGAGATTGTTTAGAAAACATTGGGAACTTCACGGTCGGCAATTATTGCGCAATGAACCACATGTGTGGATGTATCCGTTGTTTATTCTAGGCTTACCGTTGACTCTGTTTGTGCCATTCTATCCGTTGCTTGTACTTGTACCATTAATCAAAAACCACTCCTCTAATCCGCTTGGTTTATTATTGCATCATCTAGTTTTTGGATGGGGTGTGATAGCCGGTCTAATGAGTCGGTTGTAGTCTGGTACCAGATTCCAAGTAGTCACCCTGGAAAATCCAGAGTGACTACTTGGAATCTTAAAGGCGGGCGAGTCTTTAGCCTTTAGTTTGAGTTTCGGCTTCTTTAAGTATTCTATAAGCTAGTAATGCGATAAAAGAAACACCAAAACACACGGCTCCAAAGGTGTCTTCTCTTGGCCATGGTAATAAGTGGGTGAGTGGTAAGGATAACGTTTCGGGGTGAGAAGCAGCGTTAAGTGCAATATATATCCAACCAGCAAAGCCGTAAACAAAGACCGAGAATGTAAGTGCTTTAAGGTATTGTTTGGTGCTCATCGAACCCCTCCGTTTAATGATTAGTTAATGAATTATTGCTAATCCAGTCCTTGAAAGTATTATACGCAGGCTTTGGCGTGCTGTCATATCTGACCAAGCCAAAGAAGTTTTCGTTAGTATCGGGCGTATTACCAGCATCTTTGTAAGAGTACCAGAAGAAAGGCCCTGCCCAGCTATAACTTTTAAAGAGAGTCAGTGCGTCTAGTATCATCTGCTTTTGCTGATTCTCGTCCACCAGATAAACAGTACCTGGGCCACCAGTTGGTGCTCCAAACTCGGTCACCCAGATTTTTTTATCACCATCGCCGTTACTGACCATTATTTGTCGTAAACTCTTATTTGTCGCGACCATTTGGTTCCAGGCATGGTTCTCTTTACTTTTTGGGCTGAGAGGGAAGGTGTATGGGTGATCGCCAACTGCATCAAAATAATCTTTGCCACCAGCCTTATATACTCCAGCTAGAAAGCTGATTGGTGAGTAAGAGACGTCAGTATCTGCTTGTGGCGAAAGACCAGCTGTAATAATAAAGGCTTTGGAGTCGGCTTTTTTTAGTGATGTCCAGGTTTGTTTTAATAGCTCAACGTAGGCTACGGGGTCAGACTTAGGCTTCCAGAAATCATGGCTATTGGGCTCGTTCCAGATTTCCCAGTAATGTACGCCCTGGCTAGCATAGCGAGTGGCTGCTGCAGATGCGAAGGCTGCGAATTGCGCTGGATCGGCTGGTGCACACTTAGATGAATCTGGGCAAGTCGAAGATCTTGCCCAGCTTGGGGTATAGGCTAAAATGCCAAGAATGTTAAGATGACGATCATTAGCTGCGGCTACAATCTTGTCGTAGTGCGACCAATCAAACGTGTGGCTATCATCAGGCTGAACGATGCTCCAATCAAAATCAAGCCGCACCCATTGCACGCCTAGTGCGGCAATGCCGTCGAGCTGTTCAAGCATAGTTTGGCTATCTACGTGGGTTAGAGAGCTTCCGGCTGCTATACCATATGTGTTCTGAATAGGGATGATCTTGTCTTTTACAACGATCACAGGCTTAGTTATATGCTGGGTCAGGCCATGATTATTTACACCATATGATTTTAGCCATACGCCACAGAGTGCTAGTAAAATTAACCCTACTATGATGGCCAAGAACAGATTGCGGCGGCCATGTCTTTTTTTGACGTTTATCTTCATCCATGTTAGAATAACACAAAAATGTTTGTAAGAACACCTCAGTTTCTGTTCCCGGCCAGAAGGCTACTCTCGCGTGTCCTGCACGCCTATGCTGATTTTAGGATAGGTGCTACTTCGCTTGAAAAACGCTGCTATAAAAACAGCGACTCTATCTTACTGACTTTTGATGATTATGGTAGCGACGTAGAGGTCAATGATATCTTGTCAATTTTACGAGCCAAGAAAGTAAAAGCAGCCTTTTTTCTGCAGGGTGATTGGGCAATTAAAAATCCTGAGGCTGTCGAGGCTATTCAAAAAGAAGGGCATGTACTCGGCAACCACACGTTTTCGCACGCTGTATTGCGGGATTTGCCCGAAGCCGACATCATACGTGAGATATCCAGTGGGCTACCTGGGCCCTGGTTGAGACCGCCGCAGGGTAGGTATAACGATCGTGTGCGCAAAATCGCCGCCAAGCTAGGCTATGTAATATGCTATTGGAGCATAGACGGTCGAGATTGGACAGGAATGGGTGCCGACGAGATGCAGCAGATGATACTCAAAGAATTGCACCCTGGTGCGGTCGTATTGCTTCATATTAACGGGGCGCATACTCGTGAGCTTTTGCCGAGTCTTATTGATGCTATGCGTAGCCGGGGGTATGGGCTGACAGATCATAGTGAGAGCTGGGCTACTTATAAATAACAACTTGGCTTGAGTTGTAGAGTAGATTCTTGTTCTGGTCAAAGAATTCTTTTGGCAGTTTGTAAGATGCTAAATTACCACTTAGATAAATTGGCACATATAGTGGCACCACACCAGATGTCGTATTGCCGTTACTTAGATAAACATAGCTATCGACAGGTATTACAACTGGCGCTAAAACCGGCTGTGCAAAAATTGTCGAATTTGTATAGGTGATCATTTTGCGCCTAGCGAATTCGTCTGAATATACGTGCGAGCCCTTTGGTGAATTCGCTAGCAACCATCTGTCGGCTGTCACCTCTGATTGATGTGTGTAGTAGGCTTCATAATAAAATCCCGAATTGCTGAGCGCCAGCACCGGCTTGAAACCACCTGTAAGTGTCGAAACAAAACCAGACAGTATCATAAAGAAACCGAGCAGGGTAAGTGCAATGATACGTGGCTGCCAATTCTCTGGTATTCGCATTTTACTAAGAATCCAAAAGCTGGCCAATATAATTGGCAGAGCCAGTAGAATCAAGTTCTGTAGCATAACTCGCAGGATTCCGTAATCGATTACGCCTGATGGAGCGACTACCTGCAAACCAATGATTGCTAGGCTGGCAATGCCTAGTAGGGTATATTGCCTTGGTAACTTGGTACTAACCTTGCGTAAAGACATCAGCAACAGACCAAGGCTCATGAGCGCAACTAGCGCAGCGGCGTACCCTTGGCGAATGACATTAAAGATAGTTGTGAGCAATGCTTGGGGTACATGGAGCTTACTTAGAGTCGCAGATTCTGGTGTCATTGTCTGAGGGGGAAGCTCCGTTACAGGCGAAGCATTGATGATTGAAGCTGGGTAATATGCGGTTGCGGGCAGTATTCGGTGTTGTTTTAAGTCTGCTATATATTGGTTAAGAGAACTGCCGGTTGGCTTTTTGACTGACTTAGGCGATTTATTAGTTAAGAGATTGGTGGTGCTGGTGGCCAGCCCAGTTAGTGTCTTAGTAATGTTGCCAGATGTGTGCGTGGCAAGCGTCCCCCAGCTGTAAATCACTAGAGCTGCAAATAGTACAGAGACCAGGCTATATATTAGTCCGGCCTTATGGTTAACTTTTCTTTTTAACAGTTTTGCGCCAATCACTAACATGTAGCCGAGTAGGATGGTGACCCCTAGCACGCCCAAAGCAATATAGCTTGTTGAATAATGCGACAGAATCATACCGGCCAGAAAGATAGGGATGAGTATTCTTTTGGTTGTTTTTGATAGCGAGGTATCAAGCCCTATTAACAGCGAGAGCGCAAAACACAACAAGGCAATAGTCTGCCGGTTAAGCATGGCCACATCTGTCAGAAATGTAGGGAAGGTTGTGAAAGTAAAGGCTGCTAGAAAAGCTATTTTCTTGGAGGTGTGATGTCGAAGAGTCAGGTAGATAATTGGCGTTAACATTGCCGCGAATAGCTGAAAAACGAATTTGTATATGTAAGGGTCATTGATGCCTGAAAGTTTTTGCAGAATGGTGGGCAAAATCGTAATGCTCAAACAAGCGTTGTAAGCGTCTTGGTAGTATTTCATGTCCCAGGTGGCGTGCTGAAGAGTCAGCTGAAATACCTGATATTCTTGCATGACATCATGTCCTGTTATGTTCCAGCCTCTCATAGAGGTGCCCAAAAGAATGGCTAGGCTTATGCTGTAAAGTGCCAGTGGGTAATATTTGGCCACGTTTTTGTTCTTCCAGGCTAGGGTTATGAATAATGCCCCAATCAACCCAAAGACGGTCATGCTTAACCAGTTAGACCCGCCATTGTTTAGGGTTGTGGCGCCGCCAACAGCCAAAATTGGCAAGCTAACGCACATGGCAGCAATAGGGAGTGCTCGCACTAGCTTTTTAAAAGCTTCTTTGATGGCTAAAGACTCTCTTTTTACACGTTTTCGTAGGGAAGCAGCAAGAATAAAAGCTACCGTCAGCGCAGTAATGGAGGGTACTAATAATTGAGGTGTAAGTGGATGGCTCTTACCCACGAATA
The DNA here is from genome assembly GCA_035568355.1 of Patescibacteria group bacterium. Taxonomy (GTDB): domain Bacteria; phylum Patescibacteriota; class Saccharimonadia; order Saccharimonadales; family EFPC-124; genus DATMOD01. Next base: position 10,653 of record DATMOD010000033.1, read on the forward strand.
AAGATATTTGATTAACGGCCAGACCGGTTAGCATTAGCAATATTAGGCTTAGCCCCAGTGAATAACTTAATATATTGGCTTTGGATTCGTTCTTGCTAAAACCAGCGATTGCTCTGAAGCAAAAATAACCAGGCACAAGTGCTAAGAAGCAGATCGACAGAGCTATCTTAAGAAGGCCATTGCTACCATTAACTACACCATAGGCCCAAAGAGAGGTAATCGCTAAACTAAAGGAAGTAGACAGAAAAACTTTAGGTCCGCTAAGATAACCTCTAAATAGTCCGACTATAACCATGCTTTCTTCGGCCAGTTGCAGGTAGGGGAAAGCAAGATAAGCCGGTTTCTTGTCTATTAGGCTACGGATGGACCACCAAAAGAATAGTGCTTGTGGAAAGACCAGAGCAACGATCGGCAGGAACCGGTAATTAGTGAACGCAACGATAGTAAGCGCAAATACGAATAATAATGGAGATGGGAATATAGGCAGCGAGATTCGGTTCTGGTTGTGAAATTTGAGAGTGGCTGGGCCACGTTTGTATGGTCGTAGAAGAAACTTCTTTAAACTCATAGCTGGGTCGTGTTTTATGACGGCGTCAGGCATAGAGTAAAAATGCCCGCTTGGGAACTTTTTACGAATTCGCAGGCTGATATCACGATCTTCAATCCAGGATA
>DATMOD010000034.1:0-11345 GCA_035568355.1 Patescibacteria group bacterium
CTGCGTAGCTAATGCAGAAGACCCAAACACAGACACTCTACAAAGAGTCTATGTCATGCCTACAGGCGAAGTAGACGGACATAGGAACCTAGGAGACTGGGGTCCTAACCAAGTAGATTGCTACGGAGTAAAACCAAGCCCAAGCCCGGGGCCAAGTCCTAGTCCTACACCAAGTCCTGGACCTAGCCCAGTGCCTACTCCAACACCACAACCGGGACCTGTGCCAACCCCGACACCTGTGCCAGGGCCGGGACCGGTATCTGGAGGGTTTCCTGATGGTAGTAATACTGGGGTACCGGTTGGGACGGTATTGAGTGCTTATAGTGGACCGTCAGACATAAACGTTCCGGGCACAGTGATTGACGGTAAGAACGTCAATAGTTGCTTAAGAATTAACGTTCCTCGTGTTATCATCAAAAATTCCAAAGTTCATGCTCGTGGTTGCGCGCCAAGTGTAGTCAACAATATTGCTGCTACAAAATACCACAGCGGCTATGTTATAGGGCCAATAACTGACAGACTTACCATACAAGATAGCGAGATTACTTGTGATGATGTAAATGTCAACGGTAACGGCGGCGGAACTGCTATAGGTGATAATAATGTACTTGTTTTGCGAAACAACATTTATAATTGTGAGAATGGCTTTGACATTGACCTCAGTGCTGAAATTAGAGATAACTACATCCATGATCTGTATCAGAGCCGTCTAGCCCACACTGATGGTCTACAGTCGGCTGACGGCAGTGACATGATAATAAGTCACAATACCTTCTATGGTGACACTCCTGGCTGCCATAATGATGGATCAGGGTGTGGTGGCACCTCGGCTATCAATATCAATAATTGCGACCCGGCAAGGCGGACCGGATGCCCTACTACCACTAACACAGTAGTTAGCAACAACCTATTGGCTGGTGGTGCTTACACGCTTTATTGCCCTTGGCTGGATAAGAATTTACAGGTGATAGGTAACCATTTTAGTACTATCTTTTCTCCTAAAGTTGGTGCCTACGGTTACTCTTCTGATTGTACCAATGGCGAGACTCAATCTGGCAATGTCATACATGAAACCGGTCAAGCAATTACTCTGCAGTAGTCATTTACCCCAGTCTGATCAACATGCTCTTGACTAGGCGCTATTTTTAAGAAAGTATCGCCACTTACGTTCGCCCTCAGCTAAAGCTCTCGCTCTAGGCAGATTTAGGGTTGGTAGAATAAGCCACGGTAGGCTCCTTTCTGTAATTATGTGGTGTAACTACAGTTTAGGGTGCCTACCTTTTATGGTTGCAAAGGTGGTGGGTTAGTACGGGGTGTTTGACCTATATACGTAAATATGATATGATCTTCAGGTAATTCCAGGCTAAACCCTGGTTTTCAATGATCACATTTATGTGATCACGACAGAGGAGAAGCTGCACATGACGACGACCGATGACGGTTACCGTTATCCTGTCAGTGACACGGGTACGCCCGCTCTCACGTGGAGCGAGCTGGCTCCAGGCACATACTTTGCGTTGGTGGACACACCGGCGCACATCGAGCCGAGCTCAGGCGCCGTTGCGCTCGACCAGCCGGTCGAGATGCTCCGGGCGATGGTAGTGGGCGCGACGTTCGCGTACGTCAACCGCACGGGTTCGCTTCGGGACTGGCCTACCGGCACCCTGCTGGCCAACCTGGCCTGTGGCGACGGTACGCTCAGGACGATCACATCGCGACAGTGGGGCTTCAGCCCCGTTCGTGTCGAGGATGGCATCGAGGTCCACGGCACCTGCTACTGTACGCCGCTGGGCTGATCGTTCACCAGTAGCTCCATTTATGAAGCTACGCGAGACAAGATCACCTCCTCTGTCTCGCACCAAAGTATTTGAATTTCGAATGTTTTGGTGCGATATGTACAAATAATATACAAGAAAAATGACGAACACATGTGTTCGTCATTTTTCTTGGCTGAGCATCTCGGTCTAGAACCCCTCTAGCTTTCAAACTACATATGGGTTGTTATTCTCCAAGTTTCTAGCTCACACTATCTGTATAAGCTCATCATACCCCGTCTTAGTTTTACCAGATTTAGCCATTACCTCACGAAATAGGGGGACTATCTCTTGCCCTCTTATCAACCCTTCACGATCTAGATCAGCTAGTTGCTCGAGCGATAAAAACTCGTATTCATGTTCGGCCACAGATATAGATTCTTCACTCAGGTCGCATAAGAATATGAACTTTATGACTGTATTGCCTTCGTGAGTCATTGGCTTGTTGACTATACGAATAAGACTATACGATTTAATACTGAAGCCAGTCTCTTCTTGTACTTCACGCTTGAGACATTGTTGTATGGTTTCTCCCTCTTCAAGCTTGCCACCCGGGATACCCCACTTACCGCTAGCGCTCTTCTTGAATTCTTTAACTACAAGAAAAGAACCATCTCTCTCTATAACAGCACTGCATACTACTACGATCATTTTGACCTCGCTGTGTTCTTATTTATGATAGCCTGCGCTAACAACCCAAACGTATCAGACTTCTCGGCGTCCGATAAATCAACATAACTCTTCATCTCATCATCGACAGTAAATCGCAGAAAACTCCAGAAGAAGTTATCTCGGATACTATCGTTATACGCAGGGTCATTAGTAAGTTGAGCTGGTATGAGTATAGTAGATGATTTGCCATGTTGTTGTAGGGTGTACTCTAGTGTAGCGCGCATGGGCTTATTAATCTTGCCCGCATAGAAATCGATGGCATTTTCTGGAGTAAAGGTTATGCCGGCATCTTCTACTGATTTATTGATGCCGTTTTTAAATAAGCTATTCAACGTTGGATCGGCTGTATGAATGGTGACGTCAACTGACGCTCCTTTATCATTTTGGGTTGCGCGAACCCCATAAGGCGATAGTATTGTATTGATGAACTCTAGTTTACCGGGGTTGCTGGTTGCAACGCCGATGCTTTCGATACCTTTAGCCATACGGTGGTTGGTGTATGATACTGAGTTAAAGTCTTTGGTAATATTTCCCTCAGAGAAAGCTCCCTGAAAGTGCATATGTTGCGAAAAATGCTCGCCATTTACCACGTATGGCAGATAGCGTAATTGGTGTATGGCGGTACGCGGGTCCACCATCGCGTCGCGTACGTCGACCCATTCAAAATTACCTTCATCACACGAAGTCAGGAGGTTGCCGGAGTATTTAGTAGCGACGAATATATAGTTAATACCATTTTGGTTGTCTTCGTCTAGCCAAGATAGTGTACCTATGAGCTTCAGGTCTGTTGGGGTTGCGCCAGCTTCTTCTTGGAATTCACGTGCTGCTGCTTCATGTAATTCTTCACCTGGCTCTACTTTGCCACCAACACCCAGAAGTGCATCTGGCCATACGGCTTTGTTAGCTGCTCGATGAAGGAAGAACACCTTGTTGCCATCTAAGAGGTAGATATTGGTGAAAATTGAATACGTAATTAGTCTGACACTCCATGAGTTACTTGATATATTCTAACATCGCTGTTTGTATCTGCATACTTATGTACAATAAGCTCTCTGTGTAAGCCGCTATCGTCAATACTTTTCTCTAGAAGTTCTAGGGCTCTAGGATCTTTATTGCTGAACGCGCAGTATTACACTAAACTTTGATCGCAGCAATCGCCAAAAAGTATTCATTGTCCATGGTTGAGCAGCTATTTATATTAAAACCACTCTCGTTAAGTTGTTGAACGTATCCGAGAACATCTCTATCTTGGCCGCCTCTCCATATTAGGATGGTTTCACCTCTATTAATATCGATCGTGCGTTCTCCGCCGTTTAGCTCAAAACGAATAGACAAAGAAACTTTTAGTCTTGCATGGATAAATCGTTCTTGTTTTTTCTCATCAAAGACCTGCTCGACTTCATAACAGCTCTCATCGATGTTGAGTAAGTCGAGCATTATACGGTGGCGTGCAGATAACTGTTCGAGCTTCTCAACCTCAGGACTGAAATCAAAATACGGTCTTGAACTTGAGGTATCCAGCCTTTCGCTGTATATCAAAAGATCATTCCTGCCCATGCTGCTGCGAATTAGGCCTAGAGCCTGTTTGGGTGATCTGAAATTAGCAATCGTTCCACCGAGTAACAGGACAATATTAATCGGTTTTTTGGACGAATGATGAAAGGACTCCTCAATGAGTAGGTCATTAAACCGTTCAATGTTGATATCCCTAACATAAGTTTCGATGGCTATTTGGTCACCAAACCAGGAGGTTAGGTTTTTGCGTGTTATGCTCAGCATGGCTTCACTTAGATCAATGCCTATATAGCGACCGAGAATACCTTGCTCTATCAGATAGGTCATAAGCACTTTGTCGGGCATTGCAGTGCCAGCCCCAAGGTCGATAATGTTGACTCGTCTTGAATCACCGAGTAGATCGCCAATGTATGCTTTGTTTAGATTCATCAACTTGTTTGTGAATGTCCAAAAATCAAGAGCTGGCTCATCTATAAGTTTCTGGACGTGTTTATCCCACAATTCAGCTCCTCCATTGAAGTAACTGTACTTGAGGGGTATTTCTCGGTAGATGTCCAGTTCTGAGACGATATCAGCGACTTGTGCTGAATTGTAGATTTTATAAAACTCTGGGGCAGGGGTTATTACTCGGTGATGAGCGGCGTTGCGGTATTTCTTCCCTTGCTCGGCTTGCTGTTGCATGATGAGTTTATTATTAGGCGTACTGGCAATAAAGAATCTACCCGCGTGTTCATGTAGCTCTAGGTTAAGCCTGCCCTCACGGGCAGCTTCGATCCAATTGCGAACAGCCGATTCGGAAACGCCGTAAAGACTAGCGATTTCCACATTCTTTTTGAAGTATTGCACTGCTAGTTACCAAAAAACTAAATTACCTTATTGACAGGCTGCGAATCTTTGTTGTAGCCTAATATTGTATAGCCTATATAACAACAAAATCACGCACTAAATCTGACTTCCTGGCTATTGAGGGTAACACATCACACCCCGTGACTCAAGGGCTCAATCTGTAAATTGAGCTGGGTTTGTTGTGTTTTTAAATTGCTAGGGGCAAGAAAGGATCTATATGTCCCCCTCTAAGTTTGTCTCCACTGGTTTGCTTCTCATAAAGCCTACAGCAGACCTTACAATGCCCGAATTCAACAAGCTCACAGCTACAAGTATCAAAGAAGCAACCAAAGAGCTCACTGACAAGCATGCCGCTCTAATCGTTATTACTAACAATCCACTGGGCAGTCTAAGTATGGTACGTAAACACTGGCTCCATCTAATTCGTAGAATTGAGAATGAGAGAGCTGCCACTCTGAACCCGACCAAACGGCTAGATTTAAAGGAAGAGATTGATGCGATGAGCAACCTTCCATTCACCATCAGAACACCCGCCCCAGATGACTGGGGCGTTTTCTTTATGGAGCCAGATGAGACATGGAAGATATGGACGCAACTTGGGCTAAAGACAAAAGAGGCAAACTGGTTGCCTGCGGAAATTGGGTAGTGTTTAGTTAGGGATAGCTAAAGCTTTTCGTTTGCTGCAAGGCACTATACCCAACAGATCATATGCGTACTTAGGCGCTCGGGTCTAGTTGGATGCAATGCTTGGCTGGCGAGGTAGGATTCGAACCTACGATCTCCTGCTCCAGAGGCAGGCGCCTTACCGCTTGGCCACTCGCCACTATTCTACAGATGTGATTATACAAATTTCACCGGTCGTATGCAAACCAATGCTTTTTGGTTATGGGCAATCAGCCTACCATGTCGAATTTCTCTAGTCTCTTGTGTGCTGATTCTGTAACATTCAGCTGCAAGTTGAGTAGTTCGGCGTAAATACCGTTGGTTGTAGCTAGCTCTGCTGGCGTACCAATTTCGTCTATAGTGCCATCTTTAATGGTGATGATGTTGTCTACATGGGCGATAGTGCTTAGGCGGTGTGCGATTATCAGGGTTGTGCGACCTCTCATAAGCGTATCTAGGGCACTCTGCACCAGTTTTTCGGCCTTGCTATCAAGTGAGCTAGTGGCTTCATCTAAAATCAGTATTGGTGCGTCTTTAAGCAGAGCCCTAGCAATAGCAATACGCTGCTTTTGGCCACCAGACAGTTTTACGCCGCGCTCACCAATTTCGGTGTCGTAGCCCTTTGGCAATTTCTCTATAAAGTCATGCGCGTTAGCAGCCTGGGCGGCTCTTATGATGGCTTTTTTGGTTGCGTCGGGTTTAGCGTAGGCAATATTTTCGCTGATCGTGCCACTGAACAGAGACGGATCTTGAAAAACAACTGCAATATTCTTTCGCAAGCTATATTGCGTGACATCCTGAATATTGGTGTCATCAATAAGTATTTGTCCCTGGTCAGGCTCATAAAGACGCAGAAGTAGGTTAGTAACAGTCGTCTTGCCGCCACCACTTTCGCCCACCAATGCTACCTTGCTGCCCGGCTCTATTGTAAAAGAAATATTGCTGAGCGTGGATTCGCCTTGATTGTAAGAGAAGCTGATATCTTGATACTTAAGCTCACCAGTTTTAACTTTTAAGGTCTTAGCGTCTGGGGCATCAACTATTGCTGGTTGCAAATCTAAGGCGGCAAAGTAATCTTTACTGCCGGCCATAGCGTGCTGAACTTGATCGACAATAAAACTCATACTGAACAGTGGTATGCGCATGAGTAGTGAGAACTGCAATAACAAGAACATTTCACCAAGGGTAAATCTGCCTTTGAGTGTCTGCCAAAAAATAAAGGCTGTAATAATAAAGAATATAACGTTGAGCACCAATCGACGCCAGATATCCATGCTGTGCCACAATTTAGATTGTTGATAGGTGATATCAACTGTCTGCTGATAGTTATGGCTAAGGTGGCGGAGCTCGCGTCGCTCTTGAACGAATGATCTAACGACTTTAATTTGAGATATTGCCTCAGTAAATCGACCGCTGGCTATGTCGGTCTGTAAATTCTTTGCCGATTGCTGTTGCTGCCATTTTTTGCTGGTAACAGTAGTCAGCCACATGAACAGCGGGTATATCACAAACAGCAAAAAGGCGACTTCTAGGCTGTAGTGGGCGACTATGACTAGGGTAAAAATCATAGTAAGGATCATCGGGAAGAAGTTATTAGAGAAAAAGTTCATAAAGTTGGTGAGCTCAAAGATTGTGCGGTTAAGCCGGTTAGATATGGTGCCTGTTAGCTCTTTGTCATAGTAATTCTGCGGCAGTTTTAGCAGGTGCTCGTAGTAGCGTTCGCTGAGTTGTTTTTTAAGTTTGGCGGCCATAATGTCACCGTAATATCCGCCCCAGTTAGACAACAGGGTAGACGCAACATCTGAGCCGAATAATACAATTGCTAGCCATAAGCCAGTCATATAATTTGGGCTGTTGCCATGCAGAACCAGCACTACCTGGTCTGTCACTGATTTGATGATGAACGGCTGCACCTGGTTCACCAGTGCTGCTACAACAGACACAAGAATAATCACTACATAATATGGCCACAAGTTGCTAGCTGATTTTAAGATTCTTAGGAGTGATTTCATATTTTTATCCGTTAAACTCTAGTTGCTGGTATTGATGTCGCTTTTTGGGCCACTTTTTCTAGAAGGCCATTCACATAATCGGTAGTTAGGGTGTGGTCTTGGTGTTGAAGACTTAGCCGGTAGTTTATCTGTTTGTGAGTTGTGTCGTCGTGAGCTTGGTAAATACTGATCGGGGCTACTTTGTACCTAAGCCCAGAATCTTCGGCCAGTGTTTGGCGGATTATAGTTTCGATAGCCTGGTAGCTGACGCCTACATCGACTTTAAAACATATATCTTGCTCGGTAGCCGGGAAGCGAAGCAATGGTCGATAACGTGAAGCGGCATTATATTGGCCGAGTAACGCAGATAGGTCTAGCTCAAAGCCGGCTGCAAAGCTAGGCAGCTTAAAGTTGTGAGTTATCTCGGATTTGAACTCACCGACTATGCCCAGAGGTTGACCACCCACCAGAATGACAGCCGAACGTTTTGGTTCAAACAAATCTGCTATATTCTTGAGCCACCAATCTTTGGGAGTGTTGAGCGGCTGCAAGATATACTCAACACCTAGTTGGCCCAAAAGGTGGTTTAGGTTGTACTTGGCTTGATAAAACGCTGAACCGTGAAATTCAGCTGCTGCCTTTGGCTCGGCCGAAAAAACATAGCTAAGCCCAATACGTTCAGCCGGCAGATTGTCATCGCCAATTTCGTGTCGGTTGTGAGTTTTGCCAATATCGAACAAGCCGAACTTATCGTAGCCAGCTTTGTGGTTAGGATGAACTTTATCTATTAGGCTCGGCAATAAGCTGGTACGGATTAGCTCTAGCTCTGGCGACATGGCGTTGCGTAATTTAAAAGCAGGCTTGACTTCTTGACCAGTCTTATTCAGTAGTTTAGATGATACAAAACTATAAGTGTGTAGCTCGTTGTTACCGGCAGCTACCAGGATATCGCGAGTCTGGCTTTTAAGTTGTTCGAGTACAGGTAGCCTGGCAGCAGCAGTCGGGCGTAAGGGCAAAACAGTAGGCAATTGATCGTAGCCTTTAAGGCGGCCAACTTCTTCTACGATATCTTCTGGTATTTCTATATCAGTCCGCCAGAATGGCGCGGTGATTTCTATTGAATCGTTTGGATCTTTGTCTGCGTCATTAGAAAACTTAAACTCCACATTTTCTAACAACTCGCGAACTTCTTGAATAGTAAGCTTTAAACCTAATCGGTCATTTATAAATTTAGCCGAAACCTTAACGCTTGGGTTCAGGCTTCCGCGTTCCATAGCTTCTTTTGGCACGTGATTATCGTCGATTACTGGGCTAGCGACTTTACCGCCAGCGTATTTTTGGACTTGATCTACAATTTTAGCCAATACGGCTAGGTTTTGCAGGGGGCTTTGACCCTTATTAAAGCGAGTGACAGCATCGGTGAACAAACCGTGCGCCATAGAGGTTCGGCGAACTGAGTACATGTCAAAATTGGCGCATTCAATAATAATATTTTTGGTGTTTTTATCTACCTCGGTATCAGCTCCGCCCATTACGCCACCAACACCAATTAATTTTTCGCCAGAGGCAATCATAATTGCTTCAGGCCAAGGTTCGATAGTTTTGCCATTTAGTAATGTAATTTTTTCGCCTGGTTTTGGATGTCTAACGGTCAGGCTGGCAGTATTGGTGTCTGTTAGCGCTTTAACCTTATCGTAATCGTAAGCGTGGATTGGTTGACCGGTGAGTACCATGTACCAGTTGGTGTAGTCGACAATATTGTTAATTGGGCGCAGGCCAGCTCTGGCAAGATCAACCTGTAGCCAGACGGGGCTGGGTTTTATTTGTATATCTTTTAAAGTTATTGCTGTGAACCGTGGTACAAGTTTTGGCAGCTCGTTGTGGACTTCTAGCTCTAGCTGTTCGTTTAGGGGTTGAACCTCAATTGCTGGGAACTTAGGATTAAGCTGATACCAATCTGGGCTTTTGTAGGGGAGGTTATATATTCCCGCAATTTCACGCGCGATGCCTAGCCAGCCAAAACAATCTGGGCGATGGGTAAACATTTTGTTTTCAATATCGATCACCACATCGTCTCGGAGATGGAAGACATCAGAAAAACTCGTGCCGGGTGTGATAGGGCCAAGCTCTTCGTCGATCTCTAAAATGCCATCGTGATCATCACTCAGGCCAAGTTCTTTGGCGCTGGCCAACATGCCGTTACTTTTTTGGCCGCGTAGCTCGCGAACTTCAAGTACAAATGGGTCCTTACCTACGGTGTTAGGCACAGTCGAGCCAGGTGGCAACCAAGCGACTAATAATCCGGCGCGCACGTTTGGTGCTCCACACACCACTTGTACGTGACCATTTTGATCTCGTTCTACGTCTTTTATTGCGCCGTCATCATCTACCATGCAGATTTTTAATCGGTCGGCACTGGGGTGGGGAGAGCAGCTGCTAATCTTAACAATCACTACGCCATCGAACTGCTTGCCGAATTGTATAACATCTTCTACCGCACCTAATTGAGCGCCAATTTTTCTTAAAAGATCATCAACGCCGCTTGGAGCTGGTTCGCCGGCGGAGCCATAATGCTGGTTTAAAAATCGTAGAGAGTTTAGGCTGATTTTCATATGTCCTGGCTCCTATTAACTGCGTTATCATCCAAAGAACCATTATCATTTTTGTCGTTGACAGTGTCGCCTGGTTTGGCTATAATCTCAGTATCACCATGACCAGATAGGCCTAAGGTTTCGACCGACCGCCGATGCTGGTCTTTTTTGTGCGTATACTCCAGGGACTTTCGCAACTGATCAACCCTTACAATGTAACTAACATAGGGCATTAAAAGCTTTGAATACTTACGATTAGGGGTGAGTACATGCAGCAACTTGTTATTGTCTATTAAGAATTCAATCAGGCAGGCAAAATCACCGTCGCCTGAAATAATAATCGCTTTATTGTAATTAGGGTATTCCAGGGCAGCAGCGTGCAGCACTAGTTCGGCGTCTACGTTCCCTTTAACGGTTTCTACTCCATTTTCAAAATATTGAACAGTAGGCTTAAAGACTAAAATAAAACCCGCACTTTGTAGTTCGGTGTAGAGTTTTTGGTTATGAGGGACTAAGCCTATAAATAGGAAGGCTTTCTCTACCCGGTATTTATTCTTCAAATAAAGGCGTAGTTTGCTGTAGTCGATGCGCCAATCTTGGGACCGAACGCCCAAATTAAGATTCTGGCTGTCAATAAAGGCGTAGTTTGGGAGCTCTGTCATTAAAACTGCCTCAAAAAGTCTAATTTGCCAGAGTGGAAGTTGCGAACGTCTTCTATGTTATGTTTCATCATCGCTAAGCGATCAATACCACCACCCCACGCAAAACCAGTGTACTTATTAGGGTCTATGCCGCCTTCTTTTAGGACGTTAGGGTGGATCATGCCACAGCCAAGCAGTTCGATCCAGCCTTCTTGGCTACAAATAGAACAGCCCTTTTTTTGGCAGAACGGGCAACTAAGCGCAAACTCAAAGCTGGGCTCGGTAAATGGGAAGTAAAAAGGCTGCATGCGTGTCTCTAATTTTTGGCCATAATACTCTTGCAAGAATTCTTGCAGAACGCTGATAAGATGGCCGGCGTTTATGTCTTTATCTACATAGACGCCTTCAAATTGATTAAAGGTATGGTCATGTCGGGCATCAACGTCTTCGTTACGGAAGGTTCGCCCAGGTATAACTACTCTAATTGGCAATTCAAATTGTTTAAAAACTCGATTTTGCATAGTGCTAGTGTGGGCGGGGGGGATTAGGCCTTCTTCTGTCATGAAGGTGTCGTAATCATCTCTAGCTGGATGGCCTTCAGGAAAGTTCAAG
>DATMOD010000035.1:0-9128 GCA_035568355.1 Patescibacteria group bacterium
AGTCATTACCTACATAGTGCCTGGTATCATCATGAATCCAGAAGACATCTCCATTGGGAGAGAGGAGCATTTTGTTGTTGTAGGGAGAGGCGGCAAAGGAAGATATTAATGTATAGCCAATGATTACTATGATGAAGGCTATACCAAGACTTATCAGTCTTGGTATAGGTTGGGTATAGATATGCCGGATTAAGCCTGTAGTTGTTTTAGGGGGAGATTTAGTGTTGGGGGGAGAGATGGAGGTAGAGTTAGTGCTAAGACTAGTAGAGTTGGAGCTGGGGTCAGGATCGGTTGTAAGTGAGCTAGCTTTAGGCTTAGAGTCAGTACTAGGTTTAGACTTAGAGCTAAGAGACCTAGAGTCAAAAGACTTATCCTTGGCCCCAAGGATAAGTCTTTTGAGAGAAGAGATTAGAGAGTGCATAGTCTTAGTTTGTAGCTTATTTTTGTTTTTAGATATTTAGTCTTGTTTTTGTGCATAGCGGTTAGGGTTAGTTTAGCATCATATTCTCTGTTTTGCCAAAAGAAAAGCGACTTCTAATTTAGAATCTTTTATTGGTACTATAAATGCATGCCAGAACAGTTGCTCACTCAACCATCGGAGTTTGAACATCCATCTGAAGGATATATAGTCATAGCCCCACTCTCGGAAGCTAGTAAACAGAGAATTGCAGATATCCAAAGTCAATTCGTTGAACGATTCGGCGAAGATAATTTATGGGCACCATCTGGTGATCAATTACATATAACGTTTGCCCATATTATTACGCCCGATGCTGAATACAAGGAAGACAGAGCGACGTTGTTTTCGCGGCTTCGACCTTTGGCGACAGCAGCCCTTAATAAAACTATTCCTGGCCCATTCACCATAACCTCTCAGTTCTATGCGATTGAGGCCTCCCCGTCGGCTGTTATTTTAAAAGCGAGTGATGATGGCAGCTTCGAACGCTTCCGTAAAGGTTTTATTAGTAATTTCTCACCTCCCGATGGTACTCGCATGCCTCCAGAAATAATCCATACTACAATCCTTCGATTCAGAAATTCTATTGATTTAAATGTCGTCCGACAACTAGCGCAAAAAATCATGACAGGTTTTGTGCCCTTTGAGGAGCAAACAACTGTTCTGCAGATGATACGAGAAAAGAAAATTTTTGTTCAAGAGCATGAAGTCTTAGAAGAATTTCCCTCACAAAGCTACAAGAAAATATGAAGAACGCTCTAATTCTACATGGCACGATGGGCTCACCCGACAGCAATTGGTTCAAATGGCTCAAAGCAGAGCTAGAAAACAGAGGCTTAGTGGTGTGGTTGCCGCAACTGCCAAATCCCGAGCAACCATCTCTCCGTGCTGAAGCTGACTTTGTGCATGCAAACTGTCCGTTCCCGATTAATAAAGACACTCTCATTATTGGCCATTCAAGTGGTGCTATTCTTGCTCTTATTCTGGCCCAAGAGAACAAGAGCAAAATTGGCGGCATAGTTGCTGTTTCGGTCTTTCACGATAACTCACTCAAGTGGGATGCCAACAATAGTTTATTTGATGTCGCATTCGCATGGGAGGCAATTAGGCAGAACTCCACCAAGCTCTTATTCATACATTCAGATACCGACCCATACGTCCCACTAGAGCAAGCTAAGTTTGTTGCCGAAAACTGTAGAGCAGAAATATTGGTCATGCCGAACCAGGGGCACTTTAATCTTGAGCAAAGCAAGGGTTATGTAGCATTCCCGAAGCTTGTCGAAATTATGAAAGAGAAAAACTGTGTGTAAAATCTCCTAGCAGGCTGTTGTTCTAAGCTCTAGTCATCCAGCTCAACCTTTATGCTTCGTTCAGTGTCAGAGATAACATCAATAGTTACCTGGCCATGTGCTGACTTGAACTCACCAGTGCCACCGGTAATGGCTGCAACAATGTGTTTCTCGCCCTTAGTAAACAGGCCTTGTACCTCTAATTCACCTCTACCATCAAGGCGTAGACCGCCCATGCAGATGAACTCTGAGCCCGTCGTTATTATGCGGGTGGCCGTACACGAGACTCCATCGTGCCCAACCATCTTACCGCCCTTGTCAAAAACGTCTTCAGTCAGGGCGTAGGTTTGACCAATCGCTGTCGGATCGGTTGTAGGCGCCAGATCAACTTGTTTTGTATTTAAGACGAACGGCTTATCGTCTTGATCGTCGTTGTTTTGGTTATTGTGAGCGAATGCCGGCGCAGCGTAAGACGTCATAGTAACCAACGCCGTTATAGCTGCTGCCGTAATAGTTAATTTGTTTCTCATACTCTTCTCCTTATTGTTACTTACGATGGGAACAGTAACATACGTTTTAAAGGGTATACTATCGGAAATCTAACACGTTTATCTGTTAGCACACACGCTGATTATCTGCAGTATATCCGTTTTACCGTTCAGAATTACTGAGAGTTTTAGACAAAATGTTGCTGAGATGGTAAAATATACAAAATTACAAACGAACTTAAGATAACTGCGTGCGAGGATTGTAGTTAAATCGGACCTTACGCAATGGCTACAGATAAATCCACATCGAAATCACAGTTGCCATATGTCAGTGTTGTCATCTGCACCTTTAACGGTAGCGCTCATATCGGCCAGACTCTTACTGCGATCAAAGCTCAGACTTACTCTAAGGATAACTACGAAATTATCGTAGTCGACGACGGGTCGACTGATGATACAGCCAAAATTGCAGAAGGCTTCGACGTGCGCTTAGTTCGCCACTCTAAAAACATGGGCCTAGGCGTAGGTCGAAACTCCGGCCTAGCAGCGGCCCGTGGAGATGTAATAGCTTTTACCGACGATGACTGCCTGCCGGATACTAACTGGGTTGAAACCCTCATTATGCCTTTTGCTGATGGGGCGGTCATGGGTGTCGGAGGCCGGGTCTTTGCCGTCACAAGAAACACTCCCACCGAACGCTACATGGATGCTTCAGGCTACGGCAACCCTGCTCCGTATAGGCTAAGTAGCGGGAAGTCCATGTTCTCTAAATTAGCCGCTTATATTAGCCAGATGGTCACTCCTCTGCATCTGCATATGCAGGACGGTCAGCCATTGCAAGAGATTTTTACACTCAATGCTGCTTATAGAACAGCGTCCCTACGCGACATCGGTGGTTTCGACATTAATCTTCGCGCGGCCGAAGACTCGGATGTATCTGCGCGTCTCTACGAGAAGTTTCCTGATAACCGTATCGTCTTCTCTTCCAACGCTAGAGTAGGTCATCGACATCGTCGCGCACTTGAGCCATGGGTTAAGCAAACCTTCGAGCGTTCTCAAGATGCCTACATACAGATCCGTAAAGAAAATCGTCTACCTCCAATGTTCCCATTCCCCGTGATGATTTTATTCCTTACAATTATCACAAGTTACTTCGGACTACTCATCGGCCTAGTTACATTTCTATTAGGCCCACTGGCACTGTATTGGTGGTGGCAGCTCCGTCTGGCTAAACAAAATAACCTAGACCGTCTGCGTTTTCCGTATATCCAATTTTTACTTGAAGCCGCCACTCTCAGTGGCTACGCAGTAGCTTTTTTAGGCCAACGACTTAAAGGCACCCGCTAGAAGCGAACGAGGGGCATTTCTTATTGTTCCGCCAGAAGCTGCTCTAAATTGTCGTAAAAGTTATATAAATAATTATCTACAATGTTACTCTGTATGATTATTTTAACTAGATCGAAGATTTCAGAGACTTGTTGTTTGTTAAACCCAAGGGCAAAAAAGAACTTATTATCTTCGTTGGGAGGAAAGTCCGCAAAGAATGCCCTATGCATAGCGTGCCACTCTTCGATTCTTTCTGTAGGGATATTGAATGCTCTTTCTTCTGGCTCAATGGTCTTTAAGTAATCGATATATACATGCCAGTCTTGAACTTCATGATAAAGTCTTATGTCTTCGCAAACTTTCAGCGCAATCGTAGAAAGGTGGGAGTCGGGCAGGCCGGAGTACGAATCATGTTTTAATACAAATGCTTCACGAGTCTCATCAATTATTGAATGAAATAACATCCCCGCTCTAAAAGAATCTGCTTCTTTATGTATATCTTTGAGCGTGACATCCTTAAAGTGCGTTAATTCCCTATCGATGACACCTAGGTAGCGAATGTCTGGGAAGATGTTGCCAATTGCAAATTGTCGCTTATCCTTTTCGGGCAAGAAATCTTGCAGTGCTTTTTCGGCGTATACGATATGTGAGACAGGCCCAGCCATATAAAAAAGTATAGCAGCTAAGACTATTCAAATGACAATGACATAACGGGTTATTTTGCTCATAACATATACCGGGCATCATCACTGGGCGAAGGGAAAGCATAAATCGGCGCCTTAAATTGCTCAACGGTTAGCCCAGTCTCTATAGCTAGTGCGAACATATTAATGAGATCTTCGGCATGATTGCCGATTATGTGAGCTCCGACTATCTTGTTGGTTTGGCTATCTACTAGAGTTTTGGCCATAGTGTGTTTAAGATTAGTCCTCTTGGCATCAAACCAAGATGACATGTCTTCGGTATGCACCCGTACATCTATTCCTTTGCCTTTAGCTTCTTGCTCAGTTAGGCCAACTTTAGCCAATGCCGGTTCAGTAAACACTACGCTGGGGGTCGAACGATAATCTGGTTGCTTGGTTTTCTTGCCTAATAAGTTATCAGCAACAATCGTGCCATGCAGCCTGGCAACCGGTGAGAGCGGTGGACCAGCCGCGGCAGCATCTCCACCAGCATAGACTTTGGGGTTAGACACGCTCTGCAAATATTCATTCACAACTATACCTCGTCGCTCATATTTGACATTTGCTGCTTCAAGATTCAACATATCAAAAGCAGGTGGCCGACCAGCGCCATGGACCGCTAGATCGGCATTATATTGCTGCCCATTAGCGGCGCGAATCACTAGTGCTGCACCCGCTTTTTCTATTTTTTCGACTGCAGCGTTTAATATAACTTCAATTCCAGCTTCTTTGGATGCTGCTACAAGTGTTTTGACTGTATCGGGGTCAAACATTGGCAACGGGTGGTCGTCGTTATGTAGAATGGTTACTTTTGCACCAAAGCGGGCTGCTACGTGAGCTAGCTCAAACGAAACGTAACCACCACCAGCAAAAATAATGTGTTTTGGTAGAGAAGTTAGGTTTAAAAAATCCTCACTGGTTACAAGCAGTTCGGCGCCTTCTATTTTTAGATTGGCTGGCTTAGCGCCGACCGCAATGTGAATATGCTCTGCAGTTAATTGTTCGCCATTAACTGCAATCGTGTCTTCGCTAACAAACCTTGGCGCGCCTTCATAAAGGTCAACCCCGGCTTTTTGCAACGGCTCTTTGGTCTCATTAGATATCGGATTAGTAAATGTCGACTTGAACTTTATTAACTGTGCCCAATCGAGTTCAGCGGGTTTTGTAACGATACCAAGTTCATAAAAACGTCTGCTTAAATCAGACATTTCAGCGACACCAACTAAAACTTTTTTTGGCATACAGCCTCGGTTATCGCAGGTACCACCCCAAATTTTATTTTCTTCAATGACGGCTACCTTCCAGCCAGCTTCTGCGCAGCGCATGGCCACACGATAACCAGCTCCGCCACTGCCTAGGACTATCAGGTCGTATTGTTTTGTCATTTTATCCTCCTATACATTGGCTAATTAGGTAGTCTTAGGTAATACAAATATCTAATCCGCAAGCTTATACGCATCAATAATTTTAAAATCTTGCATAGGCTCACGCCGTGTTTCTACCAGACGAAACTCGCTAATACGCTGCGTCAGGTCAATAGGATGGCTGCTGGCATAAGCCTCAACTGGTGTCAGATCAATCTCTGGTGTAACAAAGCGCACAAGTGAGCTATGTATTATATTTGGTGGCTGTTTGCCTCCCCCAGGCAGGGTAACACTATCCATGAACTTTTGACGCAGGGATTGGAACTGCCCGCCGTCTTGACCGACAAGTATAATCGCTCCGGGCATGACTCGCAGATCAGTAAAATGCACATCGAATGGTTTAATAGCCCCCGTTATACGTCGGAAGGCAGGGTTGTAGCTAGAATAAAGATCTTCATAAAGTGCGCGCTTGTTAACGCCGTCATAATCAAACAAGGGGGCGACCCAGTCCAGAACAGTTATGTGTAGACTATCCGGCTTCATTGTGTAGATGCCTGCAGGTGATATCTCACGTAGGCCCTCTAGCCAAGTTGTAAGGACGTGTTTGTTCTCATCAGAAAAAGCGGCGTTAACTACAAAACCAAGATGCTCTTCCCCTACCCAAGTAACTGGGCTACTGCGTATATGCTCCATGCAAATTATTATACGCCTAAACCACTTGTGACTGTTTTATATTTTATTTAAGAGTTTATAGCCAATCAAAGCAAAAACCTCTCGGCGAGAGTCCCTATTAGTAAAAGGTTTATTTTTATCTTGCTCCCAGCAAGGGCTATTGCTAGCCGGAGACAAAGAATATTTAAAGTGTAATTTTGAGGCTACAAGTTCGGCCCTGGCATTATGGTACGGGTCTGTAACTATGATGACTGAGTGTAAACCGGCTTTATTAAGTACTTTTTCAGACAGAGCAAAGTTTTCGTACGTTGAAGTTGATTCTTTCTCCATTAAAATATTCGCTTCAGGTACCCCGGCCGCGAGTGCTAGCTTTTTCATGGTCTCGGCTTCATTTACATTTGTACCTTTGTCGGTCCCACCTGACATAAGAATCTTTGGAGCGTAGTGATCTTTGTAAAGAGAAACTGCGTGATCTACTCGGGCAACCAGACAAGGGTTATCATGAGGATGTGGTACAAAACCATGCTGGCATATTGGTCCAAAGCAGGTGACGCCGCCGACGGCACTCCCACCCAAAACTAGAATGACATCTGATTTTACTTTTGTATCTTGTTCTGCCTTGTTACTAACATAGAGCAGCAATGAAGCATACAAAAGCAGAGCTGTTACGGCGATTATGGAGAGTGTAATCAGAAATTTCTTCATAACGTTAGTATAGCTTAACAACAGCTCTAATCCCTTATTGCTCTGACAGAGCTTTTGGGCTTCTTACGCTACAGATCAAAACAGCTGTCGCGGCTTCACTTTCATCAAGTTGAGAACGAGCCTAATTGACAATATGCTTAAATCATTATACTATATATATATTAGCTGACACCATACATAGCCTGGTCCATAGACCGGAATTGAACTGAAGATTTTACTAAAGACTTAGAACATGAAAAGAATAAACTTTGCGATTATAGGACAAGGTTACATCGGAAAACGCCATGCAGATATGGTGCGACAAAACCCAGCTGCACGTTTAGTTGCAGTTTGTGATATCTTGCCAAAAAAGATGACGGACACAGAGTCAATCTCCGAACCTTACTACCAAGATATAGACGAGATGATCACATCACATCCTGAGATTGAAGTGGTGAGTGTTTGTACGCCGAATGGCTTACATGCTCAGCATGCGCTTAAAGCCCTCAGGGCTAATAAGAATGTCGTTTGTGAAAAACCAATGGCACTTTCAATATCTGACTGTCAAAAGATCATTGCCCTAGCCGATCAGATGCAAAAGCACGTGTTCTGTGTCATGCAAAATCGTTTTTCACCTCCTTCGGCGTGGATCAAAGATGTTATTGATAAGCGCGTTCTTGGTGACATTCATATAGTACAGCTCAACTGCTATTGGAATAGAGATGGGCGTTATTATAAAACGGGTGGCTGGAAAGGTTCAGGACAGCTGGACGGTGGAACATTATTTACTCAATTCTCGCATTTTATAGATATTATGTATTGGCTTTTCGGAGATATTAAAGACATACATGCACAGTTCGCTGATTTTGAGCATGCTAAACAGACTGATTTTGAAGACAGTGGCATAATTGACTTTAAGTTTATCAGTGGTGGCATGGGGAGCATCAATTACTCAACGGCCATATGGGACAAAAACCTCGAAAGTAGCCTCACTATTATAGGCAGCAAGGGGAGCATCAAAATAGGCGGCCAGTATATGGATAAGGTAGAGCACTGCCATGTCAAAGATTATGAATTACCACTACTGGCAGCGACCAGACCCGCCAATAACTATGGAGCCTATATGGGATCTGCAAACAACCATGATTTTGTCATCCAAAATGTCGTGGAAACCCTCAATGGAAAAGCTCCGGTAGCAACAGATGCCCAAGATGGTCTAGCTGTCGTATCGATTATTGAGCGGATCTATTCACTACGAGAAACTGATAAATATGTCCGCTGATCTGATCCTAGTGTTAGAGAGTTTTCAGCCACCACTAATCGTAATAGTCTTCAAAACCCTACGTTTATAAGGGTCCTCATCTGGGAACATATCAATAATGCTAAGCGCACTAAAGGCTACATTATCGCCTTTATTTAGCCGGGCATGCTGTTGCACTGTTGAGTGAGGTAAAAAACCTTGCTTTGCAAATTCAGGATTGTTCAATTTTAACCCACCTTGCTCTAGCAGCTGGGTTACATCATAGTGGAGCTTAACCAGACTGTCGGTCTTCTCTAGTAATATAACCCGCGTTTGCTTTTCAGGGCCAAAAAGCATATCTTCAGTAGCCACAGAAGAAGCCCCTTGGTGATGGCCTAAAAGCTTAGTCAGCTCCTCGATCATAGTCAAGACATCCCAATCAATCGCAAACACGTCTACGATTGTTACGTGAAGTGGCCAATTGCTAGCAAGGTACTCAGTGCCCTCTGCTACATCTTCGAGAAGTTGAATAATTGCATATTTTTGAGTAAATGGCTGCATATGTATATCTTATCATTCATGATTGTCCACGCTCCAGATTGTGGTACAACTCCCCCTCCCCGTCATTCCCAACTTGACTCACGAATCCAGGACAAAATGAAATCCATTCTAACTGGATACCCGATCGTAGCCGGGGATGACGGGAGGATGGGGGGACTTCTACACCCTATCTTAGTGATATAATGTTCGTCATGAGCTACGAAGCAAATCTCTCTATCGACGATAAGCCATTCGATGTCGTAGCTACCGGCACTTGCTACCTAGATATAAATGCTAGCGATTTCCCGCTTGACCATGAAGGCGCAGATAGCGAGGAAGAGCTAGTCGGCGAACAATATGAAACGGCACCTGGCGGTTCTGCCCC